>NZ_JAHHXM010000018.1 GCF_019037185.1 Oceanobacillus caeni
TGGGGGATGTTTACTTCTTTCTTACACTACAAATTAAAAGAACAAGGGAAACGACTTGTCAAAATAGATAAATGGTTTCCCTCTACAAAAACCTGCTCGAAATGTGGGGCAGTAAAAGAAATCAAATTATCAGAACGTACTTATCAATGTGCATGTGGACTAAACCTTGATAGGGATTACAATTCAGCACTCAATATCAAAAAAGAAGGCATTCGATTGTTAGAAAGTGCCTGATAAAAAAATAAACTCTTGGAACAAGAGGGTTAGCTTGGTCAAATTCGTCAGCTACCAAAAGTGGCGATTACCCAAGAAGCCCCCACTTCAAGCAACCCGTAAGAGTGGTAAGTGGGGGTAGTTCACTTACATTACATTGATATATATTTTGTTGCTGCCTCTAATTTCCTTAATTAGGGGTTTTAATATGGCTAGAAACCTTGCTGAGTAACAACCAATCCATATTCAGACAAACGTTTGATTTGTGATGAATACATAGAATAAGAACAGCAACGAAAAGACTCGCCTAATTTTTGATATGTTATGAAATACCCGAGAAAGGCGAAAAGCCACTAACCTTATCGGCTAGGGCTATTCCGTAACAACATCTAAAATATCCATTAATCCTATTTTCGTATAATCATCTAACTGTATATATTTATCGGCGAGATCAATCTTTTTTATTTTGCCTTTAATCACTTTGTAATCATAATCGGAATAATATTTAATTTGAACGGGTAAATGATGATGAATAGCGAGTTGCAGTTTCATGTTTATTTCTTCTAATTCTTGCTCGTCTAACATTGGCTTAGCTTTCCTTTCCTTGTCTTTCCACATCTTATTTAGCATCTGAATATGCTCTGGTAGCATCATAGCTGTCCATTTAATCGATCCACGATCATTTACTTCTGACATAATAAAACCACCTACCCTTAGAACGTTTGTTCCTATTATAACACAAAAATATTATCATATGAAACATATGTTTTAGAAGGGACTTGGTGGAAGATACAGAAAAGTGTATGGGGCCATATGGAATGGTGGAAAAAATGTAAATAGGCTCTTGCAAATAAGGTATCTGGATAATTGATACCCAAAGAGTAGCCATTTAAAAAGCCTACTCTTTAGGATGAGTTTAATGTTATGAATTAATTAGATTTTAATACCAAGCCGTCGAAATTAGGGGTTTCTTTAAGGAATTCTAAATCAAAAGAGGATTGACCAAACTCTTTCAGCACTTCCTCATCAATTTCAGTTGTATACGTCATGCGGTCCATTGCTTTTGCTACGATTTCTTTGTCCATTTCCTGTTTCGTTAAATCTTTAATCGCCTTAATCACTATATCTTGCGTTTCCTCTTGGTTGTTATGAATAAAATCTATAGCTTTTTGTTGTGCTTTCACTAGGCCTTGAACCGTTTCTTTATTTTCTTCTATTAGGTTACCCGAGGCCACTAAAACTACGTTCGGAAGGTTTTCTCCATATGCAATTTCTTCTGTGCTTACAACTACATTCGCACCGTTTTCAATTAAAATAGTTGCCCATGGTTCTGGAACCGCCGCTAAGTCTACTTGACCTGTTTCAAACATTCCTTGATATGTTGCTGGATTACCAGTAACATGTTTTAAAGAACCCCCAATACGTGCAGATGCTAAATCATCTAGGTCTTTTTCCATTAAAAAGGTTTCAAATTGAACATCATGTGTACAGCCAATTCCTGGTGTGATGAATGTTTTTCCTTTCATGTCCTCCAAGCTTTCGATTCCACTTTGTTCACTGGCAACAACCACTGTGCCACCTGTTGACGCGCCACCGATGATTTTGACATTAGCTCCATTTGAATAGTTGTTTAAAACCGGCCCTGGTCCAACTAACCCAGTGTCAATTTCACCAGATTTTAATGCAGTCATAAAGGTTCCACCATCAGGAAATGTACGATATTCAATTTCAACATTTTCTCCCAACGCTTCTTCATAGTATCCTTTTTCACGTGCAATCATTGCTGGTGCGTGATCAATATTGGGGAAATAGCCAATAACAACTTTTTCCTTTCCTTCTTTTCCGCCGGAAGTTTCATTCCCCCCACCACATGCTGCTAATACTCCTATGATGAGCACGAATATAGTCATTAATAACCATTTTTTCATCCTTCTTCCTCCTCGTGTATTATGCTGCTTCTTTTTGTTCAAGTCCCCATTTCACCAAGACTCTTTTTTCTATCCGTTGAAAAATAAGAATATCAACGGTTACCCCAATAACACCAATAACGAACATGATTGCAATCACCATATCCATCCGTCCAAAGTCAGATGCATATTTCAAGGTATAACCGAGTCCTGGCCCTGTACTTAGTAACTCTCCTGCCATTAAGGCGCGCCATGCAAAAGCCCATGCTAAGCGGGTTCCTGTGACAGCATATGGAACCGCCGCTGGTAACATAACGCGGATGAATAAATCAATTCCAGTAGATCCCATGGTTTGGGCTGCTTTAATATAAAGTGGTTGAACATTTTTAATCCCTGTCCGCATATTAATCGTCATAACAATAGCGGCACCAAGTACGATAATGAAAATGACTGATTTTTCATTGAGTCCAAACCACATGATCGCTAGTGGAAGCCAAACAATACTAGGAATACTTTGTAGTGCCAGTATCAGTGATCCCAACGTTTCATCCGCGGTTTTCACATTGGCTAGGAATACGCCTAATAAAACACCAATAATAAGTGCAATGGATAAACCAATGATTAATCGAGTAAAACTAGCCCCTAAGTCCTCTATTAAGGAACCATCAGCTAAACTTTCCCGAAGGCTTAACAGCACATCTACCGGTGATGGCAAAATGACAGCTGGAATATGAAAGATTCTAATTGCTAACTCCCAGAGTCCAAATAATGCCACAAAAAAGAGGATTCGTTTAATAGCTAACTGCATCGTATAACTCCTCTTCTACGACATTATCTATCTCATTTTTTAATAATTTCGTAATCATGTCTTCATAGTAGACAATTTCTTGTATGTGCTGTTCTCGTGGCCGATCGATATCTATAGGAATCTCTTTTAATATTTTACCGGGGTGTGTGCCTAATACAATAATTCGATCTGATAATTTAATAGCCTCTTGGATACTATGTGTAACAAAAAGAATGGTCTTTTTCGTTTCGGACCAAATTCTTTCTAGTTCATCTTGAAGCCTTCTTCTCGTTTGCTCATCTAATGCACCGAACGGTTCATCCATTAGAAGAACGCGTGGATTCATGGCTAGGGCTCTAGCAATGGAAACTCTTTGCTGCATCCCGCCTGAAAGTTCATGTGGGGAATGTTTGGCATAGGAACTTAACTGCACCAACTGTAAATATTTCTGTACAATGACTCTTGCTTCTTTCTTTTTCATTTCTTTCTTTAAAGCGAACATGATATTTTCTTCAACAGACAGCCATGGAAAAAGGGCTGCTTGCTGAAACACCATTCCCCTGTCTTTTCCTGGTTTTGTAATTAAGCAATCGTCCAAGTGTAACTCTCCTTCGCTTGGCGTCAGAAGACCTGCAACAATATTAAGGAGTGTTGATTTACCACATCCAGAAGGCCCTAGAAGAGAAACGAATTCTCCTTCTTTTATGTTTAAATTAATGTCTTTTAAAACTAGTTCCGTTTTCCCGTAGTTCGTAAAACGCTTCTGTACATTTTTTATCGTTAGGAACATGCGTTTTTCCCACCTTTTAATAACCTTATAATTCACATCATAATAATAGGAATATTTATAATTAGATTATATGACGATAATAGGGAAAGTCAATTAGTTTTTAGAAAATTAGGCAAAAAATCTCGGTTTTCCATTGTTAATAACCTCTAAATGCGTTAAAATTTAGTATACATACTACTTTAGTTGGAATTGGTACTTTCAGATAGAATAAAATCAAAAGGTGGTACTCAGGATGAAATTATATTCAACTATTCTCGACCTTATCGGTAAGACACCAATCGTACAATTAAACAGACTGCCTGATCCAAACGGTGCTAATGTTTTTATGAAATTGGAATCTTTTAATCCCGGCGGAAGTGTCAAAGATCGAGCGGCATTTAATATGATTGAAGAAGCGGAAAAGGAAGGAAAGTTGATTCCAGGAAAAAGCACAATCATTGAACCAACATCCGGTAATACCGGAATCGGACTTTGCATGGTTAGTGCCGTAAAAGGTTATCGTTGTATTGTTACGATGCCTGACAATGCGACGAAAGAGCGGATCAAAATTATGAAAGCTTATGGAGCGGAAGTTGTTTTAACTCCATCAAGCCAGCGAATGCAAGGCGCTATTGACGAAGCGGATAGAATAGCCAAAAAGACACCAAATAGTTTCATTCCAATGCAGTTTGAAAACAAAGCAAATGCAGATGCACATCGAGAAACAACTGCTGTAGAAATTATGGAAGCCTTTGATGGGAAATTGGATGCATTCGTGTTAACAGCAGGTACAGGTGGAACTGTTACAGGGACTGGAGAAGAATTAAAAAAGCAAATTTCTCATTTGAAAATTTACGTTGTGGAACCAAAAGGATCACCTGTTCTCTCAGGCGGTAAACCGGGTCCGCATAAGATTCCAGGAACAGGGCCAGGATTTATTCCAAGTATTTTAAATCAAGAAATTTATGATGAAATTCTTCATGTCGATGATGACGATGCACAAAATATGGCTAGAAGTCTTGCTGCAAAAGAAGGAATTTTTGTGGGAGCTTCTAGTGCAGCATCGGCCTTTTCTGCGATTCAAGTAGCGAAAACACTCCCATCTTCTGCAAATGTTTTATGCATTGCTCCAGATACTGGTGAACGTTACTTATCATCAGATTTATTTCCAGAATGAGCCAGGAGGACAGGTCTATCCCTCTGGTTTTTAGAAAAAAGAAGTAATTGCCCTCCCGCGACCAAAGTGTAGGGTAATTATTTCTTTTTTTCATCCAACATTCATTTTGGTTAATCAAAGGGAAATTAACCTATACGTTTTAAATGAAATAACAATCATTCATTGGAATATTTCCGAAAAACAAGAATAAGTTTATTAGAGAGGTTCTTCAGGATCATACATAACATCTCAATTTCTACTATTATTAAGGGGGAAATATTCTTGAGGTACAACAATCCAAACACAGAAGGTTCTATCCTTTCATTTAAAAAACGTTATGATAATTTTATTGGTGGTGAATACCGTGCACCCGTGAAGGGGCAATACTTTGACAATGTCACTCCAGTAACTGGTGAAGTGTTTTGTGAAATTGCTCGTTCCACGAAAGAAGATGTTCAATTAGCAGTTGATGCGGCACACGCGGCGAAGGATGCATGGGCAAAGACGTCAGTTGCAGAAAGAGCAAATATACTAAATAAAATTGCTGATCGAATAGAAGAAAATAGGGAAGTTTTAGCAGTGGCTGAAACTTGGGATAATGGAAAAGCCGTTCGGGAAACACTTGCCGCAGATATCCCGCTTGCAGTTGATCATTTCCGCTATTTTGCTGGTGCTATCCGCGCGCAAGAAGGTGGCATCAGTCAAGTGGATAATGATACGGTTGCCTATCATTTCCATGAACCATTAGGAGTAGTTGGGCAGATTATTCCGTGGAATTTTCCATTGCTAATGGCAACTTGGAAACTAGCACCTGCATTAGCAGCTGGGAATTGTGTTGTTTTAAAACCAGCTGAACAAACTCCGGCATCGATTCACGTTCTTCTAGACATTGTGAAAGATTTATTGCCGGCGGGAGTGGTTAATGTGGTGAATGGCTTTGGGGTAGAGGCCGGAAAACCACTTGCAACGAATCCTGGTATTTCCAAAGTTGCCTTCACAGGGGAGACAACTACTGGAAGATTAATCATGCAATATGCTTCGGAAAATATTATTCCAGTAACTCTAGAATTAGGTGGGAAATCGCCGAATATTTTCTTTGAAGATGTGATGGATAAGGATGATGGTTTCTTAGATAAAGCTATTGAAGGAATGGTCATGTTTGCCTTGAACCAAGGGGAAGTTTGTACTTGTCCATCCCGTGCGCTTGTTCATGAATCTATTTATGACGCATTTATCGAAAGAGCAATCGAACGGGTAAACCAAATTAAAATTGGTCACCCACTTGATACAGAAACGATGATGGGAGCACAAGCATCAAATGAACAATTGGAAAAAATAAGCTCCTACTTAAGTATTGGAAAACAAGAAGGTGCGGAAGTCTTAGTTGGCGGAAATGTTAATAAATTAGAAGGAGAACTGGCAGGCGGATATTATGTAGAACCAACTATTTTTAAGGGCGATAACAAAATGAGAATTTTCCAAGAAGAAATTTTTGGACCGGTTCTTTCTGTAACGACCTTCAAGGATAAAGAGGAAGCACTAGAAATCGCCAATGATACGTTATATGGATTAGGAGCGGGGGTTTGGACGCGAGATATTAACACGGCATATCGTTTCGGTAGGGAGATTGAAGCCGGTCGTGTCTGGACAAATTGCTATCACCAATACCCAGCACATGCTGCATTTGGCGGATATAAGAAATCTGGTATTGGAAGAGAAAATCATTTAATGATGCTAAGCCATTATCAACAAACGAAGAATTTATTGATAAATTATAGTGAGACGGCAACTGGTTTATTTTAATGGGTTGCGGGAAATTTTATTAGATTTGTAGCTTGGGTGGTAGTGAGAGTAACGGATATCAGCAATCAGTACCGGAATATCAGTAAAGAATAGCGGATATCAGTAAAGATTAACGGAATATCAGTAATGAATAAAGAAATATCAGTATTAAGCAGTAGTAAGTAACGGATTTTGTCAAAGGAGCATTCATTCCATCGTGAAGGGTTGCTCCTTTTTTCATTAAAAAGGAGGCATCATATGGTTAAACGTGTCATTGCGACGGAAGAGGCTTTGAAATTGATTGACAAATTAAAAGATCTTCATGGGCCATTAATGTTTCATCAATCAGGAGGATGTTGTGATGGGAGTTCCCCGATGTGTTATCCAAGGGATGAGTTTCGTACAGGAGATTCAGACATCCTTTTAGGGGAAATTAGCGGCACACCATTTTTCATAGCTAAAGATCAATATGAGTATTGGAAGCATACGCAGCTTATTATTGATGTTGTCGATGGACGCGGGGGAATGTTTTCTCTGGAGGGTCCTGAAGGCAAACGATTTTTAACGAGGTCGCGGGTGTTTACGGGGGAGGAGAGGAAAGTACTGTTTAATCAATGAAGAACAGGACTGACAGCAATTGTTGCGATTATCGCACAAGTCACCAATAGAAAAAAGAAGTAATCGCCCCCGCTAGGTCAAAGTGTAGGGTAATTACTTCTTTAAAACGAAACTTATATCTCTTACGTCAGCCGCTCTTCTTGCGGCATGTATGTTAACTTAGGCGGGTGTTCATAGCACCCGTCTTATTTTATTTAACAAGAGATAATCCATTTCGAAAGTCGTAGTTGTAAAAACTCAATTACATAAATTTGTCAGTTCACACGATGGAGGATAGCCCCCGTCTCTGTGATAAAATATACTAGGAAGTAGAGGGGGGAGAATGCTTGATTCCAAGTGAATGGAAAGAGTATTTAGAAGAGCACATTTTATTAAAAAATGAAGAACTTCATTTAATAGATATAAATGAAAACAACGGAAACGTGGATATCCCTGTTATCAGGAGAACTGCTAGAACAAGAAGAACAGTTGCTAGGTTAACCATCGGAATCGTTACTGATCATACGGTCTCACCACCTGAAAAACTAGTAAAAGCTTTTAGTAGTTCAAAGGTCAAGAAGCATTTGACTCTATCAGATGAAACGTATGATTGGATTCGTAATGGTTGGTTGATCAGGGAATATCGCTTTGAAAAAGATGAGCGGACCTTGAAGAGTGAGCAATATCGAATGGGTTATGGTCTTTTTCAATATCAACAGTTCATTCAAAAACAAAAGGAAGAAGAAAAAAAGCAGCTTATCCATGAATGGAAAACACGCTGGGAAGAAACGAGGGGCACTGGTAAAGTGGAGGATGGGCTCCGCTTAGAATTACTAGACTTATTAGAAAATAGATTACAACTGATTGCCAATGAGGGACAACGGTTTTTAGAAGGCCAAGTTGATAAAATGGAAACAGTAAATCCTTCTTGGAGGTTTAGAAAGCAAGTCCTATTCTTACATTTCTTAGTAGCTTTGTACCAGATTGCTGCTATTGAATATCATTATGACTGGAAGCAAATTGGCGCTCGTTATTATCGGAAAATAGGAGGGTCAAAGGAATTTGACTCCTATAAAAAAGATTTCATTGAAGAGGCAGAACGATTTCTCGAACGTCCGTTACATTTGTTAGGTCTTGCTAGTTTGGGTACGATTACGCCGATATTTTTTTCCGGACCAATGAGTGGGAAAAAAGTAACGTACAGCTATGGGAGTGTTCACGCTACAACCGATTTAGCGGTTTTTACCGACAACTTTCAAACGAGTGCGGAAGTGTTGTGGTTGGTGGAGAATAGAGGCGTGTTAACGCGGATGGCCTATGAAGAAGAATTTTTACTAGATTCCAAGAGCTTTGTGTTAGGAATTGATGGGCAGTTGCGATCAGCACACCGACAATTGATTGGAAATCTCGTTCCCTTTGTGAAACAAGTAATTATCTGGACGGATGTCGATGAAGCGGGTTTAACGATTGCTAAGGAAATTTTCCAGCTGACTGAAAATGAGCAAGTCCTTACAAAGTGGGTGGTTCCACCGTTAGAGATCGTAACTGATATAGAGGAGTTTGAAATACGGTATAAACAGTCGATTCAAGCTGGGAAGGAAGAACAGGAACAAGAGATTGGAGGAGTGAGGTATTGGAAGAATTGGATAAAGCCTTAATTTCCATTTTTGATACAGATGGAGATAAGCCAGAGCTTCTTCAGTCCATGCGTGATATTGCGGCATTATCTGGCGTGTTGAGTGAACTAAGTGATAAGGAATATTTTCAATCGCCGATTCACGTCCTACGTTTTTTGCGAGTGTTAAATATTATTAATCAAGAGGCGCTTGGGATTACGGATCCAATCGAGAATGAGGAAACACTTTTTTATCGTTACCGTCATACGTTCGGTTATGACGAAGAGATGACAATCGGCTTCATAAAACACTTGACGTTTGTGTTGGGAAAATACAACTGGATTGCAAAAACGGGGAAGCGAATCAAGATGCGTGATGTTGGTAAGCGAATGATGGATGTCTTGATTCGGCTTGCTAATGATTCCCTTGCGTATTATTTGAATGATGATGTTCAACGATCGCTTTTCCAAGCAAAAAGAGATGCGGAGCTAAGTGAGGCTTATGATGATAAGGGCATTTCTGGTGGGAACAAACTAATGAGTATGATTAAAAATGTGGAGGAAGCGGTCTCGCTATTAACCGAAAGAGAGTTAGAGTATTTGTCCGATCGCAACGCATTGAACCAGGTAGAGGTTATCCATCAATTGATGAAAGAATTGGAAGTAAAAATGGTTGAAAGGCTTGCTAAATTTGAAACGCTAGACCAGGAACTTGTTTTTGCTACTGTGAAGCAAAGGGGAACAACAGCGATAAGTGAAGGAACAAAGATAAGTCTTGGGACGATAAACAAGATTCTTAAGTTTGCCCATCTGCAAGAGACAGATTTTATCAAGACAATCCATCCTGAACTCTTCCGGAATTTTATTGTGAAGTCATTTGATCCACCAATAGGTTCGGATATACCTAATGCTCATCAAATCCTTAGTTTTATGGAACAGGGACAATATGAGGATGAGGAATTGGATGGTATGTGGGTACCGGTCAAATTTGCTAGTCCCTTGCCGCCGGTGGCAATTGATGAGGGGATCGAGTATGTGGAGAACTATGAACCAATCACGGAGGAAATCGAAGAAACGGTGGAAGAGGATTTTCCAGAATTAGAAGAAGTGATGGAGGATCAACTAGAAGAGCTTATGGGAGACTCAAGATGGCAAATGACGAAACAAATGATTCATACCGAGCAGATTGAAAAATACCTCGATAACGTAGACGAAGCAGGACTAGATGAATTAGTAGTTCAGGCTGGATCTGATAAATGGAGTGACGTCTTAAATGGTCTAATTGGTGTGTCTGCACTCATTGCTAATAAAAAGGCAGATATCGATGAGAAAGCAAATCGAAAATTAGATGACAATAAGACGGAGAGAGATTGGAGGTGGATAGAGGATGAACAAGGAACCTATGGAATTAGAAAACGAGGAAGAAGAGATTCAAAATATTAATCCCTTGTCAGCCTTGCAGTCGATACAGGGGTTTTTGACAAAGGAAGAAGAGCTTGTCTTTATGCAAATCTTGTTTTCTTCTTCTGCTACCATCCGAACGGGGAACTTTGGTCTATCACGTAAGGAAGTGGAGAAATTACTTGGTATTACGAATGATGAGGAAGCTTTTGCTTCATTTATTAAACGGGTGAATCAAGGGCTTAGCCGTTATTTTAAGGTGATTTATGATGAGCGTAGAAACCAAGTTGTAGCGCTAATGCGAGTACCCGCAAAACAAGCGAGAAATGTCTTGAACAAGGAGAGCCTTGCGATTCTCATGTTTATTTTTTATCACCAAGAGGTGTTGCAAAATGAATACACGCTTTTCTCACAATTGATTCATAGTTTTGGTCATGAATCTCTGCAGGTGACAAGGAAAATTCAAGCAAACTTAGATCCTTTGAAAAAAATTGGTGCAATTGAAGTTTATGATACGAATTCTGATGAAGAGGCGTATCAACTTACGGCTATTGGTGTACATATGTTCTCCGATTCGTATTTGCGGCGGTATGCGGAATTTAGTCAGTCGAATCAGCTTCATATGGAAGACGTGTTACGGTTCTTTAAACGATACAACATGAACGGAGGTGTGGGTGATGATTCCATGGAGACTTAGATTTTCTGGTATTCGTGATTATACCCCGACGGTTATGGATTTTTCAGATAAAGATGATCACATTCTCATTTCTGGACCAAATGGTGCTGGTAAGTCAACCATTACTTTTTGTATGGGTGGGGTACTTTATTCTAGTAAGGTTGATTTAGAAGGATTAAAGTCTAATAATCTTCCATCAGATCAAACATGGCGGGCAAAAATTGAACTGCTTTTCAAAAATGAAGGAAAGGTTAAGGTCGATGCCCCACAGTTCGTTCAATTTCGGTTAGATATTGAGCAAAAGCCAGGGGATCCAATTAAGAAGGAGTTTTACATTGAAGAGGGAGATGTGATGGACGAATGGGAGCGGTCAACGAAATTTTCTTCTGGTGGAAATCTTAATTTTTCCGAATATAAAAACCAAGTGCTATATAAGTATGCGGTTGATCCTGATGAGTTTTATTTGATTTGGTATCAAAAAGAAGTGAATCAATTTGCGGTTATGCATCCCGAAGAGCGGTTCCGGATTTTTAGTGAAATGAATGGAATTGATAAGATCCAGAAAAATTGGGAGCAAAGTAAGGAGCTTGTGAAGGAAACGGAACAAAGCCTGCAAGATGCAGAGAGTAAACAAGGGCTTAACAAAATGCATCTGAAGCAAAAAAAGATGGAGCTCGATAGGTACCACGATCGGAACCGTCGGCTTGAGGAAGGGTTTAAGCAATATTATCTTGGTTTGAAATGGTTGGAAAATTATCATCTGAAGCAAATTGATTCCTTAAAAGGCCAGATTGAGGAATTGATTGATACAAAGGAAGAAAAGATGGATGAGAAAAAAACACTAGTCATCCATCACGTTGAGCAAAAAGAGCAGCATGCAGAGTTTACGGAAATGCTTGGCTTGCTTGACGTGCGTAAACAGGAATTGGTGGATGAGTTAGAGGAGTCCAATCAAAAGTTAAAAGCAACGCAAGAAGAACTAGATGCCATCTCTGATCAAATTGAAGAAATTACTAAAAAAGTAGACCGTATTGGCATGACAGAAGAGGAAGTTACTGAGGCGTTGAGTGAAGCGGAACAAACCTACGCTAAGTTGGATGTCTCTGTTCGTGAAAAGGAAGAAATGAGTAAAAGCCTTGCGGAAACTTTAGACAAGTTAACACCACAATTGGCAAAATTGGAAGTGGAAATCGAGCAAGACAATGAGAAGCAAAAACAAGTGAGAGATCTAATTGAGACGTATCATAGTAGCGGTGCTGTTCAAGCGGAAATGGACAGGAACGAACGGAAGCTTGATTCTAATAAAGATGAGCTACGTGAACTGGTAGGGAAAGAAAAAGCGTTATTTAAGGAACTAGAGTACCTCCGAAAAAATCAGGTATACAGCCCTCGCCAGGAGGAGTCGATTCATTACTTTGAAGAAAACAATATTAAAGTCTATCCGTTGCGTGAGCTTCTGGAGTTAGATGAGACGGCAAAACAAAGTGATGAGCAGTTATTTGATACGATTAAATATACATTATTTGTTAACAAAAAAGTATTTCAAGCGCCAAATGACTTGTATCATGTCCCATTGCCAAACGTAATTCCCAAAAAGACAATTACCCATCTTCCGGACAAACATATCAAGATTAAGGATAATTTAAGTGATAACCTTTATGTATTTGCCGTAAAAGCACTATGGTGGACGCAAACCTTTTTTACCAAAGAAATGCCTGTGATTGAAAAAGGGATGTTAATGGATCAACAGGGGATAAGAGGATCCCAAGAAGAAAATAAAATTATTTTAAGTGAAAAAGTGTTGCAAAGCCATCAGGTTAAGCTAGAACAAGAGCTTGGCACAATCGGGGATAAGATGGATCAACTTACGAAAGAAATTGATGAGTTAAATAATAGAAATTCGATATTGTTTAGTCGGCGCGAGTCACTGAAGGATGCTGAAGCATTTTTAACGAAAGAAAATGAAAGAGAATGGCGGAGAAACCAATTTGACAAGTTAAATAGTGAAAAGAGTACCATTCTAGAGGAGCAATATACGATTCAGTCTAAAATAAATAGGCTTAATACGTCGCTTGCTGAATGGAAGCAGAAGGTTTCAACCTATAAGGAATTTCAGGCAACGTATGTTCAGTTTCAAAAAGAACAAGCAAAAGTTGCTAAAGTGCAAAAATTAAAAGGTTTGGTAGCTGAGCTAAAACAAGATAAAAAAGAGAAAAACAATCAGTTAAATGAACTGGAAGATTTACTAGATGAGAAGAGACGTGAAGAGAGACGGTTAGCAAGAGATTTGGAGGATTTGGAAGATAAAGTTATCTATCAAGACCGTGAGATTGAACAAATAGAGAGACAAATAAGGAATAAGTCTGATGAGCGGGTAACGAGTGAAGAGGCCTATTCTAGAACAAGGAAAGAAGTAATAAGGCTACAGGAAACTGCACAACGGCTAATCGAGAAGTTTGAGGAAGAGGCGGAACAGTTACCTGAAACAACAAAGCCACAAGCAGAGGAAATGCGAGACCTTGGAAAGACGAAATATGACAACGCGGTGAATGAAACAGGTATTGATGAAGCTGCACCGGAGAATTACAAGAAGATGAAAGAGGAATACGATCGGTCCGAAAATGAAGTGAAAAAATCAAAACTTTTATTGGAAGAATATACGGATAGAATGGAACGGCTTAAAGAAGATTTAGAAGATACCATTAACATGAAAATAATTGGTGTGAATCAAAAGTTTGTTCATTATATGTCCATGTTCGGATTTGAAGGGAAAATTGAGTGGGACATGAACACCGATCGACGTGGCCGAATTCGGTACACCCTATTCATTAAAGCGCGGAAAGAAGGCCACCGTGGAAAATTAGAAGATGTGAGTGTGAAAGCACGAGGAGGAAAAGTTGGAAAAGGTGTATCTGGTGGAGAGGAATCTCTTAGTTCCTTATTGTTTGCTCTAGCCTTGCTACAAACAATCGAAGCATCTCCGGGCTATATTGTTCTAGACGAGTTTGATAGTGCACTTGATGAGGGAAGAAAGGATAAAGTGTTTGAATTATATGAGCAGGAATTGAAGCGGAAAATGATTATTCTTACACCGAAGTCACATGAAGAGGAGTACCTTTATCGCTTTTCTAAAGCATATGTGGTGCACCATAACCCGAATATACCAAAAAGTACAGTATTTAAGGTTATGCGAGTTAATGAATGAGATGCAGGGACAGGTCCCACTCATGTCAAATAGATACATGGTGGTGTTCGTAAAGTGGAGTCCTTCTTTTCACAAGGAAATGGAGTATGTTTTATTTGGAAAAGAAAGTATCCTTTGTGATCACCATAGAAAGAAAAAAGTAACTGCCCAGCCCCGACCAAAGGTAAATGGGTAGTTACTTTTTTGAAACTTATATCTAAGGTCAGCCGCTCTTCTTTGCGGCATGTATGTTGCTAAAGAGGGTGTTCATAGCACAATAATGATAGCACTTACTTCAAACATTGTTTTGATAGGAGCCGTAACAATTATTGTGATGATAGTCTTACAAAGAAAAAAGTAACCGTCCTCCCTAGTCCAAAGGTTAGATTGGCTACTTTTAAATAAAACTTCAATACTTTAGGTCAGCCGCTCTTCATGCGGCATGTATGTTGCCTAGTCAGAGTGTTAGCAGCGCTCTGACTATTTTTAGCTTATTATAATTGTATTTATATTATACATGTATTTTGTTTACTTTTGCAATAAATCTAGAATAAAACTTCAAGATCCTTAAGTTTTAAAAGGCAGCTCTCACTATTAGTAACAGTGGGGCTGCTTTTACTTTTTAATACAAACATTTTGTCAGTGTGCAATGCTTTAGCGGTCACATATTCCTCCTTTAATAAATCAATCCTACAAAATCCGCCAAAAATTTTTATTGATTTTTATGAAAATTTGAATTAGAATGTTAAATATAATAAATCAGAATATTCATTCCGAAATACGGAATGACCAAAAAGTAGGTGGAAGGGGGATTGAATATCTACAATCCAACTCATTAATTAAAGTTCTGGTTGTAGAAAGATGATAAAAGCTAAATGTATACCATTCCAGGGAGGAGAAGGCTTATGAACAAATTAATTGATCGCTCGGATGCGTTAAACTACATAAAGGATGGCGACACGCTTTTAGTCGGTGGATTTGGCTTATCTGGCACACCACTTACATTGCTAGATGAATTAGCAAATTCGAATATACGTGATCTAACTGTAGTTAGCAATAATTTGGGGGAAGTTGGTAAAGGACTAGGAAAGTTGTTAGTATCTGGTAATTTAAAGAAAGCGGTAGGATCTTATTTTACGACGAACAGAGATGCGGTTGAGGCATGGAAAGAGGGGAAACTTGAAATCGAACTTGTTCCACAAGGTACACTAGCTGAAGCTATTCGCTGTGGAGGAGCAGGAATTGGTGGTTTTTATACAAAGACGGGTATCGGTACTACGCTTGCTGACGGGAAAGAGCAAAAAGTGTTTGATGGAGAAACGTATATTCTTGAGCAAGCTATCAAGGGGGATGTATCTATTATCAAAGCTTTGAAAGCGGATACACTAGGCAATCTTATATATGATCACACAGCGCGTAACTTTAACGCGGTGATGGCAACGGCAGGGGAAATAGTAATTGCGGAGGTAGATGAAATCGTAGAAGTAGGGGATTTGCATCCATTAGAAATTGTTACACCACATGTTTATGTCGATCATGTTGTATTAAATAAATATGTGAAGAAGGGCGGTGTATATGTTGAGTCAATCTGAACGAATTAAAATTGCAAAGCGTGTAGCAGAGGAGTTATCGGAGGGGCAAATTGTAAACCTTGGTGTAGGAATACCAACGTTAATACCGGATTTTCTTGGGGATAAGAAGGTATTCCTTCAATCCGAAAATGGATTATTAGGGATGGGACCTACTCCGGATGATGAAAATGTAAACATGGATTTAATTAGTGCAAGTAAGAAGCCAATTACGATGGAGAAGGGGGCTTCTTTATTTGACAGTTCAGATTCGTTTGTAATGATACGTGGCGGTCATATTGATGTAGCTGTATTAGGAGCTTTACAAGTAGACCAATATGGTGAAATAGCAAATTGGGCAGTACCAGGAAAAAGCATTTTAGGTGTAGGTGGGGCAATTGATCTTGTAGCTGGCGCAAAAAGAATTATTATTGCATGCACGTTACAAGCAAAGGATGGGAAATCAAAACTTGTTAAAAAATTAACCTTTCCTAGTAGTGGAACAAGAAGGGCGAATATACTCGTTACAGAACATGCGGTATTTAAATTTACCAATACCGGAACAGAATTAATTGAAATTTTATCGGATATTAGCATGGAGAAACTAAAGGAAATAACCGGAGTTGAATTTGGATATGACAATGTGAAAATATCATCCTCCAAAATAACCAAATAAGTTAATTTAAAGTTTTAAAAGCCCTTAAAAAATAAGATTACAAGGAGGAAAAGGATGAAAAAGTTACTTGGTTTGTTTATAGGTATGGCTGCTATGTCGCTCATGTTAATCGGTTGTTCGTCTGATGGAACTGGAAAGGATGCCGCAGCTACAGAAAGTGGAGTGCCGAACGAAATAACGTTTGGCTCAGCGACGGTTGGTGGATTTTGGTATACATTATCTGGCGCAATGGCGGATGTCATGACAGAAGTTTTTCCGGATTCATCTACTACGATTGTTGAAGGCGGCTCCGTTTCTAACTTACTTGGGCTTGGTCAAGGGGTCTACCATATAGGATTTAGTAATGGTCAAACGGTTCCAGAAGCATTAAATGGTATTGCAGCTTTTGAAGAGCCAATTGATAATGTCAGTACAGTTGCAACACTCTATCCGAATGTATTTCATATCGCTGTCCGTGCAGATTCGGATATTTACACGGTTGAAGATTTAAAAGGGAAAATAGTAAGTCCGGGAATTAAAGGATATAGCGGGGAGCTTGCCTTTCTGGATGTGTTAGAGCTTCACGATATGACTTACGATGATTTAGGTGGTGTGGAATATGTCGGAACATCTGAAGCAGCGGATTTATTACGAGATGGTCATATTGATGCAATAACAGGGATGATTTCAGCACCAGTTTCTACTTTTCAAGAATTAGATACAACACTTGGTCTTCGCTTAATCCCACTTGATGAGGAAGTTGTTGCGGGTTTACATGAAAAAAATGAAGGATATCTAGATTATACAGTTGAAGCTGGAACCTATCCGAAGCAAAAAGAAGATGTGAGAACCGTTGCTGGTTATACGGTATTACTTGTTAATGATGATTTAATGAGCGAAGAAGCAGTTTATGATTTAACAAAAATGATGTTCGAGAATCGTGATACATGGGAAACGATTTCTTCCATTATGAGTGATTTTACACCAGAATATTCGGTTGAAAATAATGTTGGTAAGTTACACCCAGGTGCGGAGAGATATTACAAGGAAGTTGGAGCCATGAAGTAAACAAATATAACGAAGAAAGGAGAGTGAAAAAATGAGTGAAAAGGATTTAATTGAAAACACGGAGACTCAAGCATCTTCAGAATTTGATGATGATGGTATCCCCAACGCAAAGGTAAGAAACTTAAAAGGCTCCTTTAGTACCGCTATTTCGATTGTTGCCATTGGAATGTCCATTTTTCATCTTTACACGGCATTATTTGGTGTATTCGAATCGATTTTGCAACGATCCGCACATATTGGATTTGCTTTGATTCTAGTATTTGCTATCTATAAACCTAGTAAAAAAGCTTCATCAGGGGAAAGAGTTCCTTGGTATGATTGGATTTTAATTTTATTGACCATCGTATCTTACTCCTACTTTATCTTTAATGCCCAAGAGATTCAATCTCGTATGAGTTATATTGAAGCACTGACACCATTCGAGATTGCACTTGGTATTATAGCCGGTCTAGTCCTGATTGAGGCAACAAGGCGCGTGATAGGAAATACACTAGTCATTCTTGCATTACTCTTCTTGGCTTATGGCTTCTGGGGGCATCTATTACCTGGTGCGTTATCCCATCGTGAATTTACAACGATGTGGATCATTGATCACTTGTACTATACAGTGACAGGGGTTTTTAGTACCCCACTTGGCGTATCCGCAACGTTTATCTTCTTATTTATACTATTTGGGAAGTTCCTAGAAGTATCTGGTGCAGGGCAGTTCTTTATTGATCTGTCTGTTGCTGGAATGGGGAAATATCGTGGTGGTCCTGCAAAGACTGCAATTATTGCTAGTTCTATTCTAGGAACCATTTCTGGAAGTGCCGTGGCGAATACGGTAACAACTGGGGCTTTTACGATTCCTCTAATGAAGAAAACGGGATATAAGAAGGATTTTGCCGGGGCCGTTGAATCGGTGGCATCCACTGGTGGGCAAATTATGCCACCAATCATGGGAGCATCCGCCTTTATTATCGCTGCCTATTTAGGTGTCCCTTATATGGATATTGCGATTGCGGCCATTATTCCAGCACTACTTTATTATTTATGCTTATATGTTCAAGTTGATTTACGGGCGAAACGGAATGGTCTAGTAGGTTTGGACAAAGAGAAGTTACCAAGTACTTGGGGAGTATTCAAAAAGGGGTTTATGTTTTTTGTTCCTCTTGTACTGATTGTTGTTTTGCTAGTTGCTGGTAGTTCTCCGATGAAAGCAGGATTGTATGCCATTATTGCAACAGTTTTAATTGCTGCGATTAGTAAGGCTAGCAGACTTTCATTTAAGACGATTATTAAAGCGTTAGATTTAGGTGCTAAGGCATCCCTTGAAACAGCAGTAGCCTGTGCAGCGGCAGGGCTAATTATTGGAATGATTAGTTTAACTGGTATCGGTTTGAAATTTAGTAGTATTATCATTGATCTATCGGGCGGGATTTTAATTTTAACTCTTATTTTCACGATGGTTACTAGTATTATCTTAGGAATGGGTCTTCCGACGGTTGCCGCATATCTAGTTCAAGTACCATTGACGATTCCGGCATTGATTGAACTAGGAGTATCCCCATTAGCTGCCCATATGTTTGTATTCTATTTTTCTGCATTATCAGCTATTACTCCACCGGTGGCATTGGCGGCCTTCGCAGCAGCAGGGATTGCAGGTTCTGATCCGATGAAGACGGGGTTAACAGCAGTAAGATTAGGGCTTGCAGCGTTTATTGTCCCTTTTCTATTCGTGTATGGGGAAGAACTCTTATTAGTTGGTTCGGCACCAGCAATTTTGCTATCGGTCATCACTGCAACGATAGGGATTATTGGAATTGCATGCGCAATAGAAGGGTGGTTGTTACGTCATTCGTTTTGGTATGAGAGAGTCATCTTATTTATCGGTTCACTACTAATGGTCATTCCTGGAATTTATACAGATGTCGCTGGGGTGATTATTATGGTCGCTATATATCTATTCCAACGTAACTTCCGAAAAGATCTACTAATTACAGAAACATATGAAGATGCAAAGGAGATGTATTAATGAACCAAGTAACCGTAGTCGGATCAGGCGTAATGGGAAAAGGAATTGCATATAGTTGTGCAATTGCCGGGTATACCGTTTTCCTAAATGATATTAGTGAAGAGATCCTTCAAAGGGCTAAGAAGGATATTACGCATTTGTTAGAAACTAGTTTTGAAAAAGGATATGTACGTGAGGAAGTCTATCAACATGCTTTAGGCAATATTCATTATGAAGCGGATCTTGAAACAGTAGCGAAAGATTCTAGCCTAGTCATTGAGGCTGTATTAGAAAAAATAGAATTAAAGATTGATGTCTTTAAGAAATTGGATCAAATTTGTAAGCCAGATACGATTTTGGCAACTAATACTTCCACGATGAGTCCAACGGAAATTGGTGCGCAAACGTCACGACCAGATAAAGTTGTCGCGATGCATTTTTTTAACCCGGTACACAAAATGAAATTAGTGGAAATCATTCGTGGTTTGGAGACATCGGATGAAACGGTCGCCTATGTAAAAGAAGTTGCTTCCAAATTAAATAAAGAATCGGTGGAAGTAAATGAATTTCCGGGCTTTGTAACATCAAGAATGAATTGTTTAATTGGGAATGAAGCGATGAACATGTTGATGGAAGGCGTGGCTAGTGCAGGGGATATTGATAAAGCACTGAAACTAGGGTTGAACCATCCAATGGGACCGCTGGAACTAGCTGATCTAGTAGGCCTTGATACGCGATTACGGAATATGGAGTATTTATATGAAACATTAGGTGAGAAATATCGACCTTGCCCACTTTTAGTGAAGTATGTCAAAGCAGGTAGATTAGGTAAGAAAAGTGGAAAAGGATTCTATGAATATAGCTAGGAGGGAAACGGATGGAACCTGTCAGTTATGTCGACGTGGAAATTCAACAAGGTATTTATTTTCTTACTTTAAATCGAATTGAAGCACGAAATGCGCTTGATGCTAAGATGTTAGCCGAAATTGAAGGCGCATTAGATGAGGCGGAGAAAAGCCAAGATGTGAAGGTAATAGTTGTTCAAGGTGCAGGTGGGAAGTCATTTGCTGCAGGTGCGGATATTAAACAGTTGCAAGCCAGAAAACCGCTAGAGGCACTTGTTCCGGGGATGCAAGGACTTTACCAGAAAATCGAGAACTGTAGCAAGGTAACGATTGCCGCCGTTGATGGATATACATTAGGCGGGGGATGTGAGCTTGCATTAGCTTGTGACATACGAATCGCAACGAAAAATGCCAAGTTTGGCTTACCGGAATTGAATCTGGGAATTATTCCTGGAGCTGGTGGGACACAACGGCTTGCCAGAGTCATTGGAAAAGGCCGGGCGCTGGACATGATATTAACAGGGAAAATGATTGATGGTGAAGAAGCAGAAAGAATTGGTCTAGTTACCTATTATGTCGAGCGTGAGGAATTGAAAGAAAAAATAGAAGAAGTTGCTAGTCAGATTATGAGGAAGGGTCCGGTCGCCATCCAATTAGCGAAGCATGCAGTCCATAAAGGCTATGACCTCGATATGGAAACGGCATTATGGATAGAGAAACTATCCCAGTCGATAGCTTTTGGAACAGAGGATAAGCAAGAAGGGACAACAGCTTTTATCGAAAAAAGGCAAGCTGAATTTCAAAATAAATAAGGGGAGATGCAGGATATGAATTTTGAATTTGCTGAGGATATTAAATTTTTAAAGGAGAATGTAAGGAAATTTGTGCGAGAAGTTGTGGAACCAGTAGCAATGGAAATCGAGGAAAAAGATCATATTCCGGAACATATCGTTGAACAATCGAAAGAAATGGGGCTATTCAGCTTAAGTATACCAGAAGAGTATGGTGGACTTGGCCTTGATATGGTCGGAAAATGTGCTATCTATGAAGAACTTGGTAAGACACATAACGGGTATACAACACTAATCGGAGCACATACTGGGATAGGTTCTGTCGGAATTGTGGAACTTGGTACAGAAGAGCAAAAACAAAAATATTTGCCTAAAATGGCATCAGGAGAATGGATTGGAGCATTTGCCCTAACCGAACCAAGTGCGGGCTCTAATGCTGCTAATCTGAAAACTACTGCAGTTCGAAAAGGGGATAAATACATTCTAAATGGCTCGAAACACTATATCACGAACGCCGTAGATGGTCATGTTTTCACCGTGATGGCCGTAACAGATCCTTCAAAAGGAGCAAAAGGAATTACATCTTTTATTGTTGAAAAGGACTTTCCAGGATTTAAACTCGGTAGTGTGGAACAAAAAATGGGCCTAAGGGGTTCCCATTCTGCAGAGCTATTTTTTGAAGATATGGAAGTTCCAGCTGAGAATGTCTTAGGGGAAGAAGGAAATGGATATATTAATGCCTTGAAGATTCTTGCAAATGGTCGTGCGGGTTTAGCAGCACGCAACCTTGGTTCATGTGAAAGATTGCTAGAGCATTGTTTGTCCTATGCTAGCGAACGAGAACAGTTTGGAAAACCAATACTAGAAATCCAAAGCGTGCAAAATATGTTAGCTGAAATTAGCATGCAAATTGAAGTATTACGTTCCATGACTTACCGGGTTGCTTGGATGACAGACCAGAACCAACGTGTCGTGAAAGAGGCAGCAATTGCCAAACTATTTGGTTCAGAGGTTTACAATAAAGTTGCAGATCTCGCGGTACAAATTCATGGGGGAATTGGCTATATGAAAGATTATCCGATTGAAAGATATTATCGTGATGCAAGAATTACGAAAATTTATGAAGGTACCTCTGAGATACAACGGAATATTATCGCAAGTGAATTAATCCGAAGTCTAAAGAAGAAAGAGGTTAAATCATGATGAAGAATTCCTATATTATTGGCTCTGTCCGAACGGCAATTGGAAAAATGGGAGGGACGTTAAAAAACGTTCCCGTCGATCACTTGGCGGAAAAGGTTATTCGTGAAGTGCTCCAAAGATATGGTCCAGAGGTTGCAGTTGATGAGGTCATTCTTGGACAAGCAAAACAAAGCGCGGATACATCAAACTTAGCAAGGTTAGCTGCTTTACGTGCTGATTTACCTGTATCTGTTACAGGTTACACTGTTCATCGTCAATGTGGGTCAGGGTTGCAAGCAATTAATAATGCGGAAATGCAACTAAGGATGGGGTTATCCGATGTAGTTGTTGCAGGTGGAGCAGAAAGTATGAGTACTGCACCGTACTATATTCGCAATGCACGCTATGGTTACGGGGCAGGAAATGGGCTACTGCTCGATCCAAATACGGAAAGTCAACCGTGTTCACAGCCAGTGGAGAAATATGGGAATTTGACAATGGGACTAACGGCAGAGAATTTAGCGGAAAAATATAATATTTCCCGGATAGAGCAAGATGAATTTGCCCATCGTAGTCAGGAATTAGCGGATCAAGCGATTAATGGAGGTAAATTTAAGGAAGAAATCGTTCCGTTTGAGGTAAAAGAACGTAAAAAGACGATTTCTTTTGAAAAAGATGAACATCCACGACTTTCTTCGGTTGAAAAGATAAGCACACTTAAACCTGTCTTTAAAGAAAATGGTTCCGTTACCGCAGCGAACTCCAGTGGCAGAAATGATGGTGCAGCAGCAGTATTAATGATGAACGAAGAGAAAATGAAGGCGTATGGTTTGAAACCAAAAGCGAAAATTATCGCTCAAGCAGTTAGCGGTGTTTCTCCTGAAATTATGGGGATTGGCCCTGTAGAATCCACTCAAAAGGCTTTAAAGCAATGTGGTTTATCCATAAATGATATTGGTTTAATCGAGTTAAATGAAGCATTTGCAGCGCAAGCATTATCCGTTATTAAAGAAGCGGAAATGGATATAAATCGTGTGAATGTCAATGGTGGAGCAATCGCCCTCGGGCATCCAATTGGCGCAACAGGAGCCATCTTAATGACAAAATTACTTCATGAAATGGAACGTAGAGGTGAGAAATACGGTCTTGTTACCCTATGTATTGGTGGGGGGCAAGGAATATCTACTATAGTTGAGTATCTTCCATAAAAAGGGAGGAAGCTGGCATTTTTTTGCCAGCTTCCTATGAATTAGGTAGTAAATAGAGGAATTTACAACCTTTACGGATTTCTAATGAGAAGGGGAAGAATTTTCATGAATAAGAATACGTAAATCAAAGGAGGAAAACGAACTGAAAAGACATATTGTTCAGATTCTCCCGATGTATCATCCAGATGGGGAAAAATTATTAAATCGCTTAGCGAATGTGACTAAATTTGCTGACTTTAATGAAAAGGAAATTATTCATTTTTTAAAGAATCATTCTGTTGAAGGCATTATATTAAGAGCACCTGCCCAAATTACGCCAGCTATTCTCGATGCATGTAAAAATGTAAAGGCAATATCCGGAGCGGGTGTTGGTCTTGATAACATAGATGTAGCCTATGCAACAGAAAAAGGAATTAAAGTATTACATGCACCAAAACTTAATAGTCAAGCAACAGCAGAACATACAGTAAGTTTAATTTTAGCAACCATGAAGAATCTCGTAGCCTTTCATCAAGAAACGAAACAAGGAAATTATAATTATCGTGACGGAAAATATACGCTAGAAGTTCATAAGAAGAAACTTGGGTTGATTGGGTTTGGGACGATTGCTCAAAAGGTAGCGAAAATCATGAAGCTTGGTTTTGATATGGACGTCACTGCTTATGTTCGTACGATAAAACCCGAAAGACAGGAGAACGCAGATACAATAGGGGTAGAACTTACTAAAAGCATGGAAAAGGTTTTTCGTGAAAGTGATGTGATTAGTTTACATATCCCGTTAACCGATGAAACGTATGAGTTAATCGATAGAAAATATTTCAATCTGATGAAGCAAAGTGCCGTTTTGATTAATACGTCACGCGGTGGAATTATTCACGAAAAGGATCTAGCGGACGCGCTAAAGAAAAAGCAGTTTCTCCGTGCGGGGATGGATGTTTTTTCGATAGAACCTCCCTCACCTAACCATCCATTTTTTGAATTAGAAGAAGTGATTGTAACACCACATATAGGTGGAATTAGCGAGGAGGCAGCCAAGACTACATCAACAGTAATTGTGGAAAATCTCTTAAAGGTATTGAATGGGGATAGGGTGCCTACGATTGCGAATGAAAAACAATTGATCATGAAGGGGATGGATGCTTTCTAATTTATCAGTTGGGATGAAGAAAAAACTTCTGATGAAAGTCTCCTTTATCACCTTATACAATGGGAGAGGAAAGAAATGAGGTAATCCGTATGAGCCAGAGCCTTGTAAAAGCGATAAAAATATTAGATTGTTTCTCTACAAAAGCTGAATTATCCCTTATCGAGTTAGTAGAATTGTCTGGTTTACCTAAAACGACCGTGTTTCGCCTCCTATCATCATTAGAAGAAACAGGGTTAGTGGTAAAGGTGAAAAATACTAGTCACGATGTTAAATTTCGCTTAGGTCTTAAACTATTGGAATATGGTAATTACGTAAACGAGCAAATTGAATATCGAAAAATAGCCTTACCGCACATGATGGAGCTAAATGAAACATTAAATGAACTTGTTCACTTGACGGTAGTGGAAAAAGAAGAGGCTGTCTATGTAGAAAAAATAGATAGCACCAAACCGGTTCGTTTAGTCATTGAAAAAGGTAGAAGATCTCCTCTTTATGCTGGGTCGGCACCGAAATTATTACTAGCAAGTATGGATGATGCAGTCATTGATTCATATCTCGAAAAAGTAACGATAAAACAAATTACAAAAAACACGATTCGTAATGTAGCTGAATTAAAAGAGGAAATTCGCAAAATTAGAGAACAAGGTTATTCTTTTAGTCGTTCCGAGCATTTTAAAAATACGATGGGATTCTCCTTTCCAATTTATAATCGGAATGGGAAGACAGTTGCAGCAATCGGAGTAAGTATTTCATCAAACGACTACTCAGAGGAACGTGGAAAAGTCATTATAGAAAAGACGAGAAAAGCAGCACAAAATATATGGAAAGATATGGGGTGGAACCCGGATTCTTGTCCCTCTAAGCTAACTTTTGGAAATAGATAATGGTTTTATCCCATCTCACGCTTCTGGAGAACAAAGAAGGTAGGTCGTAAAGGTCCGATAAGTGCAACTAACCATCAGAGGGGGATGAGGGAACCCCCCCACTGATGGAAATTTTCTTTATCCTAAATCATGTCCTGTCACGATAATATAACCCACAAGAAAAATGTTTAATACGATAATGACACCTGTGATGATCCAAGCTAGAACCTTTACCCAGTTACTGTTGGCGAAAATCCCCATTTTTTCCTTGCTGTTTGTAAAGAGAACAAGGGGTACAATGGCGAATGGCAGCTGCAGGCTTAGAATAACCTGACTCCATAACAGAAGGTCAGCTGTCCCGCGAGAACCGGCAATCCATGTCACGATAAATGCTGGAATAACAGCAATCAATCGAGTGATGATCCGACGAAGCCACGGTGAGATGCGCAGATGAATAAAGCCTTCCATTACAATTTGCCCGGATAGCGTTCCAGTAATGGTAGAGTTTTGACCCGAAGCAAGCAGGGCAACTGCGAACAGTGTACTTGCTATTCCTACGCCAATCGTTGGGCTTAAGAGTTTGTAGGCCTCTTCAATTTCGGAGACTTGACTACCTAAGCCGTGAAATGCAGAAGCACCGAGAATTAGGATTGCTGAATTGATTAAAAATGCTACAGTTAAGGAAAAAGTAGAATCCATAACTGAAAATTTTATTGCCTCTTTCTTGCCATTATCGTCCCGCTTGTATTGGCGAGTTTGTACAATGGAAGAATGAAGGTATAGATTATGTGGCATAACCGTTGCTCCAAGTATACCTAATGCAATAAAGAGCATTCCCGGATTTGTCACAATTTCCTTGCTAGGGATATAGCCTTCCAGGAGATCGGCAATAACTGGTTTGGACGCAATCACTTCAAATACAAAGACACCGAAAATGGTTACCATTAGGACGATGACAATGGATTCGATTATCCGGAACCCCTTTTTTTGCAGAAGTAAAAGTAAGAGTACATCTAGCGTTGTAATGAGAATCCCGACCGTCAAAGGAATGCCAAACAGCAAATTTAATGCGATAGCTGAACCGATTACTTCCGCTAGATCTGTTGCAATAATAGCAAGTTCCGTTAAGATCCATAGCACAAAGGCTGTCTTTTTCCCTGTCGCGTCCCTTGTTGCTTGGGCGAGGTCACGACCTGTCACGATTCCCAGTTTAGCTGATAAAGTTTGTAGCAGAATGGCCATTAAATTTGCAATCAAAATGACGGACAATAGAGTATATCCAAACCGTGCACCGCCGGCAATCGATGTGGCCCAGTTTCCGGGGTCAACATACCCAACGGCAACAAGGGAACCTGGTCCCGCGAATGCAAAAAATTTACGCCAAAATCCAGCATTTGCTGGAATCTTTACGCTATTATTTACTTCCTCCAGACTAATATTTGAACTTTGTTTTAACCAACCGCCTTTTTTCTCTTGCTGTTGTTTATCCTTGCGCATATTTATCCCTTCTAAGAAAAGTTCTAGTATGTTAATTAGGTTTGTTTAAGGCAAAAGTACTATAAAATTAAAAGTTATAAATTATATATACCCTTTAATTTACCCATTAAATCCCGCATTAGTCACAACATCATTTTTATTACGAAATACTTTTTTTCGGTCATCATTCAAAAAAACGTTTGATTTAGGATGGAATATTGAAAGAGTAAGGACAACGGTAACGTATGATAATAACCTTATCGTAAAAATATGTATGGGTAGATCATATATTGTTAACTGTACATAAAGATGCTATAATTTAGGCACAAAAATGAACCGAGGAGATGCTTTTTTTGCCTGAAATTCGCCCGATAAAGGAATTAAGAAATACAACTGAAATATCTGAACTGTGTCATCAAATCAAGGAACCAGTTTTCATTACGAAGAATGGGTATGGTGATTTAGTGATTATGAGTATGGAAACTTATGAAGACTCGTTAGGAAAGCTAGAATTATATCAAAAGTTAGCTGAGGGAGAAGCACAAATTGAAAACGGGGAAAATCTTCTAAATGGTGAAGCAGTATTTAAGAACTTGAAGAAAAAACATGGTGGAGAATAAGAGAAAAAGCCAAGCACGATCAACATGTTTGGCTCTTTAACAGTTGTATTGATTAGATTTTGACAAGGAGGAACTGTTTCTGTCCTTTTGTTAAAGTTCAAACTCCTTAGCCAACAACCGCACCACATTCTTCCTATTTTTAATTCCAGAAACATTCGGTATCACCATAATTTCATCGGCATCATAAGCTTCAGCAATTTTTATCATTTCTTCTTTTGCGTGTTTGGCTGTTCCAACGATCATTCGCTTTCGGTTTCCTTTTACTTTTTGTGCTTCAATAGAGCTAAAGCCACGTTTCTTTGCTGTTTGAACAGATGGGTAATAAGGTGGTTGGTTATCTGATTCAATAAAATGTAACCATAGATCAAATGCTTTTGCTAGATCCTCCGCTTCCTTCTCTGTTTCCCCAACTACTGCAAAGACCGCAACAATTGTCTTTGGTTGTTTTAGAAAAGTGGAAGCTTGAAAGTGATCACGGTAGCTCTTTGCAACTTGGGTTCCTTTTATTCCAGGCTTTGTGAAGTGTGCAAACACATATCCTAAGCCTAGTTTCGCAGCAACTTCCGCACCTTTTTCACCAGTTCCGAGCATCCACATTTCAGGTTTTGTAGGAACTTTTGGAGTGGCAATCAAGGATTGAAAACGGTGTTCGTCTTCTATATTATCGGTAAAATATTTTTTCAAATCCATTACTTGTTGTTCATAGGATGTTTTCTTAGTCTTCCCTTCATTCAATGCTTGGTTTACGATGCGAAAACTTGGTGATCTACCAATTCCAAGGTCCATTCGATTGGGATGAAGAGCTTCCATCATTCGAAAGTTTTCCGCGACTTTGTAACTACTGTAATGTGGAAGCATGACACCACCTGATCCAATGCGTATGTCATTCGTTGAGGATGCCAAGTGCATCATCAACATTTCCGGACTGCTATTCGCTACAGAATCTACAAAGTGATGCTCGGATACCCAAAATCGTTTGTATCCTAGTGTTTCTGCATATTTTGCAAGTTCTGTCGTTTCCCATAATGCATCATGTGCGTTGTTGCCTTCATCAATTGGTGAATAATCCAATATGCTTAATGAAATCATGGTTGCGTAGCTCCTTTATTCATCGCTTTGTTCTATGATAACGCATGGAAAGAGGGGAGACAATGAAAAAGAACCATGGTGACAGTCTCTTTGTCCTAGTTAATGTAATGATTGGTTTAGTGAAATAGATAAGCTATTTATCCTAACTATTAATGGATGGGTAGCTTTTTTATTGGCATCTAGTAATACTGAATCTGGCATTGGATGCTGACTTTATGACAGATACCAGTTCCAATAGCCCTATTAGATACTGGTAAAATCAATTTTACCTACTTCGATGAATTAATCAAAAATTAAAAAAACATTGAATTATCATATGAAATGTTGTACGTTTATGTGGTAAGTGATTGCGCTTTCTGCACTAGGTTGTTCAATAACTGATTGTAAGCTCGATTTGGTAAAGAAGGGGGGCTAAAGTATTTAAGGCTATTCCAGTACTTTTAGCTTTATATAATCTATAAATTACCTAGTAGAGAATAACCTTATAACATGTACTTACTAATATCTATTTAATCAGGGAGGAGTATATGATGAAAAAATACACGGGGAAAGTTACCGTTATTATTCTAGCGTTGGTTCTAACTACTTTAGCTTTGCCTTTCCCTTTATTGGCAAATGAAAAGGAAGCAGGTGACAATCAGCAAAAACAAGATATAACGAAAGAAGGGGAACGTCCTGATTTTAAAGAGGTTTCCGTTCATGACCCTTCGATTATAAAAGAAGGTAATATGTATTATGTATTTGGTACTCACATCGAGGCTGCGAAATCATCGGATTTAATCCAGTGGGATAGTTTTGCTAACGGATATACAACTCCAAATAACACTTTATACGGGGATTTGTCCGAAAACTTATCGGAATCTTTTAAATGGGCTGGTGAAGATGATTCTGATAGTAAAGGTGGATTTGCAGTTTGGGCACCGGAAGCAATCTGGAATGAAAGTTATGTAAATGAGGATGGCTCAAAAGGTGCTTATATGATTTATTATAGTGCATCTTCCACATATATTCGTTCGGCAATAGGGTTTGCTGTTTCTAAAAATATTGAAGGTCCATATGAATATGTGGATACCATTATTTATTCAGGTTTCACCAAAGAAGATGCAAAAGATGGAAATAGTCATATCAATAAACAATGGAAAAACACGCATATTGATGAGTTAATAGAGGATGGAAAAGTAGAGGAACTCAATCCGAATTGGTTTAGGGACGATAAAGTAGGTTCTTATAACAATACGATGTACCCAAATGCTATCGATGCTGCGTTATTCTATGATGAGAATGGCAGGTTATGGATGACATATGGTTCTTGGTCTGGTGGTATTTTTCTATTGGAGATGGATCAAGAGACAGGACAGCCAATTTATCCTGGAGAAGACGGAGAGACTCCTGATGGTCGCATGATAGATAGATACTTTGGAACGAAGATTTCTGGAGGGTATGGTAAATCAGGAGAAGGTCCTTATATCGTCTATAATGAGGAAAACAATTATTACTATTTGTACGTAACATATGGATGGTTAGGTGCCGATGGTGAATATAATATGAGAGTATTCCGATCGGAGAATCCAGATGGCCCATATTTGGATGCAGATGGACAAAATGCTATTCTTCCAGGAGATGTAGACCATTCTCCATACGGTAATAAGCTAATGGGGCATTTTTTATTTGAAAGAAAAGTTGGGGATCCAGGTTCAGGTGTTGGTTATGGATATATCTCACCAGGACATAATTCTGTTTATTTCGAAGAAGAAACAGGGAAACATTTCTTAGTATTTCATTCTCGATTCCCAGAGAGAGGGGATTCGCATGAGCTTCGAATTCATCAAATGTTTTTCAATGAGGATGGATGGCCTGTCGTAGCCCCATATCGCTATGGAGGAGAGACATTAGAAAAGGTGGATCGCAAAGACTTGGTGGGAGATTATCAGTATATTAATCATGACTTAGATATAACTAATGACATACACAAAGATGTCCATATTACGCTCAACAAAAATAATAAAATCACCGGAGCGGTTAATGGTAAATGGAAAAAGACGGGCCATAACCAGGCAGAGCTAAATGTAGATGGTGAAATATATAAAGGTGTATTTGTCCGTCAATATGATCCTGTTTCTGAACATTACGTCATGACTTTCACGGCATCGTCGGAAAATGGAAAGAGCATTTGGGGAAGTAAACGTGAAGAAGGAAAGTCAGATGAAGATATTGTTAAGGATGTCGAAGGGGATTTGAGTTTAGGAGATACAAATAACGTTTACACGGATTTAATCCTCCCAACAGATGGGGCGAGGGGTACTACAATTTCTTGGAACTCTTCTCACCCAGAGGTTATTTCTGAAAAGGGGGAAGTAACCCGTCCTGAGTCCGGAAAACCTAGTGTAGAGGTAACATTGACAGCCACTATCGTTAAAAATAACGTTATAACAGAGAAGAAATTCACTGTTACAGTACTACCAAAAAGTGAAAAACAGTTAGTTGCTAAGTATTCATTTGAAGATAATTTAGTAGACAATACAGGGAATTTTTCTGAAGGGAAGATTACTGGTAATCGTATAGATAATACTGGTGGTGAGATTTCCTTTAAGAATGGAATAAAAGGAAAAGCGGCTGTTTTTAATGGGCAATCAGGAGTGAAGCTTCCAGATAATTTAATTTCCGAATCGAGTTATTCTGTATCTTTTTGGTTAAATCCAAAGAAACTAACGGGCCATACTACTAGTTTCTTTGGTGCAAAGGATTCTAATAACTGGGTTAGTTTGATACCAGGTGGTTTTCCTGGTGATAATCAGGTTGTTGTTTGGTCTGGTGGGTCTGTTTTTAAAGATGCGAAAAGCGAGGTAAAACTTCAAACAGATAAATGGTCTCATATCGCATTTACAGTAGATGAAGGAGATATTGTAGTTTATATAAATGGAGAAGAAGTTGTGAAACAGTCTGGGTTTAACGATGTATTCACCTCAGGTAATAGTCAGTTTAGCCTGGGCGTAAACTGGTGGGATGCGCCTTATCAAGGATTAATGGACGAATTAGAAGTCTATCATGGTGTACTCTCTGATGAAGATGTAAAAGAGTTAGCAAAAACAACAAAATAGTAAATTAAAAGACTAGGTTACCTATTTACCCGGTAACTTAGTCTTGGAAAATACAAATGTACGTATAAGATTGAAATAACCTTGATTAACTTATTGACCAATTTATCTTAGGGTGATACTATGGAACTATCAAATAAATACCTTTGGTTTTCGGAACTATCGCTTCTGCCTTCACTTACTATTTTTAACTTTATTATGTATGCGTTTCCAAAGGAGCCTGGGTGTTTAGAACGTTATTCTATGGGGGTGAATTTGTCAATAAATAGTTCAAATCTGTAATTTGTTTGGAAGTGCTTTAATAAATGACAAGTATTAATAGGAGGTTATACGATGAAAAAGGTGTTTGTACTATTCCTTTTTGCTCTTATGTCCATGATGTTAATGGCATGTGGTGGTAAAGGGAGTGGCTCTGAAGAAGTAGCTGCAGATGAATCGAAAGTAGTTGGTGATGACATAGAAGGTGCAACGGAATTAACATATTGGACTTTTGTAGGACAGCACATCGATTTATTTGAAGAAGCAGCAATTCATTGGAACGAAGAAAATCCTGATAGACCTATTAAATTAGTTGCGGAAGCATTTCCGTTTGACCAAATGCATAATAATCTTTTACTTTCTCTGCAATCTGGAAAAGGAGCACCTGATATAGCAGACATTGAGCTTGGTAGATTTGCAAATTACTTACAAGGTGAACCGCAGTTAGAGCCTATGAATGAATATGTGGAGCCACTATTGGATCAAGTTATTCCAGCTCGCTTTAAAATTTATGCAAAAGATGGTAATTACTATGGTATTCCCACTCATGTAGGCGCGACAGTGATGTACTATAATACAGAAATTATGGATGAAGCAGGAGTTGATATTGATTCTATTAAAACATGGGATGATTTTATAGAGGCTGGAAAGCAAGTGGTTGAGAATACGGACTCCGTCATGTGGAATGTTGGTACGACAGATTGGTTAATGGATTATTGGCCTATGATTTCGCAGCAAGGTACGGACATGTTTAATGAAAATGGCGAATTAATCGTTGACAGTCAAAAGCATATTGATACGCTGCAATTTTTACATGACCTTATTTATAAGCATAAAATTGCTGAGCTAACCCCGGGTGGTATGAACCAATCGGAAGAATTTTACGGATACATGAGTGATGGTGGTGCAGCTACTATTCTTGCACCAATTTGGTATATGGGTAGATTTATTGATAGTATGCCGGAACTTGAAGGAAAAATCGCTATTCGTCCATTACCAGCTTGGGAAGAAGGCGGAGACCGCTCTGCAGGAATGGGCGGTACGGGTACAGTTGTTACGAACCAATCTGAGGATGCCGAACTTGCTAAAGAATTCCTAGCTTATGCGAAACTATCTGAAGAGGGTAGTATTAATTTATGGAAAGTACTTGGGTTTGATCCACCGCGCTGGGATGTGTGGGAAAGTGATGCGGTAAGGGAAGATAATAAATATTCCCAGTATTTTGGAGATGGAATCTTTGATGTTCTATTAGATGTGAAAGATGAAATTAATGAACTACATCTAACAGAATACACTCCAGATATCGTAACAGAGTATAATACGAATATTGCGGAAAGTGTATTACGTCAACAAACACAGACACCAGAAGAAGCACTAAAACAGGCAGCAGAAACAGTTCGTTCGTCAATGCAAAATAATTAAAAATGGAAGCAGGGACTCCTGCTTCCATTTTTAATTATAGAATATATTAATTATTTTCTAAAAATATATTGAAAAAATAGGGCAATAAAGTTATACTTTAAATACTAATAACTTATACGTATATTTATATTGACCTCTAGATAGATTTGATAATATATTCGTACATCAATCACTGATATAACGAGTCTATATTTATTTAATCTGTAATTTGTAAACGTATACAGATGATAGGATGGTTTTATCATTAATCTGTTGAAAGGGTGGGGTATATGGGAAGTAATTATAGATAAACAGTTGATAGAAAACTAGATTAATTTATTAAAGAATATGGAATAAATGATTTAATGAATAAAGTCTACAAAATGGGCTTATAACTTGTACGTCCAATATGATAAATTGTTGAGGAGGAAGCAATATGGAATCTTTGTCAAAGAGTCCCAATCTAACTTCAAAACCATCTAAAAGTCCAAAATCGCCAAAAAATAATTCGAACAAACAACCGAATTCGTTTTTTAGATTTATTAATTCGAAAAAAGTAGTCCCTTATTTATTTGTATTACCTTTTATTATCTCTTTCTTAATTTTAACGCTATATCCCGCAGTACAAGGTATTATTATGAGTTTTCAAAAGGTGTTACCGGGGCAAGTTACGTTTATAGGATTGGCCAACTATGAAAGATTAGCTAATCCTATATTTTATAAAGCATTACTAAATACAACGTTATATGTAATATTTACTGTCTTGATTTTGACTGTTATTCCTATGTTGTTAGCTATTTTCCTAGATTCGAAGTTTGTTAAATTTAAAACGTTTTTCCGTGCTTCTTTATTTCTACCGGCATTAACTTCTACCATTGTAGGAGGGATGATTTTTCGATTAATGTTCGGTGAGCAGGATACAGCAGTAGCTAACCAAATCATAAGCCTATTTGGTCTAGATGCTATAAACTGGAGATTTACGAGCTGGGCTGCCATATTCTTAATGGTTATTCTTGCATCATGGAGATGGATTGGGGTAAATATTTTGTATTTCCTTGCGGCATTACAAAATGTCCCAGAAGAATTGTATGAAGCTGCCGATATTGATGGGGCTTCAAAATGGCAGAAGTTAAGATATATAACAATACCACAATTAAAGCCAATAATCATATTTGTTAGTACGATTACCATCATTAATGGATTTAGAATGTTTGAAGAAAGCTTTGTCTTCTGGGAAGCTGGTTCACCGGGTAATATTGGTTTATCTGTAGTAGGGTACATTTATCAGGAAGGTATCCGTCAAAATGATATGGGTTATGGTTCTGCTATAGGTGTTATTTTAATGTTGATTATCGCTGTGATAAGTCTTATTTATTTAATTGCAACTGGAACCTTTAAAAGAGGTGAAAATTGATGAATATTAAAAGTAAAAATAAAATTTTGACATGGATTGCTACCATAAGTTTTGGAGTTATTTCACTTATTGCTTTATTTCCCATTATAAGTTTGGTGATTTCGTCATTCCGGCCATCATCAGAGTTAATGAGACAAGGAATTAGTTTTAGTATTAACTTCAGTCAATTAAGTCTAGATAATTATTTATATATTTTCAACCAAGCCCCGGAGTATTGGGCTTGGTACGGTAACAGTTTAGTAATTTCGGCAATAACAATTGTATTATCCTTATTTTTCTCATCAATGGTCGGGTATGCTTTAGCTGTTTACGATTTTAAAGGGAAAAACTTCTTCTTCCTTTTAGTATTACTTATTTTAATGGTACCGTTTGAAATCTTGATGTTGCCACTCTATCAATTAATGATTAATACGCAATTAGTGGATACGTACTTTGCTGTTGTTCTTCCAATGGTGGTTGCTCCTGTTGCCGTCTTCTTCTTTAGACAATACGCTCTGGGATTACCAACCCAATTGATGGATGCAGCTAGGATAGACGGTAGCACAGAATATGGAATCTTTTTCAAAATTATGCTTCCCCTTATGGGACCTTCTCTTGCGGCAATGGCGATTTTACAAGGGTTGGGTAGTTGGAACAATTTCCTATGGCCATTACTTGTACTTAGGTCGAATGATATGTTCACACTACCAATAGGATTAGCAACACTACTTACACCGTATGGAAATAACTATGATGTATTAATTGCTGGGTCAGTTTTAACCATTATTCCAATTATTATATTGTTTATTTTCTTCCAACGTTACTTCATTGCAGGATTAACAACTGGAGGAGTTAAAGGTTAAAGGTTACAAACATAGAAATAAAAGATGAATGAAGGTGAATGGGATATGTATGCCAATGGGTTTGTATCTACATTAGATCGTATTGCTACTTGGATCACTAGGATGGCTTTATTAAATCTGTTATGGGTTTTATACTCTTTACTAGGATTGTTGATTGCTGGGGTTTTTCCAGCGACTATTGCAACGCTTGGAGTGGTCAGGAAGTGGATGATGGGCGAACAAGACATCAAGATTTGGAAAACATTTAGAAAAATATATAAACAAGAATTTACATCAGGTAATGGATTAGGGTGGGTACTTACTGGAATCGGTGGAGTCCTATACCTTAATTATAAAGCAATCCAGGCGTTCGGAGGACAGCTTTCTTTTATTGTTCCATTCGCCTTCTATCTGCTCCTGTTCTTATATACGATCATCATTATATGGTCATTCCCGTTGAAGGCACATTACCATGCAGGAGTATTTCAACATATAAAAAATGCATTAGTTATAGGTATAACGAAGATTCGTATTTCCATAGCAACTATTATTACCCTTTTCGCAGTTGTTTATCTATCATTAGAAATTCCAACGTTGATTCTATTTTTTATCTTTAGTTTGTCAGCGCTCATTTGGTTTTGGTTCTCCTTTCGTATATTTATAACTCTAGATAGGAAATAAAATTTTACTAACATGAAAATTAGGAGAGGCTCTATGATTGAATGTCCTCTCCATTTCCTTATTACCATTGATATATCCACTTTAGATATAGACAATTGTACTAATTTGACGCAATTCACCTATTCTTTCCACTGTTAGCCCATAATTTATTATAGTTTTTTAAAGGGCCCTTGATTGTACGTACATTTTTGAATATAATGTCCCTATATAGTATAAATATACGTATGAGGGGGTTTAGAAAAAGGAGATGATTGCTGTTGGTGAAAAAATTGAAACAGAAGCGGATTTAGTACTTCCTAAATTTAAATTAGTAACATTCTCGTAGATAAATGTAAGTGGTTTCAATAAAGGAGAGGGATTAGTAGCTATTAAACCAAGCGGTGAATTTAATTTTGGCTAGATGGTAGTACATTCTATTAATTTACAAACAGATCAACTGTTCAGTTTTGTTGATATGGAAAAAATTGAATGTGTTGTCATTCATAGAGAAACGGTAAGGCAGTTCCATAATGAAATAATTGGATTAAGGCAGCTTGAAGTAGATAAAACGATTTGGGTTGAATTTGCTAAAAAATATCAGGCATTAAGGGTTAGTAGATAAGTAGCTTTCTTCAAATACCTAATGAAAAAGGGGTTTTATTATGGCAAAGGAAATATCATATGCAAAGGTTGTAGTTGATAAAAATTATGTGATTTCTGAAATAGATAAACGAATCTATGGATCTTTCATTGAGCATTTAGGAAGGGCAGTTTATGGAGGAATTTATGAGCCAGGGCATCCAACGGCAGATGAAAATGGCTTTAGGAAAGATGTCCTTGAATTAGTAAAAGAGCTTCAAGTCCCTATTGTTCGTTATCCTGGTGGGAACATGGTATCAGCATATAATTGGGAAGATGGAGTTGGACCAAGGGAAAATCGCCCAAGAAGATTGGAGTTAGCTTGGCGTGTAATTGAGACAAATGAAATGGGAACAAATGAATTTATGAATTGGTCGAAATTGGCTAATACCGAAGTAATGATGGCCATTAACTTAGGTACTAGAGGTATTGATGCAGCTCGTAACTTTATTGAATATTGCAATCATCCAGGTGGTACCTATTGGAGTGACTTAAGAAGAGAGCATGGATATGAAGAACCTCATTGTATAAAAACTTGGTGTCTAGGAAATGAAATGGATGGCCCATGGCAAGTTGGTCACAAAACTGCAGATGAATATGGACGACTAGCTGCTGAAACTGCAAAAGCATTAAGATTAGTTGACCCTAATATTGAACTGGTAAGTTGTGGAAGTTCTAATTCGGATATGCCAACCTTTCCAGAGTGGGAGGCAACAACATTAGACCACACGTATGAGCATGTAGATTATATTTCATTACATCAATATTATGGCAATCGTGATAATGATACCGCTAACTATTTAGCAAAATCACTAGATATGGATGATTTTATCAAAACAGTAATTTCAACATGTGATTATATTAAAGCGAAAAAACGTAGTAAGAAAACGATACATTTAAGTTTTGATGAATGGAATGTATGGTTCCATTCGAATGAGCAAGATAAGCAGATTGATCCATGGACTGTTGCACCCCCTCAATTAGAAGATATTTATACGTTTGAAGATGCATTGTTGGTTGGTAGTATGTTAAATACGATGCTAAAGCACTCCGACCGTGTGAAGATTGCTTGTATGGCACAACTTGTCAATGTGATTGCACCAATTATGACGGAAAATGGTGGTGGTGCATGGAAGCAAACCATCTTTTACCCATATTACTATTCATCTGTTTATGGAAGGGGAGTCGCTTTAAACCCAATCGTTACCTCTCCTAAATACGATAGTAAGGATTTTACGGATGTTCCTTATTTAGATACATCTGTTGTTTATAATGAAGAAAAAGAGGAACTTGTCATCTTTGCTGTTAATCGTCACTTGGAAAATGAATTACATGTTGATGTAGATATACGCTCATTTGAAGGTTTTGAAGTGGTGGAACATGTTGTTCTAGAAAATGAGGATGCAAAAGCTAAAAACACATTAGGGAAAGAACAAGTGAAGCCTCACTCTAATGGACAATCTTATAAAGAGGCAGGAAAAGTAATTGGTATTTTACCGAAATTCTCTTGGAACATGATTCGCTTACAAAAAAAGATAATTAATTCATAAGAGGTGTCATAATGGGGAATAGAATAACAATTAATACCGATATCGTTGAAGGTAAAATAAATAAAAATATCTATGGTCATTTTGCGGAACATTTAGGTAGAGGAATTTACGAAGGTTTATGGGTTGGCGAAGACTCCTCGATTCCAAATACAAATGGAATTAGAAATGATGTTTTGGAAGCCCTTAAAAAATTAGATATTCCTGTTTTACGTTGGCCAGGCGGATGCTTTGCTGATGAATACCACTGGAAAGATGGGGTAGGTCCGCGGTCAAATCGTAAACGTATGGTGAATACGCACTGGGGAGGAGTTGTTGAAAACAATCACTTTGGTACACATGAATTTATGATGCTCTGTGACATGTTAGGTGCTGAACCCTATATTAATGGAAATGTCGGTAGTGGTACCGTTCAAGAAATGTCAGAGTGGGTTGAATACATGACCTTTGACGGTGAATCACCAATGGCGAACTGGAGACGTGAGAATGGCAAAGAGGATCCTTGGAAATTGAAATACTTTGGTGTCGGTAATGAAAACTGGGGATGTGGTGGTAACATGCGTCCAGAATATTATGCAGATCTATACCGTCGTTATCAAACATATGTAAGAAACTATGCGGATAATCAAATTTATCGTATCGCAGGTGGTGCGAATGTGGATGATTATCACTGGACAGAAGTATTAATGCGGGAAGCCCATCATGTAATGGACGGTTTAAGCTTACATTATTATGTACATCCAGGTGGTTTTTGGAATAAAGGTCAAGCAGTATACTTCAAAGAAGAAGAATGGGATATTGCCATGCAAAAAACGCTGTATATGGATGAACTCATTACCAAACATAGTACGATCATGGATAAATATGATCCGGAAAAGCGGATTGGTATGATTATTGACGAATGGGGTGCATGGTATGATGTCGAACCAGGTACAAACCCAGGATTTTTATATCAACAAAACACAATTAGAGATGCTGTTATTGCAGGGGTACATTTTAATATATTCCATCAGCATAATGACCGTGTGCAAATGGCAAATATTGCTCAAATGGTTAATGTTATTCAAGCGGTTATTTTAACGGAACAAGATAAAATGATTTTAACCCCAACTTATCATGTGTTTGAAATGTATAAAGTTCACCAAGATGCAGAGAAAATAGGTTTAAACATAGAAGCAGATACGATTCAAGAGAATGGTCAAAGTTATCCGCATATAAGTGCTTCTGCTTCTAGGAAAGATGATACCGTGCATATTAGTTTATGTAATTTAGATAAAGAACAGTCAGCATCATTAAACGTTGATTTACGTGGAATGGAAGTTAGTAAAGTAAATGGTCGTATATTAACTGCAAAGGAAATGAATGCTATTAATACGTTTGAAGATCCTGAAAATGTCAGCCCAATGGAATTTACAGGATATAAACAGGTGGGTAACCATTTAAATATAGTACTTCCATCTAAATCTGTTGTAATATTGTCTATTAAACCATAATTATACTTAAATGAATGGGGGGTATCCCCCTATACATCATTAAGAAGAACCTATAGAAAATTGGGACGATTTCAGGTAACAAAGTGTTTGTTTAGCTTTAGTTGTGAATATAGGATATGCGCATATCCAAATACACTGCTTTTGACGATAAATTTGAGGAAGAATTATTAGATGGTGTTGTAACGGTAGAAGGAGATGCCACAAGAACAGATCCTAATTCATGGGCAGGTAGTTTATACAAATCTACCAATGATAATAAGATCCCAGTAAAGGTAAAAGCAGTCCCTTATTATGCTAGTGTAGTTGTAAACCTTGGGAAATGCTAGTCTGGATAAATGAAGATTAAGTATAAATATACCTTCTGTTTTTATTAAATTAATTATTTATAAAAAGAAGCTCTAATGTAATCTGTAACAGAAACTGTTATAATATACCTCATACGGACAAGTTTGAAATATATAGAAACAGAGGTGTACCATGAAAACGAAACACAGTATAGTAAGGGAATATATTCAATCTAAAATACTAGATGGAACTTATGAACCGCACCAAAAGATTAGCTCAGAAAGTGAACTGATGGAACGCTTTAGTGTAAGTCGTCATACCGTTCGTCTTGCCATTGGGGATCTCGTAAATCAAGGTTGGTTGTATCGTAAGCAAGGAGCGGGTACATATTGTGCGGAAAGAAATGAAACGGGATCGAATGATTATAACCGGAAGAATATCGCCATCATTACAACGAATATTTCAAATTATATTTTCCCTTCCATCATACAGGGAGCAGAATCACTTTTAAGTAAAAATGATTATCAGGTTAGTTTATATAGTACGGATAACGATCATGAAAATGAAAAGAAAATATTGGAGAAAATCCTAACCTATAATGTGGACGGTGTCATTATAGAACCAACACAGAGTGCGATTTCAAATCCTAATATAAATTACTATCTGAATCTAGAAAAGTCCAATATCCCTTATATTATGATTAATGCTTATTATGATGAATTGGAACCATTGAGTATTACGATAGATGATGAAAAAGGCGGATTTATCCAGACAGAGCATCTTATTGAACAAGGGCATGAGAATATTCTAGGTTTCTTTAAAACGGATGATTTACAGGGTACTAGGAGAATGAAAGGCTATTTAAAGGCTCATCGTAGCCATCATGTACAAATTAGACCTAGTAATATCATCACATACCACACGCAAGAAATAATGACTAAACCACAGGAAGAATTGGAAAAAATATTGGAACTTCCAAACGAAGAATGGCCAACTGCTATTGTTTGTTATAATGATGAACTTGCTATGTTATTGTTGGACGTATTACGTAAGAAAAACATCAAAGTACCGGAAGATATATCCTTAATAGGTTATGATAACTCTTTATTATCCAGAGTATCCGAGGTGAAATTAACTACGATTAAACATCCGCAAAGTGAGATGGGCGAAGCGGCTGCAAAAATGATATTAAACTTGATTAATCGGAAACAAGGTCTTAACAAGGAAGAAGTGGAAGAATCCATCGTATATGAACCAGAACTTATAAAAAGGAATTCAACAAAAGATATAAGAGAGTTAGTTTGAAAAATATAGATATGGGAGAGGTTATCTATGACTATAAAAGTGTTGGATAGTGTTCAAGTTACGACCGGTCTTGGTTTAAAACCCGAATTGCCAAACAGGGTTGCCTTTGAAATGGAAGAAGGGGTAAAGGTAGATGTCGATGTCGTTTGGGAGTGCTTTCAAGAAGATAAATATGAAGAACCCGGGACTTTTCAGGTAAAAGGGAAAATTAAAGTAAAAGAATATCCCAACCCTCTGGTAGAACAAAGAGCGGATCCTTATATTTATAAACATACAGATGGTTATTATTATTTTACAGGATCTTACCCTGAATATGACCGAATTGTTCTTAGAAGATCCAAATCGATAGAAGGTCTAAAAGATGCCAAGGAGATTGTTATTTGGAAAAAACATGAAGAAGGAATTATGTCCGAACATATTTGGGCACCAGAAATTCATTATATTGATGGAAATTGGTATGTCCATTTTGCTGCAGGGGATCATGATGATGCTTGGGCTATACGTCCTTATGTATTAGAAAACAAATCTAAGGATCCCTTTGAAGGGGAATGGCTGGAAAAAGGTCAGGTTAATACTGACTTCCAAAGTTTCTCATTAGATGCTACAACATTTGAACATAGGGGAAAAAGATACTTAGTTTGGGCGCAAAAGGTGGATAATGATACCATTTCTAATTTGTATATTGCTGAAATGGAAAATCCTTGGACCATTAAATCCAAACAAGTTGTTCTTTCCACTCCTAATCTACCTTGGGAACAAGAAGGATTTTATGTGAATGAGGGTGCTTCCTTCATTAAACGAAATGGTAAAGTGTTTATTGCTTATTCGGCTAGTGCAACGGACTACCGTTATGCAATGGGAATATTGACAGCGGATGAAAATAGTAATCTATTGGATCCGAAAGCGTGGACGAAATCAAAAGAACCAGTCTTTGTAACATGCGAGGAAACGAAGGAATATGGACCAGGTCATAATAGTTTTACAGTTGCGGAAGATGGAGTTACTGATTTACTAGTCTATCATGCTCGTCCATACAAGGAGATTGTAGGTAACTCTTTATATGATCATAATCGTCACGCACGTGTGCAACAATTATTTTGGGATCAACACGGGAATCCATACTTTGGTTATCCAGGTATGACGAAAGATCTAAAAGAAAAAAAGATTGTTGCTACGGTTACTGTGAAATAAGCGGCAATGAGGTGTAAAGGTTGTTTGCAATCTATCATCGTATCAGATGAGTATATCCAACAGCTAATTAAGGAGCAATTACAATTGGAAACCGATTTGGTTGATGACCAAACATATAATGAAAGACTTCAAACATGTAAAAACTGTCCATCTCTTCTTTATGGGAATACTTGTAGTCATTGCGGATGCTTTGTTCAATTTAGAGCGAAGTTGTCTTATAAAACTTGCCCTTATCCCGAGGGATCAAAATGGTGAGTGGTAATTAACAAATCTTAGCCGGTAGGATGTTTATCTTATCGGCTCCCTTTTTATATAAAATGGAGGGATTGTAAGTAAATCTCAAATGGATTATTCCAATTAGCAAAAGTACTAGGAGCCGAAGATGTCCCATTACCCAAAATAGAAGTTAGAAGAAAATGCTACACAGGTCTGTTTTTCCTTATTTAAGAGAATAATTTTAAGCAGCGATCCTAATTCAATTAATGGTGGAACTGCGTCGGAGTCGGGCATTCTTATAGTTGTAAGATTAGCTTTTAACAAAATAAGTTGGGGGTCATGGGATAGGTCTTGTATCCTTGGGAAGATGGAGATTGGAAAACAGGATGTGACATGTCTATGTACATATACAATAGCTTTTATTATTTAAGGAAAAGAGGAGAAAACATGCAAGTAAAACAAGAAAGGTTTGGAGAAGTTGATGGTAACACTGTATATTCTTTTACAATCAAAAACGAGCGCGGCGTAGAACTAACCTGCATTAATTACGGCTGCATTATAACTGAAATGATAGTACCGGACTTGCAGGGGAATTTTGAAAATGTTTTCCTTGGGTACGATACGCTAGAGGAATATTTAAATGATACAACATACTTGGGGGCTATTATTGGTCGCGTTGGCGGGCGAATAAAAGGTGCGCAGTTTAAATTGGATGGACAATCCCACACACTTGCAAAAAATGAAGGAAACAATCACCTCCACGGAGGGATAAAAGGATTCAATCGTGTTATTTGGGATGCCGAAGTGTTTGAACAAGAAAATGAAGCTGGTGTTCAATTTAAGTATTTAAGCCCAGATGGTGAGGAAGGGTATTCAGGGAATGTGGCAATAAAGGTTACCTATTCACTGAATAATGAAAATGAGTTAGTCATTACTTATAACGCTGTTTCAGATAAAAAAACGCCTATCGCGTTGACAAACCATTCTTATTTTAATTTAAGCGGTAACCTTAAACGGGATATTTTAAATCACACACTAAAACTAAAGAGTGATAGATTCTTAGAACTGGATCAAGAGTTTATCCCAACCGGTGCAATGTTAGATGTAAGAAATACCCCGTTTGATTTTACCGAAGAGAGAACCATTAAATCAGGAACAGTTTCCAATCATCCGCAAAACGTTCTGGTAGGGAAAGGCTATGACCATCCATTTCTTTTAAGCAATAATCATGATGAAGAAATAGTACTGAAGGATCCTGAGAGCGGACGAACATTAATTGTAGAAACAGACGAGGTTGGAGTTGTTGTCTATTCTGGTAATTTAATAGGTGATAAAGGTTATATTCGAGATATTCCAGCGAGGAAGCATCTGGGAATTTGTTTGGAAACACAAGGTCTTCCTGATGCAATTCATCACCCCGCATTTCCTTCAATAATTATTGATAAGGACCAAAAATATAGCTCAGCAACGAGATACAAATTTGGAGTAGAGCGATAGTTTTTTTAGTAGCGAGTAAAAGAGCCGGAGGGACAGGATCCATAGCATCAAGCTAACAAAAAATAGGGAAAATCATCTTTAAGTTTTGTTAGCTTTTTTCCCTCTATTACTCGTTTAGAATATTTTTTGAAAACCAAATAAGCATTCACGAATAATGGAAAATGTAATCCAAAATATAGGTTGTGATTACATCAATTGCAGTATTGTTCGCATTTCAATGGGTTTATTTTGTGTACTTATATGTACATGTTTTGCCGTAGCCTCAGTTCAATTAAAAATTTTATGTTATAACCGTAAAAATAATTAAAAGTTATACACCTTCCTACATTACACCTGTCTTATTAAGAATTTATATTTGGCCTCCACTTTGAATTGTTTGTTTATATATAGGGAGAAAAGAAAGAATGGTTACCATGAACTTATAAGTATTGAGACATCTTAAGTTGACAGATGTACGTACAATACTTACACTAGAATTGTAATTGTAAAAAGAGAAATGAAACAACTTAAGTAAAAAAGGGAAACTGCTCCTTTTGATTTAGTTTTGAAATTGCTATCAGAGAGGGGATTAACGTGAATACAAATCAAGTGAACATCAAGAAAGCGATTACTAAGGGAGAAACCTCGCTTGGAATCGAATTTGGATCTACACGTATAAAGGCAGTATTGATAGATAACCGTTTTGAAACAATTGCATCTGGAAGTTATGAATGGGAGAATCGTTTGGAAAATGGATTTTGGACGTACAACTTAGTGGATATTATCACTGGTTTACAAACAGCCTATAGTGAAATGAAGCAAGAAATTGAACGCAATTATGGAGTTACCATTCGGACAATTGGTTCCATTGGGTTTTCTGCAATGATGCATGGGTATATGGTCTTTGACAAAACTGGTGAACTACTTGTTCCGTTTCGAACGTGGCGTAATACAACAACTAGCGTTGCAGCAAAAGAATTAACTGATTTGTTCCAATTCAATATACCCGAAAGGTGGAGTATTGCTCATCTTTATCAAGCAATATTAAATGAAGAGAAACATTTGTCGCGTGTTGACTTTATGACCACTTTAGCTGGATTTATTCACTGGTTACTTACTGGAAAAAGAGTCATTGGTATAGGTGATGCTTCGGGTATTTTCCCAATTGATGAGTCATCGAAGGATTACGATGAATCCATGATTAAGCAGTTTGATGAAAAAATTGCTGATAAAGGTCTTCCTTGGAGCCTTAGGGATATTCTTCCTGAGGTTTATAACGGGGGAAAGCAAGCTGGTACACTAACTGAAATGGGAGCCAAAATTCTAGATAGATCACGAAATTTACAACCAGGCATTCCGCTTTGTCCTCCTGAAGGTGATGCGGGAACAGGGATGGTTGCTACGAATACTGTGAAGAAACGTACAGGAAATGTTTCAGTAGGAACTTCCGTATTTTCTATGATCGTATTAGAGAAAGGGCTCTCAAAGGTCTATCCAGAAATTGATTTAGTTACAACACCGAATGGAAGTCCGGTTGCGATGGTTCATGCAAATAACTGTTCAAGTGATCTTAATGCTTGGCTTGGTTTATTCCGTGAATTTTCCGAGGCAATGGGGCAAAAGGTGGAATCTAATCAATTATTCGAGGTGATGTTGAACAAAGCTTTGGAAGCAGATCCAGATGGTGGTGGTTTGCTTAGCTATGGTTATTTCTCAGGTGAAAATATAACAGGTTTAGAAAAAGGCCGGCCATTATTTGTTCGCTCACCAGAAAGTAATTTCAATTTAGCCAACTTCATGAGGACTCATCTTTTTACAGCATTTGGCGCCTTGAAAATTGGGATGGATATTTTGGTGAAAAAAGAAAACGTTGCCATTGATGGCATTTTAGCTCATGGTGGTTTATTTAAAACTCCTATAGTCGGGCAAAAAATTGTTGCAGCTGCAATGAATGTTCCCGTTTCTGTAATGGAAACAGCTGGGGAAGGTGGTGCGTGGGGAATGGCGCTTCTTGCTTCTTACATGTTGAATAAGGAGAGTAATGAAAGTTTGGAGGACTTCCTTGATAAGAGAGTTTTTAAAGATGTTGAAGGGAAGGAAATTTATCCTGATGGAGTTGACGTTGAAGGATTTGAAGAATTTATCGAGCGATACAAAAAAGGTTTAGTGATTGAAGAGGTTGCTGTAGCTAATTTGATATGAGAGGAAAACGGGAGGAATTAATGTGTTAGAACAATTGAAAGAAGACGTATTTGAAGCCAATTTAGACCTGCCAAAACACGGACTCGTAAAATACACATGGGGAAATGCAAGTGCTTTTGATCGAGATAGCGGATTATTTGTTATCAAACCGAGCGGTGTTGATTATAAAACAATGAAAGCTAGCGATATGGTAGTTGTTGATTTAGATGGAAATGTTGTAGAAGGAGAATTGAACCCATCATCGGATACTCCGACTCACGCTGTACTCTATAAACATTTTCCCGAAATCGGTGGTATTGTTCACACTCATTCCACTTGGGCAACGATCTGGGCGCAAGCCGGTCTTGATGTTCCGGCGATGGGAACCACTCATGCAGACACATTTTATGGGGCTGTTCCATGTGCTCGCTTCTTGACGCAAGAGGAGATTGACCGTGGATATGAAATCGAAACAGGGCGTGTCATTATCGAAACCTTTGAAGAACGTGGGTTAGATGTCTTGGCGGTTCCAGGTGTATTACTTCATGGCCATGCTCCATTTACATGGGGAAAAGATGTTCAATCAGCGGTGATGAATAGTGTCGTGCTTGAGGAAGTTGCCAAGATGAATTTATTTGCCCGTGAATTAAACAGTTTTGCTGAAGAATTACCACAAAGAATTTTGGATAAACATTATCTACGTAAACATGGGGAAAATGCCTATTATGGGCAAAAATAATACAACTAAACTATTAAACTACGAAAAGAGGAATTAGTATGTCAACAATGGGGAAAAAAGAATTTTGGTTTGTTGTTGGTTCGCAACATCTTTATGGAGAAGAAACGTTAGCAGAGGTTAAAGCAAATGCACAAAAAATAACAGATGCTTTAAATGAAAGCGGTATGTTACCTTATCCTCTTGTCTTGAAAGATTTAGCTGTAAATGCGGATCAAATTACAAATACGATGAAAGAAGTTAACTATCGTGATGAAGTTGCTGGTGTTATCACATGGATGCATACTTTTTCACCTGCAAAAATGTGGATTCGCGGAACGAAGTTATTACAAAAACCGTTGCTTCATTTAGCGACACAATTTAATGAAAGTATTCCATGGCAAACGATTGATATGGATTTTATGAACCTAAACCAAGCAGCTCATGGTGACCGTGAATATGGTTTTATCAATGCCCGTTTAAATAAACAAAATAAAGTTGTTGTCGGGTATTGGGAACGTCCTGAAGTGAAACAGCAAATCGCCGAATGGATGGATGTTGCGGTAGCCTATAACGAAAGTTTTAACATTAAAGTTGCTCGCTTCGGTGATAACATGCGTAATGTTGCCGTTACAGATGGAGATAAGATTGAAGCGCAAATCCAATTTGGTTGGACTGTAGACTACTTTGGTATTGGAGACTTAGTTCAATACGTCAATGCTGTTAAAGAAGAAGAAATTGATGCCTTATTCGCGGAATATGAGAAACTTTATGAATTTGATTATGGCACATACAGTAAGGAAGACTGGGAGTCTAGTGTAAAAGTACAAGCAAGCTATGAAATTGCTATCAGGCGTTTTCTAGATGATGGAGGTTATAATGCTTTCACTTCTAACTTTGAAGATTTATACGGCATGAAACAGCTTCCTGGTCTTGCGGTCCAACGTTTAATGGCGCAAGGGTATGGCTTTGCAGGCGAAGGTGATTGGAAGACTGCGGCTCTTGACCGTTTACTCAAAGTGATGAGTCATAACCAATCTACGGGCTTTATGGAAGACTACACCTATGAATTAGCTGAAGGCCAAGAATCCATCCTACAATCACATATGCTTGAAGTAGATCCAACTTTAGCAAGTAACAAACCAAAAATTATTGTATCACCATTAGGCATTGGTGATCGTGAAGATCCTGCCCGTTTAGTATTTGATGGAAAAGCTGGAGATGGTGTCGTTGTTTCTATGGCTGACTTTGGTACTCATTTCAAACTTCTAATTAATGAAGTTTCTGCATTTGAGCCAACTACGCAAGCTCCAAATCTTCCGGTTGCTCGTGTACTTTGGGAAGTGAAGCCAAACTTCCATGATGGAGTTAAAGCTTGGATCGAAAATGGCGGTGGTCATCACACAGTCGTATCACTGAATTTAACAACGGATCAAATTGTAAGCTATGCAAAACTGGTTGATTTAGATTACGTCGTTATTAAGTAAAGTTATCCACTCTCTGGGGAGGTCATGCTTTCCTGGAGGGGGAATATAAATAGTGTTTCAATATAATAACTTATATATGATATAGCGCTTTTTTTACTTGTATATATTTACAAAGCTATATAATAAAGGTCGTTGGATTTGGTCTATTTTTCTAGAGGAAGAACCTATTAAATAAGCAAAGCAATCATACGTAAATATGAATTAGAGCATGATTTAAACATCATTTAGGAAAAATGTTTAGAAGAAGTAGGTAGAAGATTATTCGATATCATGAGAGTGTTTCCATAGAAATAGTTTGTTAAGCAGAGTGTAAGGATAAAAACACACTCTGCTTTTTGGATTTAGATAGAATTATTTGCTGTTTATATGTTTCGATGAATACCTATACGTATATGATGTTATCCAAATTTGCCGAAATGCTATTGTAACTTATATTAAAAATGTGCTTTAAAAGTGTTTATATAGTTGTATGATTGGAAGTTTATTTGGATATTTATATAAAATGAAGTAGATAATTACAATAAATCTATATATGTACGTACATCATTTATATTGTTGTTGACACTTGTACGTTCGAGTGCTAATATAGTTCATAGATAGAGGCGGTTACAACATCTAATTGTATAATGGAAAATGATTAATAGTGTTAGTGTTAGTAGATTTTATTTTCCATAAATGTAAACCGCTTTCTCATTTATAGAAATTAAGGAGTGGATAGTTATGACAGAAGAAATAAATAATCCAATCGTTTTGCAAAGGGCAGATCCTTTTGTCTATAAACATTCAGATGGATTTTACTATTTTACAGGTTCCTATCCTCTGTACGATCGTATTGTTTTAAGAAGGGCAAAAAGCCTAAATGATTTACAAGAGGCGGAAGAAGTAGCAGTTTGGTGGAAACATGATAATGGGAACTTAAGTGAATTAATTTGGGCTCCTGAAATTCATCGAGTAAATGGAAAATGGTATATTTATTTTGCTGCAGCACCTGATAAAAATATTGATGATGATACATTTAACCACAGGATGTACGTTCTTGAAAATGCGTCTGATAATCCACTTGAAGGTGATTGGAAAGAAAAGGGTGAAGTTAAAACTGGAATGTCAACGTTCTCGTTAGATGCAACAACATTCTTTCATAAGGGAGAACAATTTTACGTATGGGCACAACAAGATTTAAATATTATGGGACATTCTAATCTTTATATCGCAAAGATGAAAAATCCTTGGACGCTTGCAACAGATCCGGTTATGTTAACAAAACCTGAGCTTCCGTGGGAAATCAAAGGATTTTGGGTAAATGAAGGTCCCGCCGTTTTGATTAGGAATGGAAAGGTATTTATAACTTATTCTGGTAGCGCTACCGGTGTGGATTACTGTATGGGACTTTTAACAGCTAATGAAGAGGATGACTTATTAAATCCGAATTCCTGGAAAAAGAAACAAGAGCCAGTATTCCAGAGCTGTCCCGAAAATGGACAATATGGGCCAGGACATAATAGCTTTACTGTATCAAAGGATGGTAACGATACCATTTTAGTTTATCATGCGCGTAACTACACGGACTTAGTTGGAGATCCGCTCTATGAACCGAACCGCCATGCGAGGGCACAGGAATTACATTGGGATGAAAATGGTAATCCGATTTTTGGAAAACCAGTACCAGATACAAGATGGACACCAGATACACCAGAAGTTTTGAAATAATGAGGAGTGTATAGAAATGAACAACTTGAAACAACTTAAGTTTTGGAATTTCGGCGGAATGTACTTTTTCTACTTTATGATATGGGCATTAATATTTGCCTTTTTACCATTTTGGCTACAAAATACAGCAAATTTAGATACAAGTGTTTCGGGTTTGGTTTTCTCGGCTATGGCTGTAACCGCTCTAATTCTAGAACCAATATATGGCGTGATTCAAGATAAACTAGGATTGAAAAAATATTTATTTGGTTTTGTTGTTTTATGTCTCTTATTTATAGGGCCGTTTGTTCAATTTGCATTTCTTCCACTTCTGCAATTTAATGCAATATTTGGAGCGATTATTGGTGGGGCCTACTTAAGTTTATGTCTAAACGGTGGTGTAGGTGTTGTTGAAGCGTATATCGAACGTTCCACACGTGAAAATAATTATGAATATGGCCATGTTCGTTTATTTGGGTCACTAGCTGGAGGAACAGCAGCATTTATTGGTGGAATCATGTTTGTTAGAAATCCATTTAGTATTTTCTGGGCTGCAACTTGTTCGGCAATTATTCTTGGAGTATTATTGTGGACAGTTAAAGTAAAGAATGAGGACACCAAGGCTAGAACAAATGTGGAAAAGGAAGAGGAATCCCCTGTTACTAAAGAAAATATAATGAATGTATTTAAAAATAGGAGTTTCTGGGGATTTTGTCTTATAATAATAGGTAGCGCTACCATGTTTGATGTATTTGATCAGCAATTTCCAAATTACTTTGCTAGTTTTTTCAATGATTCATCACGTGGAGAACTTGTGTTTAGTCGAATTGCATCTGTTCAGGTATTTCTAGAGGCTGGTTTTATGGTGTTAACACCATGGTTTATTAATAAAATTGGAGCAAAAAATGGTTTAATCTTAGCAGGTTTAATTTTATTTGTACGTGTATTAGGAGCGGCTTTCTTTACAGATATCTGGATGCTAGCATTTTGGAGATTACTTGCTTCTATAGAAATGCCTTTAATGCTTGTATCTATTATGAAATATATTACTGGTATTTTTGATGTCCGTCTATCGGCAACAGTTTACATGCTTGGTTTTAACTTTGCAAAGCAGATTGGTATAACTATTTTCTCTTCTGTTATGGGGCAACTATACAGAGTTATGGGATTCCAAAATGCATATATTGTAATGTCTATCATGGTTTTGGTATTTGTTATAGCTGGTGGGATTATTATGGTAAGTGATAAGAAACACCATAGCAGATTAGAGTTTCAATCTGTATCATGATAAGGTTTGCCAACTTTTAATTAAAGCGGATACAGGTGGAAAATTATAGAGCACTTTAAGCAATGAAGATGCGCTCAAAATCTTTTGGGAAAAGTCGAATCAAGCATTAGTAGGCTAAAAGATTTCCTATTATATTTGGTGATTTACGATGCAATCGCTTTACTATTCTATTCGTTTTGTTTGAACTGGATTAACAGTCTTATCGTGCTTGTCATCATAAAAAAAGGAAGTAATCACCCTTCACAATACGGGGTAATTACTTCCTTTTAGTACTACATTCATCGTTTATCAGCTACTATTTTATGGTAAGATTATCTACTTAATTGAATGCAACTGCTCTCACAGAAAAAGCGGAGGCAAGGAACCCGTTACCTCAGCTCTATTTCACCCACTCATTCACCAATTCCTCGTTATCTTCAATCCATTTTTCAGCACCAACCGTTGGATCTTCTCCGTTTTCTTCGGCTTCATTTACATAGCTCATTAACTCACCGATGGATTGGTCATCCATTTTCCATTTTTTTACCCATTCATTCACTTCTGGGAAATCTTCTTCAAAACCATGACGAGTTGCATGGTGAATCTTTTCGGCTCCCCCGAAGACTTCTTTAGGATCTTCTAAATATTTTAAATCTAATTCTGAAAATATACGATGAGGATTCCATAGCGGTGCAACAATCGGCTCTTCATCCTCCATAGCTTTCTCGATTTCTGTTAGCATTGCAGGTTCAGAACTAGGTATTAGCTCATAATCCAAATTATACTCTTTTATTACTTCTTCGGTAGTTAACATGGTACCCGCACCTGGGTCAAAGCCGGTAATCTCACCTTGGAATAATTCCTGATTTTCCCTTAGATCTTCTATACTATTGATATCCTCCATATAACTTGGAACAACTAATCCCACTTTTGCATTGTCATACCAAGTTTCTTCAGAGAAGTTAACTTTATCTTTATACTGTTTCACATATTCTTTATCTTGAACAGGTAACCACACTTCCAAATTAATATCTAATGCATCATTTTCCAATGCAGCCATTTGGGTCCCCATATCAAGCAGGTGAAAATTGACCTCATAACCTTTTTCTTCAAGAATAACTTTCCACATATTCGTAACAGCTATATTTTCTGCCCAGCTGATTTGCCCAATATTAATGGTCTTTTTTGACGCAGTATCTTTTTGTTTTGCTGATGTTGTGCCGTCTCCCCCTCCACAAGCACTAAGTAGCATCATAAGTACGATTGTGATAAGCCATATTTTCCCCTTTTTAAAATACATGTTTAAGCATCTCTCCCTTTAAATTATTTCTATTCTTTTGGTATAAATGTATAAATTTCCTCTGTTCGAATACTTTCTACCAATTTTTCAAGCCAACGGTAGTATACTTTTGATTGATTCAATAAATCATAATCTTTCTTTGCCTCGTTACGAATATCATTAGAGATAGACTCATCTTCATAAATCTCTAGTAAAAGTTTCTCTGCTTTTGCTATAGCTTCCATGTTTAATTTCACTTCACGTTCCCACATTTGGCAAAAATAGGCCATAAAGGAATGGAAAAAATCCTTTTCCGCTGCATACGTATGTTTTCTTGTGCCACGTTGAAATCTTTTCTTTACCATTTCAATTTGTTGTAGTTTACGAACATTGGTACTCATACTTGGTTTACTCATACCTAATTCTTCACGCATTTCATCCAAATTCATTTGATCTTTAAAATACATCGTGGCATAAATTCTTCCTGCTGCGGGAGTAACTCCATATAAATCCATTGTTTCGGAAATTGCTTCTATCACTTGATCTTGCGCATATTCTAACTTTTCTTTTGCCCTCTCATTATGTGCTTTATCCAATATAAATCCTCCAAATAAAAACGTTGTTCATTAAATTAAATTTCTTCTTAACAAACTTAATGTTAAACAAAAATAAAAATATGTCAAATGCTATATCTGGGGAATTATCTGAAAAAAATTAACTTTTCCCTTTGACAAAGGAAAATGGCTTATGTTAAATTAAATTTGTTCGGAACGTTAAATTTTTTCTTAACAAAATTAATCATTTTAATATGGATGAGGAGGGGATAGATTGGATATCAAGAAAAACTACATAAATGGCGAATGGGTTTCTGCCCTCTCTGGTGAAGTAAGAGAAATTATTAACCCATATAATCAAGAAGTCATTGCTGTTGTTTCGGAAAGTAAGGAAGAAGATACAAAACTAGCAATCTCTGCTGCAAGGGAGGCATTTGATCAAGGCGAATGGTCGAATACGTCCGCTACAGAACGTGGGCGTATCGTTGCTAAGATTGCACAGTTAATTGAAAGGGATAAAGAGGAATTAGCGGAGATGGAATCCCTTGATACTGGTAAAACAGTAGAGGAAAGTCGTGGTGACATGGATGATATTGCTGGTGTCTTCCGTTACTATGCTGAGCTCGCTGATAAAGATGGTGGAGAAATCATTGATTCTCCTATTCCAAATACCATCAGTAAAGTAGTGAAAGAACCTGTTGGAGTTTGTGGGCAAATAACTCCATGGAATTATCCATTATTACAGGCCTCATGGAAACTAGCACCAGCATTAGCTGCGGGAAACACGTTAATCATGAAGCCAAGTGAGATTACTCCACTCACTACGGTGAAAGTTTTTGAATTAATGGAAGAGGCTGGTGTGCCAAAAGGGGTTGTGAACCTTGTACTTGGTGCCGGCAATAAAGTTGGTGCAGAACTTTCTGCTAACGACGATGTAGACCTTATTTCCTTTACCGGCGGAATCCAAACTGGAAAAGGGATTATGCGGGCGGCAAGTGGCAATATGAAAAAAATTGCACTTGAGCTCGGTGGAAAAAATCCGAATATCATTTTTGCGGATGCCGATTTTGAAACCGCAGTTGATCAAGCATTAAATGCCGTATTTTTCCATGCCGGTCAAATTTGCTCAGCTGGTACTCGTGTCATTGTCGAAGAATCGATTCATGACAAATTTGTTGAGGCACTTGCGGAACGCGTGAAAAACATCAAACTTGGCAGCGGCTTTGATGAATCAACCCAAATGGGACCACTTATTTCAGAGACTCATTTAAATAAAGTCATAAATTATGTGGAAAATGGCATCAAAGAAGGCGCGAAAGTAGCGGTTGGCGGAGGACGTCCGACTGACCCAGAATTGCAAAAGGGATTTTTCTATTTACCTACTGTTCTAACTGATTGCACAACGGACATGGATGTCGTACAGAATGAAGGTTTTGGTCCTGTTATTACTGTAGAGAAGTTTTCAACAGAGGAAGAAGCTATTAAACTAGCAAATGATTCGATTTACGGCTTATCTGGTGGAGTTTGGACAAAAGATATTGCCAAAGCGGAACGTTGTGTTACTAAGATGCGCATGGGTACCGTTTGGATTAACGAATTTAATGTCTACTTCCCACATGCACCATGGGGAGGCTATAAACAATCTGGTATCGGTCGTGAATTAGGCAAAACAGGTTTAGAAGAATATCAAGAAACCAAACATATTTTTCAAAATCTAGACCCACAGCCGATTAATTGGTTTTAAAAGATTGGTAGGGTTTGAGATTGGGTTCGTGAAGATTAGGCTAAAGTTCACAAAAGGAATACGGAATTTCGTAACTATTAGGAGGAATAAACATGAGTTTAAACATGAAAGTAGAACATATGCACAAATTTCACCAATTTGAATTACCAACTGCAATTAAGCACGGAATTGGCTCCATCAAGTATGTAGGGGAAGAAGTTAAAAATCTTGGAGTTACAAAAGCACTACTTGTAACGGACCCAGGAATTTATAATGCTGGCGTAACGAAACCAATTGAAAAGCACTTAAAAGAGGCTGGAGTGGAAGTGGTACTTTTCAATAAAGTAGAACCAAACCCCCCTGTACGTCTCATTGCGCAAGGATCTAACGTGTATAAAGAAGAAAATTGTGATGGATTAGTTGCTGTTGGTGGAGGAAGCTCCATGGACACAGCGAAGGCAATCGGTGTAGAAGCAACGCATGAAGGCTCCGTACTAGATTACGAAGCAGCGGATGGAAAAAAACCATTAGAAAATCGCATCCCACCATTAACCACGATTCCAACAACTGCTGGAACTGGTTCAGAAGTTACACAATGGGCAGTTATCACAGATGAAGAGCGCGAATTTAAATTCAATACGGGTGGTCCATTAATTGCGGCTCACTTAACGATTATTGATCCGGAATTACATGTTTCCATGCCACCACATGTTACGGCAATGACTGGTATTGATGCTTTGGCACACGCAATTGAGTGCTATACCATGCATTATGCACAACCAGTAACAGATGCGGTTGCACTGCTTGCGATAGAGTACGTTGGAAAATACATTCGCCGTGCCTATGCAGATGGTGGAGATATTGAAGCACGTTATGGAATGGCACAAGCGGCAATGCTAGCGGGATTATCTTACGGTAGTGAATCTGCGGGTGCAGCACATGCGATGTCTCAAACATTAGGTGGGATTATCCCAGTTGCTCACGGTCAATGTGTTGCTGCAATGATGGGGCCAGTTATGGAATACAACTGGAAAGGCCATCCAGCTAAGTTTGCCCGCATCGCTCAAGCTTTAGGTGTAAATACATTCGAAATGACAACCGAAGAAGCAGCAAAAGCAGCTGTACATGAGGTTTATCAACTAGTTGAGGATTTAGAAGTTCCAACACTAGAGGAACAAGGTGTTTCACCAGAGATGATTGATCGTCTAGCAAAAGAGGCAATGAAAGATCCACAAACAATCGGGAACCCGAGAGATCTAACCGAAGAAAATTACAAATGGATTTATAAACGTTGCTTTGATCTAACGCCGAAGACATTATAAGACGCATGGGGATAAGGTTGAACTTTAAATGAATGGTGCAGTACTTTTAGGGAGAACTAGAAGTACTGCACTTTCTTTTTTTATGCTTTCCATAAGGATCGGAAGTATGGGATTCATTCTTTGATGACTTACCGAATGAGAGATCTTTTTCTAGATACGGTCACTCATTTGCATGATGAGTGACCAAGAGGGTACTTTTTATCTGGGTTCGGTCACTCATTCGCATGATGAGTGACCAAAGGGGTACTTTTTTTCTGGATTCGGTCACTCATTCGCATGATGAGTGACCAAAGGGGTACTTTTTTTCTGGATTGGGTCACTCATTCGCATGATGAGTGACCAAAGGGGTACCTTTTTCCTGGGTTCGGTCACTCATTCGCATGATGAGTGACCAAAGGGGTACCTTTTTCCTGGGTTCGGTCACTCATTTGCATGATGAGTGACCAAGAGGGTACTTTTTATCTGAGTTCGGTCACTCATTCGCATGATGAGTGACCAAAAGTGAGATCTTTTTCCGGATTGGGTCACTCATTTCCCAAATAGATAGGTGACTAAATGCTAGATGCAGGACTTCTCCCATGAATACGTTGCTTCCATAATTTGGCCGCTAGATAAAATTGAAAAACATGGTATAATAACGTTTTATTCATAAAAAGAAGGAGGATGCCGCATGGCGAAAAAGTCTTTAGTTGTAAAACAGGAAAAGCCACAAAAATTTGCAGTTCGTGAATATAGTCGTTGTAAGCATTGCGGCAGACCACATAGTGTGTTGAAAAAATTCGAATTGTGTCGGATCTGCCTTCGTGAATATGCAAATAAGGGTCAAATTCCTGGCCTAAAAAAAGCAAGCTGGTAATTTAATGAATTAATTTTTCCCTATAAGGGATGTTTATATAAATCATTTCGTTAAGCCTTGATATGTCTTCAAGGCTTTTTTTAGATGCTTGACAGAACACCCCTTTTTAATTAGGTGATGAAGGCAAGCCTTGAGTATTTTTTAAGAGATAAGAATGTATAAAAATTTAGCTTATTAAATCTTATCATAAGGAAGGCCACGTCCAGCTCCAGCGCTAAAGCCGTAGCGAGACTTCCTTCACCTCCGTACGATAAGTCAACATCGACTCACTCCCGTTCGTCGTGTTTCCTTTATCTCCTACGGCTCAGTCCAGTCCGTACGTCGTTAAACGGGCGCTTGCGCTTTTGTTAAATGTATAAATGATTGTGTTCGAACTCCTTCAACATGGAGAAAAACTTCTTCCAAAAATGTCCCAATCAACTTGAAGTCTGCTATCAAAAACGAGGCCAGTCTTTAAAAGAAAAGGACATTACATGTTATTTTGATCAACTATGTAATGTCTTTTTGTATATGAAGTATTTCTATTTTGCCATGTTTAACAATTGTAATAAATCGTCAGAGGCAGATTTGTAATTTTCTCCTTGAATATCATCTTTTATGTTCTCGATGATCGTTGTTGCATCCGGGTTAGTGACTGTCAGAACTTTTACATTGCCGTTGAATAGCTCATTTACCATAGCTTTTGCCTGGGATAAATTATCATGATCATCATTTTTAGGATTGACTCCATCTGGTTCTCCTTTTCCAGACATACCTTCGTCTCCGCTAAGTAAATTTCGTTGCATATTATCGTATTGATGATTGGTAGTTTCGGCTTTATTTCTAGCTAAAACAATCGAATCGTCAATTACGAAAACTTTAATACCTGTAATGCCTTCTCCTTTTAAAATGGACTCAAAATAGGAAGAAACGCCACCCTCATGGATTCCAGAGCTACCAATGGAACTGTAAATGTTTTGTCCTATTCCATTGTATGTATTTCCGTGAAGGTTTGTTGTCCTGCTTTTAGCATCGGTTTCACTTGGAATGATATCAGGATTTGATATATCTCTGTTTCCATGATCAGGATTTGCTGTGTTACTAACATTTTCAGTATTGTTGTTACTGTTATCGTTATCACCATGTTCTTGGTTATCGTTGTTGCATGCGCTTAAAAGCATGCTAATAACGATTATCACCATTGCAATTGTTATTTTCATTTTCTTCATTGTTTGTTACCTCCAAATTGTAATGTAGTTAATCATTAGGTTACCCAAAAATTATTAATGTATGAATGGTTATTTTTGGTCCATACTACATTTAAAGTAAGTAGGTTAGGAGGAATATTCTGTGACAAAGGATAATGAAAATAAAACATCTGAGGAAGAAAGAATATCCAGACGAAGGTTTATCAAAAGTTCAGGTGTAGCAGTTGGTGGACTAGCAGTTGGTGGTGTAATTGGAGGCTTGATTCCTTGGCGTACTGAAGATAACAAGCAACAGCGCCAAGCTGCAAATGAAACCAAAAACTATAACCAAGCCTTAATGTTTTTTAGTCAGGCCGAATTTAAAACTGTGGAAGCAGCTACCGAACGTATCTTTCCAAAGGATCATAACGGTCCGGGGGCAAAGGACCTTGGTGTGCCGTTTTATATTGACCATCAATTAGCGGGATCTTATGGATTTAATTCAAGAGATTATATGGAACCTCCTTTTTTTCATGGCGAAAAAGAGCAAGGTTATCAAGGCCGGTTAAAACGTCGGGAAATTTTCCGCGTAGGATTGCGGGAACTGCAAAATTATTCCCACCAAAAATATAAGAAGGAATTTAGTGAACTGTCGACAGAGGAACAAGATGACATCTTAAAAGATTTTGAGTCCGATAAGGTAAAACTTTCAACTATTTCTGCTAGCGGATTTTTTAATATGCTTCGTGGTGTAACTTTGGAAGGGTTGTATAGTGATCCGCTTTACGGTGGAAATATTGATATGGACGGTTGGAGAATGCGTGACTATCCGGGGGATCAAATGAATTATCTCGATGTTATTGAAGAGGGCTTTAAAAAAATTGAGCCTCGAAGCTTACGTGATCATATGTAATGATCATTATTTGTTGTAAGCATATATGAAAAATAATTTTGTAAATAAGGTGGTTTAAAACGTATGGTTAAAAAAATGCCAAAAACGGATGTTGTAATTGTTGGTGTTGGGTGGGGAGGAGGTATTATTGCCTCCGAATTAACGAAGCAGGGACTTTCTGTAGTTGGTCTAGAGAAAGGATTAGAGCGAAGTACCGAGGATTATTATATGGTGCATGATGAATTAAGGTATGCACTGCGTTATGAATTGTTCCAGGATTTATCTAAGTCCACACTGACCTTTAGAAGTAATGAAAAAAAGCGCGCTTTGCCAATGAGACATTATGGTTCATTTTTAATGGGGGAAGGAGTCGGTGGAGCAGGGGTACACTGGAATGGACAGACATATCGCTTCCTTCCATATGATTTTGAAATTCGTAGCCAAACGGTGGAACGTTATGGGGAAAAGAAAATTCCTAAAGGGATGACTATCCAAGATTGGGGCATAACGTATAATGAATTAGAGCCTTATTACGACAAGTTTGAAAAAATGGCAGGTATCTCAGGAGAAGAAAACCCATTAGGGGGAAAACGTTCCGACAAATATCCGACAGGGCCAATGAAGCATTCCCCACAAATGAAGATGTTTACAGAAGCAACAAAAAAACTCGGCTATCACCCATATACCGTTCCATCAGCAAATTTATCTGAACCATATACAAACCCAGATGGGATATCTAGAGCAGCTTGTCAATATTGCTCCTTTTGCGAACGATTTGGCTGTGAATATGGAGCAAAAGCAGATCCTGTTGTAACGGTTATCCCTGTTGCTAATAAAACAGGAAAATTTGACTTGCGCACACATTCATGGGTACGTCGAATCCTACATAAGGATGGAAAAGCAACAGGTGTACTATATACCGACTTGACGACCGGAGAGGAAATTGAACAACCAGCGGATGTAGTTGTAATAACGAGCTATGTATTCAATAACACTAAGCTATTATTAACATCCAAAATTGGACGCCCTTATGATCCAGCTACTGGTACTGGCGTAATCGGTAAAAATTATGCTTATCAAGTCGTTAAGGGTGCGGCAACTGGTTTTTACGATGACATGGAGTTTAATAATTTTGCTGGCGCGGGAGCGTTGGGAGTAGTAATTGACGATTTTAACGGTGATAATTTCGATCATTCCGACCTTAATTTTATCCATGGCGGCTATTTAGCATTAACTCAAACTGGTGCAAGGCCGATTCAAAACAATCCAGTTCCTAAAGGAACACCTTCTTGGGGAGCAGAGTTTAAGGATAAATCACTAAAGTATGCTAATCGCTCACTATCTGTCGGTGCAATGGGAGCAAGTATGCCATTTCGCCATCATTACTTGGATCTCGATCCAACATATAAGGATACGTTCGGAGACCCACTCCTTCGCATGACATTTGATTTTGAGGATCAAGATCGGGAACTGGCCAAGTTTACAGCCAAAAAAGCCAGAGGGATTCTTGAAGAGATGGGTGCTGATCATGTGGATGCTATGGAAGAACTTGGGCCATATGATATTACTGTTTATCAATCAACTCATAATACGGGCGGAGTAATAATGGGAGACAATCCAGATACGTCGGCCGTCAATAACTATTCACAGATGTGGGATATGGATAATCTATTTGTTGTAGGTGCATCCTCTTTTCCACATAATAGTGGTTACAATCCAACGGGGACGGTTGGGGCATTAGCTTATCGAGCGGCGGAAGGAATTATGACGTATTCCAAAAAAGGCGGTCAACTAGTATAACAAACTATAATAAAAATCATCCGCTGATGATAAGCAAGTCAGTCTGTTTCACGCAAAAGGTACACAGATATTTTTTCCCATTTTTAAAACATAATAGAACGGGCCCGAAAATTTCCACGGGTCCGTTCTTCATTTACTTTACTGGGGTTTTGCCCTAGCCTCTACTTTACCACGAATCTCACTAAAACAAATGAAGGCGCTACCGTCATGGCAATTCCTAACACTTTTTAATTAACTAACAATCATTCATCAGCTTTATAATGATGTAATGGTGGAGGAATTAACCATCCTTTTTCTTTATTCAATCGAAGAGCCTTAACCCCGAGTGCTGCTTTTTGCATATGAAACTGTCCAAACATCCCGGCAATGTCTTCTCTAATGGATTGCCCTATAATCGTACTGCATGCGACTAATCCAGCTGCAATATTTTCTGATAACATCGCGGCAATTTCTGGGTCAGTAAAACGTGCGCCAGCTGGAATGTCTTCTAAGTGGGCTTTAGGTCGTTCGGGTGGACTTGGAGGTAATCCAACTCCATTTTCTTTTAATAACGTTTCAATTTGTTGGATTTCTTGCTGGCCATTGTTAATAGTTTCCTCAAGCAACTTTAACAAATCTTCATCACCAGCATGATTTAAGTGAGTTTGATAACCTGCAATTGCTCCTTTTGCCGTTAATAAAAAGGACCATGTACCAAATACTTCCCCATAGTGCATCGGTTCATCTTGGGGATTACCACTTAAAATTCCCATCTTCATCCTCCTAAATAAATTCATTATAGTGCCACCTTTCTCTTATGCACCAATTGTTATGTTTCTCAAAACGGCTTATTTCATTCACCAAAGGGGAAATTCCTCGTCCTAGTTTAACTTTTTTAAAATGACGTTCAAATGTCCACGGATAAGTGACCTAAGACCCCATGGATAATTAATGAATACTCGTGCAAACTACAAGTATGGAACAATTATACTTGAAAGTTATGCCTTTAGGTTAAAGGAGGATTCGTGAACATGCTATTTGAAGATCCAGTGTTGGCTAGTAGATTTTTAACATTAATGACTCTTACCTTCCATATTATTTACGCAACCATTGGGGTTGGCGTGCCATTGTTTATTATGATTGCACACTGGATTGGAATTCGAAAAAATGATGAACATTATATTATTATGGCGAGGCGCTGGTCGCGAGGATACATGGTGACTGTTGCAGTTGGGGTTGTGACAGGTACAATTATTGGACTTCAACTTTCTCTGCTTTGGCCGAATTTCATGGAAATTGCGGGGCAGATTATCGCTTTACCGCTATTTATGGAGACCTTTGCTTTTTTCTTTGAAGCCATTTTCTTAGGAATCTATGCCTATACGTGGGATCGTTTTGATAATCAGAGAAAACACTTTTTATTATTAATCCCAGTTGCCATCGGTGGGGGAATGTCTGCTTTTTTTATTACGATTGTCAATTCGTTTATGAATACACCGACAGGATTTGAGATGGTGGATGGTGCACTTGTTCATGCAAATCCGATTGCGGCCATGTTTAATCCAGCCATGCCGACGAAAGTATCTCATGTCGTGGCAACCGCGTATATGACTGCTGCATTTTTATTAGCATCGATTACCGCATTTAAGTTATTAAAAGGTTCTAGGCATGTCTATTATAAAAAAGCTCTATACTTAACGATGAAAATTGGACTGATTTTTTCTATTGCATCTGCTATTATTGGTGATTTTTCCGGAAAACTTCTTGCTGAATACCAACCAGAAAAATTAGCTGCGGCTGAATGGCATTTTGAAACTGAGGGAGAAGCACCTTTGGTCATGTATGGCTTTTTGGATAAAAACCAAGAGGTCCACTATGCTATAAAGGTTCCCTATATGCTAAGTATTCTTGCACATAGTAATCCTACAGCAGAAGTGATCGGATTGAATGAATTTAAGCCAGAAGAAACACCTCCCCTCATTGTCCATTATTTTTTTGATTCCATGGTAACAATTGGGATGTTCTTATTGGTTCTTTCCCTTATTTATTGGATGGGGATTAGACGTCACTGGGCCTTTGTAAGATCTACATTCTTTCGTTGGTTGATTGTATTAAGTGGGCCGTTAGCCTTTCTTGCAATGGAATTTGGTTGGTGGTTAGCTGAAGTAGGAAGGCAGCCATGGATACTCCGGGGAATCATGACGGTAGAAGAAGCGGCAACATCCAGTGATTATGTCAATGTCATGATTGTTTTATTTGCTCTATTGTATATCGTTTTAGGGGTCGGTACCGTTGTGGTGTTACGCCGAATCTTTAAAAATAATCCAATCGAAGTAGAACTAAAAGGGAATGATTCACCATGAGTTTAGAAATTTTAGGAATAACTGTACTTTGGACATTTCTTTTCGGCTATGTCATTATCGGCTCCATTGATTACGGTGCGGGATTTTTTAATGCGTACAGTATTATCACAGGGAAGCAACATATTTTATCAAGGATTATTCAACAGTATTTATCTCCAGTTTGGGAAATTACGAATGTGTTCTTTGTTTTCTTCTTCGTTGGAATCGTTGGCTTTTTTCCACAAACGGCTTATTACATTGGAACGATTTTTCTTGTTCCGGGGAGTATCGGATTAATCCTTTTGGCCATTAGGGGATCTTATTATGCGTTTGAGACATATAGCTCTAGGGGGCATAAAGGTTATGCATTTATGTATGGATTAACAGGGTTATTAATTCCGGCCTCCTTATCGACTGTTCTGGCGATATCAGAAGGAGGATTCGTTTATCTAACTAATGGGAGTCCAGTGTTAGATTACGCGGCGCTTTTTACTAGCCCGTTATCATGGTCCATTGTTGTGTTAAGTATTGTAGCAGTATTGTATATTTCGGCGGTTTTTCTTACGTGGTATGCCAATCAAACGGGGGATGTAGAAGCAACCAATCTAATGCGAAAGTATGCGTTAATTTGGGCATTGCCACTCATCATTACCGCTGGTGGAATTGTCTATGAGTTGAGTTTTCATAACCCGGAGCATTATGAGCGAATCGTTAACCTGTGGTGGATGTTTGCGGTATCCTTCCTTTTATGGATCTTAACCGTTTGGTTCATTTGGAATCGAAAAAACTATGGAACAGCGGTTTGGCTTTTGATTGGGCAATTTATGTTTGCTTTTTATGCATACGGCATATCCCATTATCCATATATACTCTATCCGATTTTGACCATCCATGAAGGATTTACCAACCGTGCCATGGCTATTTCTCTAGTTGTCGTTTTTATTCTGGGATTTGCATTGCTCCTCCCGTCGTTGTATCTCGTATTTAAATTGTTTTTATTTAATAAGGAATATGTACAGGGAAAGTATAAAAAATAGGAGTGACACCCCTTATGTTCGAGGATTTTTTAATTTTTATTGCACCATTTCTTGTGGTCATCGTTTCCATCATTCTATCCTTCTTGGTTGCTTCAGCTGATTCGCCTGAATTGGAGGAAAAAAATTAATCTATCATGATCAATAATTTTTACCCATTAGGATACATTACCAATAGGAGGTGCTCACAATGACAAATAACAACAAAGAGAAATTAAATGAAAAGATTAACGTAAAACTTGGCGGCATGGAGCTTTATGGAACAACATCCAATGCTGAAGTTGCTGGATACAAAACTTCTGGAGATATTGAAAACGCTGGACAATTAGATAAAGGATTCCAAAGAGTGGAAGAAGAAGATATTTCCGCGACAGCTTCTGTTAAAGAAGGGGAGCAGGAGGAATATTGACGTAGATCCACAGGAATGTCTAGACCCCGCCACTCGATTTGCGGTTTGCGCCGAATACTGATATCAAGCGTATGTCTGCTGATATCTCAGTGCCAATTACGTAAGCGTCAAATATAGACCACCTTCTAATATTAATTGGGCTATGTAATAATCTCCTTAAGAAAATCTTTAAGGGGG
>NZ_JAHHXM010000019.1 GCF_019037185.1 Oceanobacillus caeni
ATTTATGATAGAGCGCCTTTTCTTTTTTTTCTAGAATTTTGTTTCAAATCCCCGAGAACTATTTTACACATAGATAGTTTTTGGCTAGGGTGTTTAAAGTATTTAGTTTTTACTATAGGAAAAATTTATATAGATATCCTTCTTAATTCATCTTCACTGTTCGGATACATCCATATCTTTCAACATCTGTATCATCATTTCCCTCGGATTAAATAACAGTTCTTCCGTATCAGTTGATGTATCATTTCCCTTCAAAATATTAATTTCATTATTAATATGCTCCATTTTGCGATCAAGCTCAGCTACAGTATCTGCAGCTTCTTTTAATTGCCTAGTTAAATGCTCAGGCACTTGCTTATTGTACTTATAGTAAATCTTATGTTCTAAACTCGCCCAGAAATCCATTGCAATCGTACGTATTTGCATTTCTACATACACATGTATTTTACGGTCTGACATGAAAACGGGAATCTTCATGATAATATGGAGGCTTTGATAACCATTCGATTTTGGATGTTGAATATAGTCCTTCACTTCTATTACTTCAATATCAGATTGTGCTTGTATCATCTTGCTAATCCGATAAATATCAGATGCAAACGAACAAATAATTCGGATTCCTGCGATATCCTTAATATTTTCTTGAATGGCCTCTAATGATAAAGGTAAGCTTTTCCTTTGTACTTTTTTGATAAGACTCTCGGCTGATTTCACACGTGTATTTACGTGCTCAATAGGATTGTAATCATGTACTAAACGAAATTCCTCTTTCAATATATTCACTTTCGTACTAATTTCATCTAATGCAAATTTATAAGCCATGCCAAATCTTGTAATCTTAATGCGTAATTCATCTAATGTTTCTTTATTAATTGGTTCATGTGATGCCATTGTATTTATAGTTCCTTTCTATAAGGGAAAAGTTTTGACTCTGATAAGGTAAATCGTAATTTTGATTACTATCATCATTATAACTTGTAGGGCATAAGAAAAAAATCGTGGGCGTGGATTTCAGTAGGTATTGTAATCAAATATTCTTATTTCATAAAGGCTATTTTTCGACAGAACTTACAAGAAATATGTCGATATTCCCCGGGAAATGAAAAATATTTCCGAAACGCTACATAGTAAATGGTTGAATTGCAAAATATAAAATTGGGAGGAGGATGAAGTAATGAGAAAGGTTATTTCAGCAATTACAGTTATATGTATTTTAATGATTGGATCTATTTCGTTTTTTTCATTATGGGAGCCAATTCAAGCACAGGAAGAGGCGATTCCTTCCTATGCAAAATGGGGCAGAATGGCAATGAAAGAAACGACTAAGAAATATCCAAATGCACAAATTATTGATTATTTACATGTTGGGAAGAAGACGAACGGTGACAACGCAGTAGAACAATTTAAACTATGGTTAAAGGAAAATAACAGGGAATTTGGTGTGTTGATTGATATTGAATTTCATCCCGATACAGATGAAGTCATATCTGTAAATTTTAAAGAGGTTAATCAATAAAGCGGTCGGTTTATTCTTATTGCTTGCCAGGGGACTTATAAAAATCCACAATGTCGGGATTTAGCATTGGTGTACTAGATATCAGTACTTACGCGGCATATATCAGCGCTCACGCTCGAGATATCAGCACACGTACACTATATCAGCACTCACAGCCAGGATATCGGTACTCACGCATCAAATATCAGCGCTCACGCTCGAGATATCAGCACACGTACACTATATCAGCACTCACAGCCAGGATATCAGTACTCACGCATCAAATATCAGCGCTCACACTCGAGATATCAGCACATGTCCGCTATATCAGCATTCACACCCGGGATATCAGCACACGTCCGCTATATCAGCATTCACAGCCAGGATATCAGTACTCACGCATCAAATATCAGCGCTCACACTCGAGATATCAGCACACGTCCGCTATATCAGCATTCACGCTCGAGATATCAGTACTCACGCAGCATATATCAGCACTCACACTCGAGATATCAGCACACGTACACTATATCAGCACTCACACCCAGGATATCAGTACTCACGCATCAAATATCAGCGCTCACACTCGAGATATCAGCACACGTAACGCTATATCAGCATTCACCCTCCGACTATCATCACATAATATTGTAGGTGTTCAAAATGTTTATTAAAAAGTACATAAAAGTTTTTCTCTTCGCTATATTTTTTGCTCCACTTTTTAATATTGAATTGATTCATGCTTCTGAAAGTATCACCTCAGAAATAAATCCATCATGGTCATTGGAAGAAAAGCTAAATAAAATATTTGAGGATGAGCGACTACAAGGTTCTATAACTGGTATAAGCGTGAGGAAAGCAGATACTGGGGAGGAAATATACTCTCACCATGGAAATATACGTTTGCATCCTGCTTCTAATATGAAAATATTAACAGCGTCCACTGCCTTAGAAGTTCTAGGACCAGACCATAAATTCAAGACAAAGGTTTACACGGACGGTGAGCTAGTTGGTGGGGTTCTAAAAGGAAATCTATATATACAAGGCGGAGGCGACCCAACGTTACTAAAGGAAGATATAGATGAACTTGTTAACCATTTAAAGAAATTAGAGGTTCGGAAAGTTGAAGGGGATTTGGTTGCAGATGACACTTGGTATGATAATATTCGACTATCCCAGGATCTGAATTGGTCGGACGAACCATTTCATACGGGGGCGCAGATTTCGGCCTTAACGCTTTCGCCGGATAAGGACTATGATGCGGGAACAGTAATGTTAGAAATAATTCCTGGGAAACGACAAGGGGATGTTGCCCAAGTAAATGTCATTCCTAATACAGATTATGTGAAAGTTTTGAATCAGACAAGAACAGTTCATAAAGATGAGAAAAAACAACTAACAATAGATAGAGTACACGGAGAGAATACAATCATAGTAGAAGGTGATATACCTATTGGGACATCTAAAGAAAAAACTTGGGTGGCTGTATGGGACCCTACTAGTTATGTATTAAATATTTTTGCATCGTCACTTAAAAGTAATGGGATCTCTTTTTCATCGGAATTGGAACAACGATTGGATGCGGTTCCTAAGGACGCAACGTTATTAGTAGAAAATCAGTCCATGCCCTTAAAGGAATTGTTACTTCCCTTTATGAAATTAAGTAATAATACGATTGGTGAAGTGTTAGTTAAGGAGATGGGTAAGGCCGTTCATGGGGAAGGGAGTTGGGAGAAGGGGCTTGCAGTCATGGAAGAGTCTATAATAAATCTTGGTATGGATCCGAATCTTTTTCTACTTCGTGACGGCTCAGGAATGTCCCATAAAAACTTTGTTTCTTCCAGCGAATTAACGAAGCTTCTTTATGAGATTCAACAAAAAGATTGGTTCACAGTGTTTGAAAATTCACTTCCCGTAGCAGGTGAGTCGGAAAAATTAGTAGGTGGAACACTTCGAAGCAGAATGGACAATCTAAAGGGGAATGTAAGAGCTAAAACAGGATCCATTACCGGTGTACAAACCTTATCTGGTTATGTTACGAATATAAATGGTGAAAAACTAATCTTCTCTATATTAAATAATAATTATATAGAAGATTCCATGTCAGCCATTCAAGATACAATGGTCACTATTCTTGCAACACATAATTTAAATTAAAAGGGAATCTAACAGGATTCCCTTTTTCGCTTTCTAGGAAATTATAAAATTTGTATGGCTGTGGATAACTTAGATACCGAATTAGCCACGTCTGGCTCCAGCGCCCAGTGACTAGTAGACTTCCTTCACCTCCGTACGATAAGTCAACATCGGCTCGCTTACGCTCACCGTGTTTCCTTTATCTCCTACGGCTCAGTCCAGTCTATACGTCACTAAACGGGCGCTTGCGCCTTTGTTCCTTTTTTTACGGACTAAAATTATTCCCCCTTACCAATTTATGTAATTCCCAGAGTAATAAAATTATTAATTTTAGCTTATATAGTTTAAAATAAAACTATGTTTAAATGAAAAAGGAAGGTACGTATGACGGAAGAGAATATAACTCGTTTACATATGAATGATAAGGAAATTATTCTTATTGGAACGGCACATGTTTCCAAGCAAAGTGCGGAACAAGTAAAAGAAGTCATCGAAGCAGAAAAGCCAGATTCAGTTTGTATTGAATTAGATGAAGCGCGGTACCAATCAATTAAAGAAGGTAACTCTTGGAAGGATATGGACATTTTTAAAGTGATAAAAGAGAAACGTGCAACGCTTTTATTGATGAACCTTGCCATATCTTCCTTCCAAAAAAGAATGGCTAAGCAATTTGGAATCAATGCTGGTCAAGAAATGATACAAGGGATGGAATCGGCTGAGGAAATTGGTGCGGAATTGGTTCTCGCAGATCGTAATATTCAAATTACGTTTGCAAGAATATGGGGAAACCTAGGATTGAAAGGCAAATCTATTCTTTTAACGCAAATAATGGCTAGTATTTTTAGTAAAGAAGAAATTTCCGAAGCAGAATTAGAAAAAATGAAGCAACAAGATACAATTAATGCGATGCTTCAGGAATTTACAGAACACTTCCCAAGACTCAAAAAACCATTAATTGATGAACGAGATCAATTTTTATCCCAAAAGATAAAAACAGCTCCTGGCGACAAGGTAGTAGCTGTATTAGGTGCAGCGCATGTTCCCGGCATAACGAAGGAAATAGAAAAAAATCATGATTTAGAAAAGTTGTCCATACGACCGCCAAAGTCGAATGTACCAAAAATTATTGGATGGTCCATACCAATTCTAATTATTGCCATGATAGCTTACACATTTATCTCAAATCCAGCAGCAGGTTGGCAACAGACCATTAGTTGGGTTTTATGGAATGGTTCCTTTTCCGCATTAGGAACTCTTTTTGCATTAGGACATCCTTTGGCCATTGTCACATCCTTTATCGCTGCTCCTATTACTTCATTAAATCCACTACTGGCAGCTGGTTGGTTCGCTGGAATTGTCCAAGCTTATTTTAGTAGACCAACTGTACGGGATTTTGAAAATCTAGCTGAGGATGTATTTACGGTTAAGGGATTTTGGCAAAACAAAGTATCACGAGTATTATTAGTTGTTGTTTTGGCAAACATTGGTAGCTCTATTGGTACGTTTGTTGGGGGATTTGATGTTGTACGACTATTCTTAGATAATTTGTTTTAAATTGGAATAGGTAAGGAATACTATTCATAGCGCCCAATAAATCATATAAAAATAAATATAAGTTTTTATGGAGCTTAAGGAGGAAATAGGCCCGTGATCATTGCGATCATTTTTTTATTATTTGTTTCATTTTTCTTTTCAGGAAGTGAAACGGCATTAACAGCAACAAATAAAATGAAATTACAGACAAAAGCGAATAACGGTGATAGAAAGTCAGAAAAGCTTTTAGACTTGGTTTCCAAACCTAGTGAATTTATAACTTCGATTCTTATAGGGAATAATATTGCGAATATACTTTTACCAACTTTAGTTACAACGATAGCGATTGAATACGGATTTAATATTGGATTGGCATCCGCTATTCTGACTATTACCATTATCGTTTTTTCAGAAGTACTCCCGAAATCGATAGCGGCTGCATTTCCTGATAAAATTGCAGCAATTGTGTATCCGGTTATTCGCTTCTTTGTCACTATTTTTAAACCAATCACGTTTATTTTAAATAGTTTAACGGGATTCATCACTAGAGCCCTATCAAAAGGGAACCCGGAAGATGTTTCTATTTCAAAAGAAGAATTTCGAACGATGGTTGATATAGCTGATTCGGAAGGGACATTCGGTAAAGCGGAATCGTATCGTATACGTGGCGTCCTTGATTTTCAAAATTTGAATGTAAAAGATGTGTTAAAAACACCTCGAGTAGACCTAGTGGCACTACCAATCAACGCTACATATGAAGAGGTAAGAAAGGTAGTTGTCGAAAACCCATTTACAAGATATCCCATTTATAAAGAAGATATCGATAATATTATCGGGGTATTTCATTCTAAATATTTAATCCAATGGTCATTAGAACCCGAAAAACCACTTAAGCAATTTAGCGATATTGATCCATTACTCGTCTATGAATTTCATTCGGTGGAATGGGTGTTTCTCAAAATGACAAAGGAAAAGAAACATATGGCGGTTGTATTAGATGAATATGGTGGTACAGAGGGAATATTGACACATGAAGATGTGATTGAATCCATGATTGGATTAGAAATTTCGGATGAAATGGATTTAGATACCGATGCTTTAGTTGAAAAGCTAACAGAAACCGAAATTGTTTGTGACGGTAAAATCACGCTTCATCGGTTAAATTCCATCTTTCATACAGATATTCCCGAAGAAGAAGATGTGTTAGCCGGTTACTTACTAAAGGAATTAAATGAATTCCCTGAGGAAGATGAAGTCATTGAGCGGGAGAATTTAACCTTTAAGATTATGGAAATCGATAACCGCACGATTAAAAAAGTACAAATTATAAAATAAGTAGAGAACCCCATTTTATATAAAAGTGGGGTTTTTTTAGGCGAAGGGACGAAGGAAATGAAAATTACTGTTGTATCGGTGGGAAAACTAAAAGAAAAATATTTAAAACAGGGAATCCAAGAATATTTAAAAAGGTTATCAGCCTATGCAAAGGTCGATATTATCGAAGTAGCAGATGAGAAGGCACCAGAAAACTTGAGTGAAGCGGAAATGGAAGAAGTAAAACGGAAAGAGGGAGAGCGTATCCTGTCCCATGTCGGGGAAGATACATATGTATTTACGCTTGAAATTAAAGGAAAGATGCTAACTTCTGAAGAGTTCGCAAAAAAATTAGACGACCTAGCGACATACGGTAAAAGCAAAATTGCATTTATCATTGGTGGGTCGCTTGGCATTAGTAAAGAAGTGCAATCCAGAAGCGACATGGCGATATCCTTCTCAAAAATGACGTTTCCGCATCAGGTAATGAGGTTGATTTTATTGGAGCAGGTGTATCGGGGGTATCGGATAAATAGGGGGGAACCGTACCACAAATAGAGGCAAAAATTGTTGTAGGTAAGGTGGTAATTCTTTGTCGGAAGCGGGTATTGAAAATGTGTTTTCATTATCCGTTTCACGATATAACAAATGGATAAGTATAAAGGTTTTGGATATATTCATTTCAGTAAAATCAAATTCAAGTTCTATGTTTTTAATTGTTCTGGATCTATCTTTTTGTTTGATTGTAATATTATCAATTAATAACTGTAGTAATTGCTTTTGGTTTTCTCTAGATGACTTCTTATAAACCGATAGGAACTTTTCTAGTAATTTTTCAATCAAATCTGGTTGAATTACCTTTGAATCTATAGAACTTAATTGGATTGCAATCTCATTTTTCTCTGATTCTAATTCTCTTTTTTCATTGGAAACCTTTTGTAAACTTTCTTGCAGTATATCCACAGGAAGAGTGTTTTTCTCAAAGGCTTCCATATACCTTGCCTGTAATTGTTCAATTTCCTTTAACCGCTTTTCAATCTCTACTAGTTCTTTATTAAGTTGGCTTATCGAATGAGCGGAATTAGAACTAATGTCTGTGAGAATCTTATATAACCTCTTCTTATTAGAACTAAGTTGTTCAATTTTCTTGATAACCGTTTCTTCTGCTTTATATGCCTTAATGGAATTAGCTTTACAAGCAGCAGATCCTTTGTTATGAAAATCGCTACAGACGTAATAACGATGTTTTCGTTTCGTCCCATCTTTTCGTGTATGTGTTGTAATTGACGGAACCATTCCTTGACCACAATCAGGACAGCGTAAAAGGCCACTAAGTAAAAATGGTTCGTTTGATTGACGCTGCTTAAATGATTTACTTTTTCTCCTTGCTCGTACAACGCTCCATAGTTCGTCCGAAATAATAGGTTCATGTTTTCCTTCTACAAGAATAGGATTTGGATTTTTCCCTTTTCTTCGTTTGGAATCCCAATTTTCAAATTTTAGCCAACTGATTTTACCGTTATATATTACATTGTCTAGGATTTGTGCTACTCCATTGATGGAGAAATAACGATTACGCTTGGTTTTATATCCAGCTTTATTTAAGTGGTTAGAAATCGCTCTTAGCCCTTTGCCATTTGCATACATATGATAGATTAACTGTACTACTTCAGCTTCCTTTTCATTGATAACTAGCTCCTTCTTAACAGTGTCATATCCAAATACAACCCCGCCGTTCCATCTCCCTTCCAAAGCTCTCTGTTTCATCCCAAGCTTAACGTTTTCCGCTAATGTATTTCGCTCCATTTCAGCGATTGAGGCCATAATTTGAAGTACTAAACGACCTATAGGACTACTGGTATCAAAGTTTTCTGAGTAGGATATAAATTTCACGTTGTATTTTTCAAACTTATCTAGAATCATGAGTGTTTCTAGCATATTTCTTGAAAGTCGGGAAATTTTCCAAACTATTACAGCATCAAATCTCTCATTCTCTACATCTTTAATTAGTCTTTTCATTTCAGGCCGTCCTTTTACGGATTTACCACTAATTCCTTCATCGACATATTCATCAATCACCTCCCAGTTATAAATTTGAGCATATTGCCGAAGTGTTTGAAGTTGCGCGGCTATACTAAAACCTTCTTTTGCCTGTTCTTCTGTGCTTACACGAGCATAAATTGCAACTCTTGATATATCCATATCTAATCCTCCTTCATACTGATATTACAATGAAATACTAGATAAGAGAAATGGGACCTTATGTGATTGTTTGACTTAAATGGGAAATTGAAGAAGTACTTTTTAGAATTGGAAATACCCATTTCTTTTTTATTTCATTCAAGTATATGCTTGAATGTTGCTCTGGAAAAAGTTATTATATAATCAAGCAAATACTTGAATGAGGTGATGAATTGAATAAGAAAGATACTTGTGAAATTTTTTGTTATGACGAGGAAAAGGTTAATCGAATACAGGGTGATCTACAAACAGTAGATATTTCAGGTGTTTCTCAAATGTTAAAAGCAATTGCCGACGAAAATAGAGCAAAAATCACCTATGCTTTGTGTCAGGAAGATGAACTATGTGTTTGTGATATAGCTAATATCTTAGGCGTTACAGTTGCTAATGCTTCTCATCATTTACGAACACTTTATAAGCAAAGGATTGTCAACTATAGAAAAGAAGGAAAGCTTTCCTTTTACTCATTAAACGACGAACATATCAAACAAATTATGATGATTGCATTAACACATAAGAAAGAGGTGGAGGTAAATGTTTGAACAAGCTGAACGGTCTGAAGTTGACATGACTTCCTACCGAGTACAAGGCTTTTCGTGTGCCAATTGTGCGGGTAAATTCGAAAAGAATGTAAAAAAATTATCAGGGGTTCATGATGCAAAAGTAAATTTTGGTGCATCTAAAATTGAGGTATATGGGAATACAACTATCGAGGAATTAGAAAAAGCTGGTGCTTTTGAAAACCTTAAAGTCGCTCCAGATAAACCATTAAGGGAAGAGAAACAAGAGGTTAAAGAAGGGAAAGAGCCATTTTATAAAAAACACAGCACATTACTATACGCTTCTTTATTAATCGTTTTTGGTTATATCTCTCAGTTTGTTAATGGGGAAGAAAATATTATTACCTCCCTATTGTTTGCAGCAGCCATCGTTATTGGGGGATATTCACTCTTTAAAGTCGGGTTTCAAAACTTACTACATTTTGAATTTGACATGAAAACTCTTATGACAGTGGCTATTATTGGAGCAGCTATTATTGGAGAATGGGCAGAAGGTGCAATTGTTGTTATTCTCTTTGCAATTAGTGAAGCTTTAGAACGTTTCTCTATGGACCGAGCAAGACAATCAATTCGATCTTTAATGGATATTGCTCCGAAAGAGGCGCTTGTTAGAAGAAATGGGCAAGAAATGATGATTCATGTTGATGATATTGCTGTTGGCGATATTATGATTGTGAAACCCGGTCAAAAGCTTGCTATGGATGGTGTAGTAGTAAATGGCTACTCGGCTGTTAATCAAGCAACTATTACAGGCGAGTCAGTCCCAGTTGAGAAAACAGTGGATGATGAAGTTTTTGCAGGTACATTAAACGAAGAGGGAATACTTGAGGTTAAAGTAACAAAGCTTGTTGAAGATACAACAATTTCCAAAATCATTCACCTTGTTGAAGAAGCTCAAGGGGAACGCGCGCCTTCTCAAGCGTTTGTAGATAAATTTGCAAAATATTATACGCCTATTATTATGATTATCGCAGGGCTGGTAGCTGTAGTACCACCATTATTATTTGGTGGCAGCTGGGGAACTTGGGTTTATCAAGGGCTAGCAGTATTGGTCGTTGGTTGTCCCTGTGCATTAGTTATTTCAACTCCTATTTCTATTGTTTCAGCAATTGGAAATGCAGCTAAAAAAGGTGTGCTTATCAAAGGCGGAATTTATCTAGAAGAAATGGGTGCTTTAAAAGCAATAGCTTTTGATAAAACGGGTACACTTACAAAAGGAGTTCCAGTTGTAACAGATTTTAAAATGTTGAACAATCAGGTAAATGCAGAAGATATGTTGTCTATCATTACTGCATTAGAATATCGTTCCGGGCATCCTCTAGCTTCAGCTATTATGAAAAAAGCAGATGAGGAGAACATTTCCTACACTCATGTAATCGTGGATGATTTCTCTTCTATCACAGGAAAAGGAATTAAGGGGACTATCAACGGTACGACTTACTACATTGGAAATCCAAAATTATTTGAGAATCTATCAGTTGATTTTAATAACGAACAAGATCAACTAGTTACAGCCCTTCAAAATCAAGGTAAAACTGCAATGGTGGTTGGAACTGAAAAAGAAATACTTGCTGTCATTGCAGTAGCTGATGAAGTACGTGAATCAAGTAAAGAAGTTATTCAAAAGTTACATCAACTTGGAATTAAAAAAACCATTATGCTTACGGGAGACAACAAAGGAACGGCAGATGCTATTGGAGGTCATGTTGGGGTAACGGATATTCAGGCAGAACTATTGCCACAAGACAAATTAGAATTTATCAAAAAATTGAGATCTAAATACGGAAACGTAGCAATGGTTGGAGATGGTGTCAATGATGCTCCTGCATTAGCTGCTTCTACCGTTGGAATTGCGATGGGTGGGGCTGGTACAGACACAGCACTAGAAACGGCAGACGTTGCTTTAATGGGAGACGATTTAAGAAAACTTCCATTCTCCATTAAATTAAGTCGAAAAGCTCTTACCATAATTAAGCAAAACATTACCTTTGCACTCGCTATCAAATTCATTGCTTTGTTATTGGTTATCCCCGGTTGGTTAACACTTTGGATTGCCATCCTTTCTGATATGGGAGCAACTCTTTTAGTTGCGTTAAATGGTTTACGACTTATGCGAGTAAAAGAGAAATAAATATTAACATATAATCTAAGGGCTTTTCTTCTCATTGAAAAGCCCTACCCCAAAACTTGGAGATGAAAAAATGATTACAACGGCACTTACATCAGCTGCAGTTTATGTAGCAACAGGAATTGATTATCTTATTATATTGACCCTCTTGTTTTCGCAAATAAAAAAAGGTCAAGCAAAACATATATGGATAGGACAATACATAGGTACAGCAATTATTATAGCAGCAAGTCTTTTAGTCGCTCTAGGTATTACATGGTTAATTCCTCAGCAATGGGTTTTAGGTCTTCTTGGGCTTATACCGCTTTATCTGGGGATTAAGATTTGGATTAAGGGTGAGGAGGATGAAGATGGAGGCAATATTTTAACTTTATTTTCATCTAATCGTTTTAATCAATTATATTTAACGGTTATATTTATTGTGCTGTCCTCCAGTGCAGATGACTTCTCTATTTATATACCATATTTCACAGCATTAAATGCGGTTGAAATCCTTATTGCTAGTATTGTCTTTTTCATTATGGTTGGGGTTCTATGTTATGTCAGCTATCGCTTAGCTTCTTTGGATTTTGTATCAGAAAAAATTGAGAAATATGAACGTTGGATTGTCCCTATTGTATTTATAGGGCTAGGGATTTATATCATGTTTGAGAATGGTACATTCAACGCTTTATTTTCATTCCTAATTTAACAAATGGGGCAAATTTTAATCCTAGAAATCAATCATCTTAAAAATACCGAGAATGCTGCTGGCATTTTTAGTTAGCATGATAATGTTGTTCTGAATGAATTATTTCTGGATAAACAAAAATGTATTTACTTTGCATAGCGAACCGTCACCCTTATTTTGATTTAGCAGATCAAAGGGTGGCGGCTTCTTTATTATTATCTAAATGGTCAATTAGTTGTCGTCCAACTAAGGGGACATTTACCACTTAAAAGGGATTGTAAGTTACTATTAATTTTTATGATTATTTTTCAATGCTAATTTGGTGGCATAATACACAACAATACCGATGGATGCAAGGTTAAGTATCCATCCCAGTAACCCATGAACCTTCATACTCATCATCCCAACCATACGGGAACACCTCTTTAAACTATAAATCATGCATCGTATCACGGAATTCAGTATTGTTTTGCATCATACCATTTTCGCCATGACAGTTGTTGAACATTTCTTCCTGCTGTTCTGGTGATAAATTAGGATGCATTTCTTCAATATGTGGTTTCATCTCCTCAAAGTTTAAGATTCCACTTCCATTTGATTCGGCCGCAACAAATGAAGCACTTCCTAATAGTACGGCTCCGGTTAAAATACCTATTAATAATTTTTTCATTTATTACATCTCCTTTCTTAAATAAATCATACCTAAAAATTATCGAGATTTTATGGAGAACATTTAGAAGGGGTGATTTTAAATTTAACAGGATAATAGGAAGCTAATCTAACTTAAAGTATAATATTTCATCTGAAATATTTACCCGATCTAAAAATGACCTAAAACTGATCATGGTGTTTGTTCTGCTAATTAGGAACTAGGCTTGGCTAACTAAATCAAACCTTCTATATACTGTTTCATAAGGTTAATCCTTCTACCCTATAGGGGTATATCATATTGCAATCCAACAGTGAATACAATAAAAGTGGACATACATACTATGATTGGAGTTGTAATAATGTCAATTTCTTTACTTTTTATACTTTTGTTGTGTACCACCCAAGTTGTAACAACCATAATATATGTGACGAATCACCGAAAATGGCTAACAAAAATGAACGGGATGTTGATTTCTATGTCATTAGGGATGTCGGTGGGGATTTTAATAGGAACCATTCTAGGAGTGGCTTTTCATGGTGATTTGTTTCAATCAACAGTTTACTCTATATTAATTGGAGTGGTTGTTGGGTTTCTTGCAGGAATACCTATTGGTCTACCTGCTGTCATTGACGGAATACTATCTGGACTAATGGGGGAATGATGGGAGCAATGCTAGGAGACATGGTAGCTATGACAAGGCCAAATGCAATCATCAATATAATGGCTTTGATGATAACAATGATTTTATTACTTGTTTTATATACAGCAGAAGAATCAATTCGTAAACAAGCTAACCAAGAAACCTTTTCCTTTTTTAAACATCCATTCTTATTGATTTTTACCATTGCAATATTATTTCTGATATTAAGTTATATTGATCCACTTGATTTTAATATTCAATATTTAATTAGACATTAAATAGTAAATTAAGAAAACAGAACCGAGTGGCTTATCTTTGATAAGACTCGGTTCTGTTAGAAATATTATTATAAAAGTTTATATCCATTTTCCTATTTGCTTTAAATGATTATATTTTGTGTTAAAAGGATTTGTGAGGAACCAGACTAAATTAACTGCATTGTTGTTATGCAAGTATTGTCCCCTTCAAATGTAGAAATCTCAGATTCAGCTGTTTTTCCATCATATTGAATCTTCACGTTATATGTTTTGTCACGTGGTAACCAAAAATCAATAAATCCATTTTTTAATGAAGTCATGGTTTCATCAACAATAACATTGCCTTCTTCGTCTTCAATATAAACATCAAATTCCTTTTCTACTAATTCTCCTTGGCAACCAGTTAAGCTATGATTAGTACAAGGGTGTGTTGTCTCAACAAATGGTGCGATGGAAACAAAGAACTCGTCTTCGGGAAGATTGTAGGTAGTCTCTTTATTATCACTATCAGTTACAATAAGCTCGTCAGAAGTAATAGAAGCAGACACATCATCAGTATCCCCGATGCTGTATTCTTGGACCACTTTCTTGATATCTTGTGGTTCGTTTTCGTTTGATGTACTTTCACTTTCGCTACAAGCAGCAACTATTAAAATAAGTAATAATCCAATTACTGCCAATAATCCTTTTTTCATATTATTCGACTCCTCTTTCATCTAATTAGTTAAATGCTATTATCAATTACTATGTTAAACGATTTTCTACATTATAACAAAATCTATAAAACGTATTATAATACTCAAATGTGCATTATTTGTGCAAATGTAATAGAGAAATTATGGAAAGTATATTTAAAATCCATAAAAACCAAACCAACCAGCCAAAAATGAAGTTAATTTAGTCATCCAGTCAAAGAACAGTGCTACACCCATAAAGATCATAACGTATCCGCCTATTTTAACTAATTTAAGGCTATGTTTTCTAATCCACTTTAATTTACCAATAAAGAATGCCAATAAAAGAAACGGAATAGAGAAGCCTAAAACATAGCTAATCATCATAATCATACCAACATCGGGGTTGGTTGCAGCTAATGATAACACAATAGCTAATATTGGACCGGTACAAGGAGTCCATCCAAGAGAGAATGCCATTCCTATTATAAAAGAACCAACATAACCTCCGGGGCGATTTTTGAATGTTATTTTTTTGTCCTTCATTAGAAATTTAAAATTAAATACTCCAACAATTACTAGTCCAAAGAAAATAATTAAAATAGCACCAATTTGTCTAATGGCATCTTGGTAGGTTAATAGGAATTCCGATATATAAGAGGTGGTAAAACCAATCATAATAAAAATGCTTGAGAACCCTAGTAAAAATAGAACGGTATGTAAAAGAGCTTTTTTATTCATTTTTTTATTTTCTTCATTTATCTCACTTACGCTCATTCCGGTAATATAAGATAAAAATGCCGGATATAGTGGTAATACACACGGTGAAATAAAAGAAAGGAAACCAGCACCAAAAGCTAGAAATATATTTATTTCATTCAAAAATTTTATCCCCCTTTATTAGAAAATCGTAGTCTATTGTTTTGGTAATATTTCTTTAAAGTAACTCTCCAAACTTTCTAATGATAAGGCCCCATTTACAATCCTTTGAATTTCCCCATCCGGATTAATGAATATGGAACTTGGAATTGGTCCTATTTTGTATAAATCCCTGACTTCTCCTGTTTTATCATGGGGAATTGGAAAGGTTAGATCATATTTATCAATAAATCGATCTACAACCAATTCTGTATTATCCAAACTAACTGCAATGATTTCAATTCCTTTTTCTTTATATACGGGATAAAGCTCTTGCATGTAAGGCATTTCTTCTTCACACGGTTTACACCAAGTACCCCAAAAGTTCAGCATAATACCTTGCCCTTTAAAATCACTTAGTCGTATAGTTTCTAATTCATTATTTTTATTAATTTGCTTTAATTCAAAGTCAGGTGCTTCATCTCCGACTTGATAAATGGTTTTATCCGCTTGTATATTGGACACTAATGCAAATATAATAGCTCCAACCATTACAATTAATATAGAAGTTCTAAAAATTAATCTGTTTTTCCTTTTATTTTTCTTCTTCTTTTTTGTTTCCTCCAAACTCATAAGTATGTATCACTCCTTATAGAAATATAGTATAACGGTGGTATTATCTAAAGACACTCTCTGTTAGATTACGTTACAAGTTTGCAGAAATTAAGCAGATTCTTTGTACTATTTATGAACAGAAATTTACCTACAGAAAAATAAAAGGCTAAGCAATACCATACATGCTTAGCCAAACATAAACTATTTGTTTCTATTAATCGATTTTTAATAATTGAGCGTTTATTGCACAAATAATGGTACTGAGTGACATAACTGCGGCTCCGACGGCAGGGGTTATGACAAACCCAACATTGTACAATACACCTGCAGCTAAAGGAATAGCAACAATGTTATACCCAGCAGCCCATCCTAAATTTTGAACCATTTTCCTGCGACTTGCCTTAGACAATTTAATGATATTTAAAATGTCTACTGGATTACTGTTAACTAGTATGACATCAGCTGTTTCAATCGCAACGTCTGTACCTGCACCAATAGCAATTCCCAAATCAGCTTCCGCTAAGGCGGGGGCATCATTAATTCCATCTCCAATCATCGCCACTTTTTTTCCATTTTGTTTTAAATACTTCACATTATTTGATTTCTCATGGGGAAGTACTTCAGCGATGACTTTGGAAATACCTAATTTTTCTCCTACATAATTTGCTACACGTGTGTTGTCACCAGTCATCATAACCGTCTCTATGCCACGGTCATTTAATTCTTTAATAACTTTATAAGAAGATTCACGGATGATATCAGCTAGGGCTATCATTCCTTGTAAGACATTATCTTTAAGAACAAATACGACTGTTTTCCCTTGTAAAGCCAGTTGGTCATAAATTTTTTCATCAAAAGAAATTTTATTTGCTTTCATAGCACCGGGACTAATAACAGCAATTTCTGCATCACCGATTTTAGCTACTAACCCTTTCCCAGTTAAATTCTGATAATCCTTTACATCAAGGGGTTTTAAATTACGATCATTTCCTTCTTTCACAATTCCTTTAGCAATTGGATGGTCTGATTGTGTTTCAACAGAATAAGCTAATTTCAATAATTCTTCTTCACTAATTCCCTCACTTGGATGGATATCTGTAACACCAAAATTACCTTCCGTAAGTGTTCCTGTTTTGTCAAACACCACGCGATCCAATTTAAATGCACTTTCAAATGCTACTCTATTTCGAATTAACAAGCCGTTTTTAGCTGCAATGGAAGTAGATCTAGATGTTACTAGTGGTGTTGCCAAACCAAGTGCATGTGGACAAGCAATAATTAAAACGGTAACCATTCGTTCCAAAGCAAAATCTAAATCCCCGTTAGTCCACCAAACTGCAAAGGTTATAATCCCTACTACAAGAGCAACATAGAATAACCATTTAGCAGCAATATCCGCAAAGCCTTGGGCCTTTGATTTCGATTTTTCTGCATCGCTTACCAATTTAATAACTTGGGATAGGTAGGTGTCATTTCCTGTTTTACTTACCTTAACTTTTAATACACCATCACCATTGACGGAACCACCTATCGCTTCCATTCCGGGTCCTTTTTCAACAGGGACAGATTCTCCTGTAAGCATAGACTCATCGACGGTAGATTCTCCTTCGTAAATTTCACCATCAATTGGAATCTTTTCACCCGATTTAACTAAAATCAGGTCACCCGGTTGTAAATCTTCGACTGTTACCTCAACAATATTTCCGGATTTGTCCAGTTTATGGGCTTCTTTTGGCATTAACTTGATTAGCTCTTCCAGTGCCTTTGAAGCACCCATCAGGGATTTCATTTCTATCCAATGTCCTAACAACATAATTACAATAAGAGTAGCTAGTTCAAAGAAGAAGTCGCTGCCTTCGATAAAGAATGCTGTCAGTGTGCTATATACATAAGCGGCGATGATAGCTAAAGAAATTAACATCATCATTGCAGGCGATTTCTCTTTTAACTCATCCCATGCACCAAGTAAAAATGGTTTTCCACCATAGAAAAAGACAATCGTGGAAAGCAAGAAAAGTAAGAGGGTATCACCTGTGAAATTTACTTCATATCCAATCAGCATTTGAATCATTGGAGACAAGTATAAAATAGGAATTGATAAAACTAGGGATATCCAAAAACGTTTCTTAAAATCTTCTACCATATGTTCGTGATGTCCGCCGTGTCCACCATGATGCCCACTATGTCCATGACTGTGGTCGTGATTTTTGTATTCTTCATGTCCATGTTTGTGATGACCATGCATATCTTCATGTTCATGATTATGATGTTGATGACTGTGATGTTTTTGTTCCTCATGTTGATTATGATTATGATGGTCATGTTCTTTATGCTTATTGTGGTTGTGTTGATTCTCTTCATTTCCTTTGTTATTCATTATTACTCCTCCTTTGGTATGGATATTTAGATGAATTTCCTATTATTTTCTGTATTATTCATCCTTCTATCCATACTATATCATACTATACCCCTGTACAGTATTAATTAGGCTATGATTTTATGTAAAAGATTTGTGTCAAAACAAAAGGTCTTCTTTTATAATTGTATTAAAGACCTTTTTATACCTATAATGAAGGCTTGTTTACCCATTTATATCCAATACCCCAAACAGTTATTAAATAATCATCTATGGGAAATCCAGATTGACGAATTTTATCTCGCATGTTCCGTACATGCGAATCAACTGTTCTTCCTTCTGTGTGCGAATCGTATCCCCAAATTAATTCAATTAATTGTTCTCTAGTATACACTTGGTTTGGTTTTCTCATAAAATAACCTAGCATGGTAAATTCCTTTGGCGTTAACTTTAATGTATTATTTTTATATGATAACTCAAACTCATCCTCATTCCATAAGAGACCATTTACTTCAATCTTCCTCGCAGGTTTCATTCTACGTAATACCGCTTCTATTCTTGCTAATAGCTCATCTTCATCAAAGGGTTTCGTCACATAATCATCTGCACCTAATTTTAACCCTTTTATAATATCCTCTTTCTGTTCACGAGCAGATACCATAATGATAGGGATGTCCGAATCTTTTCTAATCTCTTGGCATAATTCCCAGCCGTTCATTTCAGGCATCATAATATCTATAAGTACTATGTCAAAGGTTTCTTCTTTTAATAAAGATAATGCTTCTTTAGCACTAATAGCTTTTTTACATATAAAATTATGCGGTCTCAAATATAATGCTAATAAATCTAACATTCGTTTTTCATCATCTACTAATAGAGCTTTAACCATTATATTCACCTCTTGTTAAATGAATAATAACCCTTGTACCCTTACCAAGTTCACTTTCGATTTCAATCGTACCTCCGTGAGATTCTATAATTTCTTTTGCAATAGCTAATCCTAATCCCGTTCCACCACTTTCTCTGGAACGCGATTTTTCTACACGGTATAACCGTTCAAATAGATATGGTAATTCCTCTTTTGGAATTCCTTCCCCTTCATCTGAAATAGTTATAGTAATTTCCCTATCATTCTGGGTTACTTCTAATGATATAGACTTTCCATCGGGTGTATGTTTTCTGGCATTATCCAGTATATTTAATAAAACCTGTTGGATTCTATCGGGATCAATATTACCTATGATATTTACTGGGCATGAAGTAGAAAGTGTAATATTTTTTTCTTCCATTACTGGAGCAATTCGTTCTTCAATCGTTTGGATTAGTTGTCTTAAACTAACACTTTTTCGATTAATTACAAACTTATTCTCATCCATTTTAGCTAGGTCAAATAAATTCTTAACCAGAACTGTCAAATGCTCCGTTTCTTCCCGTATGATATCCAGATATTCTTTTCTTTCTTCGTCCGTTATGTCTTGCTTACTGATGATATCCGCATACCCTTTTATGTAGGTTAATGGCGTTCTAAGTTCGTGAGAGATACTTGCCAAAAATTCATTTCTGTCATTTTTTAATCGTTCTAGATCACTAGATAACCACATGATAGAACCGGCTAATTCACCTAGTTCATCTTTTCGTTCCATATGTAATTGCACCTTATTTTTCCCCTCGCTTAGTTGTTCGGTGGCTTCTTTCATTTTCATTAATGGTAACGTAATAAAACGAGAAAGAATAAAAACGGTAAAGATGGTTAGAACAATGGTGATTAGTCCAACTATGACAAATTGATCACTCAAATAATTAACCATATTTTTTACAATATTGGTATTAGCAAACATAAAGACATGCCCTTGATGTTCCTCATCAATAGTAATGGGGCTATCAACCGCTATATATTGTTTTTCCGACCAACGTTGTTCTACTACTTTTCCTACACTGGGTATATCCTTATAATCCGTATGAACAATTACTTCAAACATTTCCTTTTCAACAGGATCGGAATTAATGATGATGTTACCATTGGCATCGGTAATAATAACAGCAAATTCCGATTCTGACTCCATGATAGCAACATGCTCTAACGTTGATGAATCAAAATTATTTTCCAAGACAGCACTATGTGTATTGGCACGAGCTAATAAACTATCCATCACTTCATCAATACGTTCATTTGCTATATTTGTATATAGAATAAAATAAACAAAAACCTCGATAATTAACATGAACACAAAGAATAATAGTCCAATTTTTAAGGATAATTTATTAAACATAATTGACCTCTTTTACCAGTAAGTTAAAGTATCCAGAATACCTATAACAAGAATGATAACTCCTGCAAGTTTTTGTACTAGTGATCCTATTCTTCTGCTTCTCTTTAATATAATGCCACTTGCCCCAAAATACCAAATAAGAAAAATAATTAAAAAAAGTGGAAGTGAGGTTCCAATTCCAAATACAGAAGGTAATACAAATCCATATGATGTTTCTAATACAACTGGCATTAAGGTTAGTATAAATAATACAAACATAGTAGGGCAAAATGCTAACGTAAAACTCGCACCCATTAAAAAGCTTCCTAGATAGCTGTCTCTAAGCCTAGTAGGGATTTTAAACATTTTTCCGGTTTTCCTCCAACTAAATAATCCGAGCATAAATATACCAACTAGTATAAGTAATGGCCCTATTAATTTCCTTAGAATCGGGAACATTTGTGTAAGAGTACTGTGTACTTCCTTTCCGAGTAACCAAATCACTAAACCAATAATTGAAAAAACGACTATTTTACCTAAAACAAATAGAAATACGTGTAACCAAGGGACTTTTTCAATTAATGATTTATTCCCATAAATAGTCATTGCACTAATATTACCTGTAAGTTGACAGGGAGCAACTGCGCCAATTAAACCAAGAAAAAATGCAAATAACAGCGGTATATGTTCATATCCATATGCAATTTGTTGAAGTGGCTCATTTAACATGATGCCTATTTCGTTAAAAAGTTCGAACATATCAATTCACTCACTTTGCCTTTAATAGTCTTATCCATTAAATAACATATAAAAAAAATGTCCATTTTTTGTGCAGATTTCAGCAAATATTAATCAAAGGTAATAATGAAGAAAGAGAATCTCAAAATATTAATAGAAAGTGCGTTTTAATGTGATTGTTAAATAATAGGGGAAATATAACAAAATATAAAGTTTATCCATTGACAATAATACTATACGGGGGTATCGTAAATATATAAAGATAAGGAAGTGATTCATTTGGAGGAAAAATTCTTACATGATCATCCGAGTAAACCAAGAACAAAAGATGAAATGCAAAAAATAATTAATCGTTTAAAACGAATTGAGGGTCAAGTTCGTGGAATACAGAAAATGGTGGAAGATGATCGTTATTGTGTAGATATTTTAGTACAAATAAGTGCCATTCAATCGGCATTAAAAAATGTAGGATTTTCTATCACGGAACGACATATTAAACATTGTGTTAGTGATGCTATCAAACAAGGTGAAGGTAAGGAAACCATTGAAGAATTATTGAATGTCATGAAGCAGTTTTCTAAGTAAGGAGGGAATTATTATGAGTGAAACAAATCATACAACACTTGGTGTAACAGGGATGACCTGTGCAGCCTGTTCTAATCGTGTTGAAAAGGTTTTGAATAAAATGGATGGGGTCAAGGCTCAAGTTAATTTAACAACAGAAAAGGCATCGATAGATTATGATCCAGAGAAAACCTCTATTGAAGACATATCGAAAAAAATAGAGAATGTTGGTTATGGTGTTCTAACGGAGAAAACAGAACTAGATGTCTTTCGGATGACTTGTGCAGCTTGCTCTAACCGTATTGAAAAGGTATTAAATAAACAAGAAGGAGTGAAACTTGCAACTGTAAACTTAACGACAGAAAGTGCGGCTATTGAATATAATCCCGGAATCGTTGATGTAAAAGACCTAATTGATAAAATTAAAAATATTGGTTATGATGCAAAACCAAAGGCAAAAGCCGAAGACAAACAAACATATAAAGAAAAAGAATTAAAAAATATGAAGAAGAAATTAATTATTTCTGCTGTCCTATCTGCACCATTATTATTAACGATGCTTGTTCATTTATTAGGAATGAGTATACCAGATATATTCATGAATCCTTGGTTCCAATTTGCTTTAGCAACACCCGTTCAATTTATCATCGGATGGCAATTTTATGAAGGTGCATATAAGAACCTACGTAATGGTGGGGCAAACATGGATGTACTTGTTGCTTTAGGTACAAGTGCGGCTTATTTCTATAGTTTATACGAAGCATTTAAGACTATTGGCAATCCAGAATATATGCCACATTTATACTTTGAAACCAGTGCTGTTTTGATTACGTTAATTTTGTTTGGTAAATATTTGGAAACGAGAGCGAAAAGTCAAACAACAAATGCTTTATCCAAATTGCTTAATTTACAAGCAAAAGAAGCTCGTGTAATTAGAGATGGTAAAGAATTAATGATTCCTGTAGAAGAAGTTGTCGTTGGAGATCGCTTAATTGTCAAACCGGGAGAAAAGATACCGGTAGATGGTATGGTTGTAAAAGGTAGAACTTCGGTAGATGAATCCATGCTTACAGGAGAATCAATTCCAATTGAAAAGGATTCAGAGGCAAAATTAATTGGATCTACTATTAATAAAAATGGCTCCATTGAAATGGAAGCAACAAAAGTAGGAAAAGATACGGCCCTTGCATCTATTGTCAAGGTTGTGGAGGAAGCTCAAGGATCAAAGGCGCCAATTCAACGATTGGCAGATGTTATTTCAGGTTATTTCGTTCCAATAGTGGTCGGTATTGCTATCCTTACTTTTATTATATGGATTACTTTAGTCGAGCCGGGTCAGTTAGAACCTGCTTTAGTTGCAGCAATTGCTGTACTTGTTATTGCCTGTCCATGTGCTTTAGGACTTGCAACACCAACATCCATTATGGTTGGAACAGGAAAAGCTGCAGAAAGTGGAATCTTATTTAAAGGTGGGGAACACCTAGAGGGAACACATGAGTTAGAAGCAATCGTACTTGATAAGACGGGTACAATCACAAAAGGAAAACCAGAAGTAATTGATTTTTCAGGTGATGAAGAGACATTACAATTATTGGCTAGTGCAGAAAAAGGGTCTGAACATCCACTTGCAGAAGCAATTGTGGCATATGCTACAGAGAATAATATCGACTTTTTGGAAGTAGAACATTTTGAGGCAGTACCGGGTCATGGTATTGAAGCAAAAATTTCCGGAAAAAACATTCTTGTTGGTAATAGAAAGTTAATGAATGATCATCAAATTAATACAGCAGGTTATGAAGAAAAATTAGTTAATTATGAAACTGATGGTAAAACAGCGATGTTGATTGCCATTGATGGTGAGTACCGGGGAACAGTTGCTGTTGCAGATACTATAAAAGAAACGGCTCCAGAGGCTATTAAGCAATTGAAAGATTTAGGAATAGAAGTGTTTATGTTAACAGGTGATAATGAAAGAACAGCCAAAGCAATAGCAAAACAAGTTGGAATTGATCAGGTAATCGCTGAAGTATTACCCGAAGAAAAAGCAGCTAAAGTAAAAGCAATCCAAGAACAAGGTAAGAAAGTTGCAATGGTTGGGGATGGTGTTAATGATGCACCTGCACTTGTTACAGCGGATATTGGGATTGCCATTGGAACTGGTACAGAAGTAGCAATTGAGGCTGCTGATGTTACGATTCTTGGTGGTGAGCTATTGCTTATACCGAAGGCAATTAAAATCAGTCATGCAACGATTAGAAATATCCGACAAAATCTATTCTGGGCATTCGGATATAATACAGCCGGAATACCAGTTGCAGCAATTGGATTACTTGCGCCGTGGATTGCTGGCGCAGCAATGGCGTTAAGTTCAGTAAGTGTTGTTACTAACTCACTTCGACTAAAAAGAGTGAAGTTATAAAATATATTAAATTTATTTAAAGGAGGTGAAAATATAATGGAAAAGAAAACATTAGACGTACAAGGCATGTCTTGTGGTCACTGCAAAATGTCAGTTGAAGGTGCATTGAAAAAATTAGATGGCGTATCAGCAGCTGAGGTTAATTTAGAAGCTGGAAAAGTAGATGTTACTTTTGATGAATCAAAGGTAAATGTTGATGCCATGAAAGATGCAATTGAAGAACAAGGCTATGATGTTGCCTAAATATACGAAATAGGCTGGTTTTCATAGAGAAGACCAGCCTTTTAATATACATTTAATAAGGTGTGAGGGTGGTTTCAAATTTGGATAAATAATGTTACTTTCACTAAGGGAACCAATATGTTAACCATTAGAAATTAGATAGTATTAAAGAACAAACTTTACCAACACTGACATCAACGTAAAAAATACTAAAATCCCAACAATAAAAATTGTAATCCAAAGAGCATTCCCTTTCTTTTGAAGAATTTTATACTCTTTATAAGTGATTTCTCCTTTTGCAAATCTTACCCCATTGTCATTCGGTTCAATAGAATAATGCTTTCCTTCTAAGTCCTCCAAAATAACTTTTGTAATTAAAGCGGACTTGTTCCCCATTTCCGTTTCAAGACTTACCCAATCATTTAATCTACTTTGGACTTCAAAACAGTTGCCACCTGCAAAGTCAACCCTAATTAATTTGTATAAGGAGCTTTCCCATATCTTTTTGGACATTTCATGAGTTTGTTGTTCAATAAAACTATAGGAAAAACACAAAATATCTCACCTCGACTTCACTTTTTCTCTGAACCAAAAAAGTGATTTAAGTACCAATTTACTTTTACTATATCATATGAAAATATTATAAACGGTTAATTAAAATTGTTATATAAATATTTTTAGTGGAACTTTTCGAAGGCAACAGTAGATTATTTCAAGGATACCTAAAATCTCTTGGCATTAACCAACGTTTTAGGATGAATTGTCAGCAAAATAAAAAGGGGCTGTACGTAATCCAAAACAATCGGTACAGCCCTTCTTAATGTTTATTCCGTAAAATTAGTATACTTCTACTTGCCCCATCATACCGTTATCCTCATGCTCTAGAATATGGCAATGGTACATATAGATTCCCTCTTCTGGAAAGGTGACGAGCAGTCTTACTCGTTCGCCCGGTTCAATAAGAACACTATCTTTCAGCCCTTGTTCATTCGGAGCTGGTTCCCTTCCATCACGCGATATGATTTTGAACTGAGTACCATGAATATGGAATGGATGTATCATTCCCCCCATTTCGTCTGGCTTGTTATAAACTTCCCAAACTTCCGAAACTCCTTTCTTTTGCCGCAAGTCAATCCGTTCAGGATCGAATTTCTTGCCGTTTATGGTGACCTTATCCATCATTCCAAACAGTTCGATCTTCTTGGAGACCGGTAAGGATTTTTCTTCTTCTTTAAGGAAGGTAGTGTCATCGGTCCAAGATATGGATTCCATTTCTTCCGTTCCGCCGTCGATATCCAAATCAAAAGGCAACAGAGCATTACCTTCTTCATCAGTAATGGCAATTGGCTCATCGGATTCCATCGCTGAAAAATCAATTAGGATTTCAGCGCGCTCCGATGGGGACAGCGTAATCTCATCCATTTCAACCGGTTCATGCAATAACCCGCCATCTGAAGCAATCTGAGTAAATGTGGCCCCATTGCTTAAACGGAACGTGTAATTTCGGGCGTTCGCGCCGTTTAGGATTCGAAAACGCATCAGCGGTTTTGTCACAGTCAGTTTCGGATTAATCGTACCGTTAACGAGCGATACATCTCCGATTGTTCCATCACTGTTCATTAGATTTTTATAATCCAGTTGCTTGTTTTCGTCAAAGAGACGATCCTGAAAAATGAGAGGGATATCATCTACACCATAAGTATGTGGCAAAGCAGGAGCTTCTTCATCCGTCTCCTCCACGTAGAGCATTCCTGCAAGCCCTTTGAAAACTTGTTCAGCAGTCGATTTGTGTGGATGTGGGTGATACCACAATGTCGCTGCCGGCTGATCGGCTTTTAAGGTGACGATTTTACTTTCCCCCGGCTGAATTACATCACTCGGACCACCATCCTCAGTTCCCGGTACTTCAAGACCGTGCCAGTGAAAGGTTGTTGGTTCGTTTAATTCATTCCGGACCTTCACTTTAACGGTTTCCCCCTCTTTCAACTGTAAAGTCGGACCCAACAAATTCCCATTATATCCGTAAGTATTGGTTGGAGAGCCATCAAAGAATTGCGTCGTGCCTTCTTGTGCGACCACCTCATAATCGAAATCTGATTCCTTCTGTTTTTCTAGCAGGGGTGGTATTACTAACTCCTGAGTTCCTTTGGAGGCTTGAAGAGGGGGGATATTATCATGGTCCATGTGTTCTTCCATACCTTCCATGTCCCCGTGGTTCATATCCATATTTTCTTCATGTTGCATTTCTCCAGATTCCATAGTTTGTTCTACAGACTGTTGTTCTGTTGTGATGTTTGTGCAACCCGTCAATATTAGCAACAAGCCTGCACCTGTCAATATACTTTTTTTCATTTGTTCGCTCCTTTATTCGTCAAGTATAAGTTGTTGAAAATATCATTTCGGTTTTTGCATTTTAGATTTCTGATGAGTTATTTAGTTGTAATCACCACGAGTTAGAAAATTACCTTTAATACATTTTCCTCCTTCCCTTGCCATTCAATCTATCGTCGCAATTATCATACCGAACAAATATCGAGAAATAATGCATAATTGGAGTAAAAACTAATCACTATTAAATTTAGATGTTGAGTATAAATGGATTATTCTACTGAAATGTCATTGATATTAAATGACATTGTATTTTTATAACCTTTTGTAATCCACTTGGAAAAGGAATGGAGATTTATTTTGGAAATATTCGTAATTTACGTTTTGCAAGGTCTGCATATAATCTGCAAATTTACTGGTTAGAATATAAGCAAGCTTTATTTTATTAGGAGGGATTGTTTAAATGCAAAGTAGAAAAATCGTAATAGGGATAATTACTATATTCACAGTACTTATCTTATCTGCATGTACAGGTGCAAATGAAGAAGAAAATACAGAAACCGAATCAGGTACTGAAGAAAATATGGACATGAAATCCAATAATAATGAAATGGATATGGAAGAATCTGATACCAACGAAGATATGGAAGGCATGGATCATTCTGGTATGAACCATTCTAGCACTGGCGAAGTCCCAGAAGGCTTACAAAAATCGGATAACCCAACTTATGAGGTTGGCAGCCAAGCTATAATTGAATCTGATCATATGCCGGGAATGAAAGGTGCAGAGGCAACAATCGTTGGAGCATATGATACCACGGTATATACTGTTTCCTACACGCCTACAACCAGTGGGGAACCGGTAGAAAATCACAAATGGGTCATCCACGAGGAGATTGAAGGAGCCGGGGAAGAACCATTTGAACCGGGTACTGAGGTGACCTTAAATACGGATCATATGGAAGGAATGAACGGGGCTGATGCAGTTATTGATTCTGCCGAAGAAACAACGGTATATATGGTTGATTTTGTAACAACTGATACAGGAGATGAAGTAAAAAACCACAAGTGGGTAACGGAAAGTGAATTGTCATCAGTAGAATAATTATTAAATTAGGGACTTATCCAAATCGGGTAGGTTCTTTTTTAGTAGTTGAATTGGGAGAGGTACTTGCTATTATTTACATATATATAGGTAAGTTGTATAACTCTATCTGACACAATAAACATTCGTTGCTACTACTATGGAATAATCACCAAGATTAATGCACTTCTGAAATTTTAATGAAAAGGGAAGGAGAACTACAAAGTTGACCTAGAAGGAGAGAGTAGAGAATAAAAGAAAGAATACAAAAAGAATTTAAGTAACAGAGCTAGTTAGAAATACAACAAACTCCAAAATTATTCACCTTGTAGAAGAAACACAAGATGAACGCACACCATCTCAAGCGTTTGTAGATAAATTTGCAAAATATTATACACCTATTATTATTTGGTGGGAGCTGGGGAACTTGGGCTTATCAAGGGCAAGCTGTTCTTGTCGTTGGTTGTCCTTGTGCATTAGTTATTTCAATTGTTTCAGCAATTGGAAATGCAGCTAAAAAAGGTGTGCTTATCAAAGGCGGAATTTATCTAGGAGAAATGGGTGCCTTAAAAGCGATTGCTTTTGACAAAACTGGTGCATTAACAAAAGGGATTCCTGTTGTAACAGATTTTAATGTGTTGAACAGTTAATGGTACATTCAACGACTTATTTTCACTTCTTTAAAATATATCCGATAATTAAAGGGAGAATCTTTAAAGAAGATGTAAACCAATTTATTTAATATGGAGACACAGGATAGAATAGAAAGAACGCATCATAAGCTAAAATTTGATGTGTTCTTTTTTTCTCTTATGTGGTCTTACCTTTAGAGATAAACAATAAAATCTGAGTGATAATAGCAAGTATAGGTAATTCCAATAATGGACCTATAACTAATGTTAAAGCAATTAAAGGTTGATCCGGAAATGCTGTCATAGCAATTGCTAAAGCTATAGGTGAATTTCTAGCTAAAGTGGTCATATTCAAACTGACTTTATCAGATTGCGAGAATTTCAGAAGCTGCCCAATTTTCCGGCCAACGATAAAGTTTATTACAAAATATAGAAGAATAGGGATTGTTAACTTCCACAATAAATTTAGGTTATCAAGTAGTAATTGTCCTTGAGAAGCAAACATTGCAACGATTGCAAGGCTTAGAGAAATAATTGGTAGCGCACTTAATTTCGATAATAGATTTTTAGCGAACTGTTGTTTACTTTTCAATAATGCTTTTGTTAAGACTGATAAAGCTAATGGGATGAATAATACAATCAGTATACTTTCAACCAAAAAGGAAAGTTCAATAAATCCTGTAGTTCCACCGAAAATTAGAAGATAAACGGGTAGTAAGAAAACCTGTAATAGTAAATTTAAAGGCAAAATAGCAGTTGATAAAGCAACATTTCCCTTTGCTAAACCTGTAAAGATTATGTACCAATCAGTACAAGGAGTAACCATTAACATGATAAAACCAATATATAATGCAGGGTTATCACCTAAAAATAGTAAAGCTAATAGCCACGCTAAAAGAGGTGTCCAGAGAAAATTCATGATGACTGTAGTAGATGTGAACTTTAAGTTTTTAAAAGACTTTCTTATTTCTTCAAAAGGAATTTGTAAGAAGGTAATATAAAGCATTGATATTAATAACGGTACAATAAAACTCTCTGCACTCGTTCTTATTGGTTCTAATTGTCCTAGACTTATGCCTATGATTACTGCTAAGAAAATAATAAATGTATACATCTTTTCGAATAAACCCATTTCATAATCACCCCAACGACAAGATAACTGTTATTCACGCCATTTTACCACAGAGTAACGACTTTAAGTTTTTTAGTAACTGAGAAATATTATTGGTTTGTAACTTTAATACATAAAGTAAAATAGACATCAATAATTATACATGCATTATTGCTAAACGTGCTTTATGTATTATTGATACAGGTTGTTGAATAAAACATTATTTTAAATGTCACATTTTAATGAAATATTTTATTGTATATATAAGCAAATAGTTATATGCTAATGTTGTAATGAAATTATAAGGAGGAGATGATGTGCTGCAAACAACCATTGAAATGGAAAAGGCTGCAGTTATTTTAAAATTATTGGGTGATAAAACAAGATTAACGATTATGAAATTAATTGATAATCAAGCTTGTTGTGTCTGTGAATTTGTTGAAATATTTCAAGTCAGTCAGCCATCGATTAGTCAGCATTTACGTAAGTTGAAAGACTTAGGATTGGTTAAGGAAGAAAGAAAAGGGCAATGGATATTTTACTCCGTAGATAAGGAAAATGAATATTATTCATTTATTAAACCTATTCTTGATCAATTACCTAATCAAGATTACAAATTAAAAGAACTTGAAGAAAATGGTACACGAATTTCTTGTTGTTAAATTGGAGGTATTATTTTGTCTACAACGCTTATACTCGCAATATTAATTTTTATTGCAACCCTAGTACTAGTAATATGGCAGCCAAAGGGCTTAAACATTGGCTGGTCCGCAATGGGTGGAGCTGTAATTGCCTTATTAGTAGGGGTAGTAGGATTCAGTGATGTTCTTGAAGTAATTGACATCACATGGAATGCAACGCTATCCTTTGTCGCAATTATCCTTATTTCTTTAATACTAGATGAGATTGGATTATTCGAATGGGCAGCACTGCACATGGCACGGGTAGCAAAAGGTCATGGAATAAAAATGTTTGTTTACATTAGTATTTTAGGTGCAGTTGTTGCAGCATTATTTGCGAATGACGGAGCGGCACTTATCCTAACACCGATTGTTCTTGCAATGGTGCGAAATTTGAATTTTAAAGAAAAAATGATATTCCCTTTCATTATGGCAAGTGGATTTATTGCGGATACAACTTCATTACCATTTATTGTAAGTAACTTAGTAAATATCGTTTCTGCAGACTTCTTTGGCATTGGATTTGTTGAATATGCTTCGCGGATGATTATTCCGAACTTATTTTCACTAATTGCAACCATTTCGGTATTACTAATCTACTTTAGAAAAAGTATCCCTAAGAATTATGATTTATCGAAACTTAGGGAACCGAAAGAAGCAATAAACGATATAAAGATGTTTCGCCTTTCTTGGTATGTTCTCGGATTATTAGTAATTGGCTATTTTAGTAGCGAATTCATAAATTTACCAGTATCTATTATTGCTGGGGCCATAGCTATATTCTTTATCATAATGGCCAGACGTAGTGCCGCTGTTAATACGAAAAAAGTTATTAAAGGCGCTCCGTGGAATATCGTTATTTTTTCAATTGGAATGTATGTCGTCGTATATGGATTGGGAAATGCCGGGCTGACCTCTGCGCTCGCAAGTGTTCTTCAAACTGTGGCTGAACAAGGATTATTCGTTGCTACAGTTGGAATGGGTTTTATAGCTGCTTTCCTGTCATCGATTATGAATAATATGCCAACCGTAATGATTGATGCATTAGCCATTGCTGAAACGAATACTTCTGGTGTATTAAGAGAAGCGCTTGTTTATGCTAACGTAGTTGGTTCGGATTTAGGACCAAAAATTACGCCAATTGGTTCACTAGCAACCTTAGTGTGGCTCCATGTACTTTCCCAAAAAGGAATTAAAATTTCATGGGGAACCTATTTTAAAACGGGGATTGTTTTAACTATCCCAATTCTATTTATTACTTTAGTAGGTCTTTATCTAACACTTATATTATTTTAAAAAGGAGAATGAAATATGGCTAAAAAATCAATATATTTCTTATGTACAGGGAACTCATGCAGAAGCCAAATGGCTGAAGGCTGGGCAAAAAAGTACCTTGGAGATGATTGGGAAGTTAGAAGTGCAGGGATTGAAGCGCATGGGTTAAATCCCAATGCGATAAAAGCCATGAATGAAGTTGGACTTGACATTTCTAACCAAAGATCAGAAACAATTGATGTAGAGTTTCTGAATAAGGCAACATTGGCGGTAACGTTATGTGGAGATGCCAAAGACCGCTGTCCAGTAACACCGCCTCATGTTAAAAGGGAACATTGGGGATTTGATGACCCAGCCAAGGCTGAAGGTACGGAAGAAGAAGTTTGGAAAGTGTTTCAGCGAGTTCGTGATGAAATAGGAGAACGGATTAAACGATTTGCAGAAACAGGAGAATAAGAAATAGTAGGAGGGAATAAAACCTTCCTACTTTTCTTATTCTATCTTAATGAAATTAAGGAACCTATAACTGTTTCTAACAATCAATGCATACTATTGCATATTAATATAAAAATAAGGGCTATCACCAAAAACAGTAATTGAACCTAATCTCAATGAGATGTATAATAATATTAGAAAATAAGCATAATAAAAACCGAGAATGTTGTGAGCATTTTCGGTCAGCATGATAAAGAGTTCAGGTGGGATTTCCTCTGGACAAAGAAAATGTAATATGCTTTGTACAGTTGCGAACCCTTACCCTTATTTTGATTCTAGCAGATCAAAGGTTAAAATTAGCAGTCTATTCGTTTGAAAATAGACTGCTATATTTTTTGTTCCAGACAAAGAATTATGCACTGTAATATAACACAAGTGATTAAATAAGTTCATGACTAATCTCCTCAAATAACTCTTGATCAAACTCGTAAACTATATTCTTGATCGTTCGATCTTTAGGCTTTTCTCCAGTATTTACTTGAATTTCTTTGATAAGAAACCGGAGTAATTCTTTTCTATCATAGTCATCTAATAGGTTATAAAATGAATTAAAATCATTAGCAATACGCTTAATTACCGGTAATAAGTCATTGTTATTCTTTAACTCTACCTGCCTTGTTAGTAGTGTTATGAACTCCTTTTGTTCACTTTCTTGATTCTGAACCCTTTTCATTTCTTCACTAAGTGTATCTATGTCGATTATTCTTTTCGTATAAAGTTGCAAGAGATCCTGCTTCTCTCTTTTTAATTCAGTTAAATTTTTTTCTAGTAATTTAAGTTCCTCTTCAATTGGTTCAAGTTCACTTTTTAGATTATCAATAACAACTCTTTGTAATGGTACAGAGAGGTTTAAATCATTTAGGTAATTCATAACCTGTGATAAGACCTCTTGTTCTGCATACTCCTTTTTTACAAGGTTCGACTTACATGCTTTAGAACCACTGTTTTTAAAACGGCCACACACGTAATATTTGTACTTTTTGTTTGCATTCCCTTGTACCATTGCGCCTCCACAAGTAGGACACTTTAATATACCCGATAATGGAAAGGAGCCGTTGTGTATTTTTTCTTGGGTATAACTACGTAGTGATAAGAGTTTTTGGGTTCTTTCCCAAAGCTCTTCACTGATAATAGGATAATGGTTACCTTTTTTATATTTACCTTTCCATTTAACATAACCATTGTAGATTTTATTATTGAGAATAGTTCTGACTGCGGTAATTGACCAATGATTATCTTTTTTGGTTTTAATACCTTGCATATTTAAATTAGTAGCTATTTTTCGATAACCCCACATTTTATTGGAGTAACAATCAAAAATGTATTTAACTACTCTTGCTTCATCTTTGTCAATTACTAATTTCTTATTTATTAAATTGTAGCCAAATACTCTTCCACCGTTGAAGTCACCATTTTCAAATGTCTTCTCCATACCTAATGATGTACGAAAGGCGATTAGATCTTTTTCGACTTCTGCTATAATACCTAATATCTGATAGATTAGTTTTGAATTAGGGTCGTTTGTGTCGATATTATCAGCGATAGAAATTAAGTTCTTGTTAGCTTTCTTTAGACGATTAAAGATATATTGGGAATCTAAAGAATTACGTGATATGCGATCTTGTTTAAATACGATGATGGAATCAATATTATTCTCCTCTTGGAAAACATCATAAAACATTTTTTTAAACTCAGATCTATTTGAAAAGCTTTCCCCGGAAGCAGGTTCCTCTACAAATATTTTTACAAGAATAATATTATTTTCCCTACAATACTTTTCTATTGCCTCAATTTGTTGTTCAATAGAAGTGTTATCTAATTGTTTATTTGTGCTAACACGAACGTATGCATAAGCTCTAACATATTTTACTGGCATATTAACTTGTATACCTGACATTTCAATATTTGCTGTCATCTTCCCCCCTCCATTTCAATAGAAAATCCCTTTCCTATAGAATCAGAGTATTTAACCATTAGATCTGTTAGGTAATTTAGAAAGTCATAGCCTTTTATTTTTGTTAACTCTTTACTTGTTGCAAGTCTAAGTCTGTAATCTTTATCGTAATCTAATATTTCATTTTTCGTCATAGTTTAATGATCTCCCCTTATCTATTTGTGATTTTAAGACACAAATAACAGCCGGCTCGTCATTTGCTGAAACATGATAACAGCGAAAAAATGATATTTTAAGAGAGAATCAAAAATATTTTTATTTTATTTGTATATTGGAATAAAATACCCCAAATTCAATTTGAAGGTCTGGACTAGTGCTTTTTATGGCAACCACCAAATCTATAAATGACAGTATCTTTTATGAATGCAAAAAGAGTCTATAAAACGCATATAGTTCATAAAAACTTGCGTATTATAGACTCGTTATTTATTCTTATTGTGTGAAAGCACTCATTAGCTTAATAAAAAACATTTTCGTTATCTTTAAACCAAATCTTCGTATTTCATGGAAAAGTCCCCTATTAGATTGACTGCTAGATTTGAGGAGGCTAGTAGATAAAGGAAACTATTCAATAAACAGTACAAAAAGTATTAATGTTAGTTTGGTTTACCTTTGGTTAGTAACTTTAATGCAGACTTTCTTATTTCGGGGTTTTTCCCTGCTAAAGCTAAAGCAGTTCCACCTACTCCTACCCAGACCGAAGCAACCATCCATCTTTTGAATTCAGAGTCTTTTTGATAAGATTTTTCAACCATACGCTCAATACGGTCATTAAGTTTGTCTCTAGCTTCTTCACTAAGATTTGGGTCTTTTAGTTGCTCAGAAAATATCTCTATTGCTTTATCAATTGTACTATAAACTTTTTCTTGAGATTTCGAACCTACTTCTCCCATATTGTTTATTGCTTTTATGATTTCAGGAGAATATTTTAGTAAGGTTTCAAGTTCTGTCGAGGTTAATTCGGATAGGTCATAATTGTTTTCCTTGAGTTTTATTAAGGTTTCGTCAATAATTACTTTTTCACTCATAGCAACACCTCTAAATTAGTTGTTTATGCTATTATACAACAATGGAAATTTTAAATATTGCTTTTTCAAAAGGTTCGTATACTTAACAAATTTGACTCGTTGGTTGAAAGTTATGTATCATCCTTTGTCTTTAATAGTAAAATTTAATCGAACGCCTTAAAATACACATCACCACCATAAATATCATAGCCTTCTAAAAGGCTATCATCTTGCTTTTTCCACCAGCCATTTTTTATAGAATCTGCATCTGGATTTTCTCTTACAAAACCATCGTACACTTCTTTTGTCATTAATATTGGTGATGTTTCAATAGATGAACTTTCACTTTTAGTTTTGGTATTGAGAAAAAAGGTTTGAAAATTATCGTCACTATGACGGTAAACCGGTCTATAATCATATTGTTCTGTTCTTGTTTCTAATTCCTTTTTTAGATTCTTATTAAGAAACTGTTCAATTTCAACGTCATACCAACCCCATTCTTTTAAACGCCTGTAATAGTAACCTTCAACAATATATGGATATTGATAAGAAATTTCATTTATAATTGTTTTATTTGCCAGATCAGTTAATTTAGAAGCAATATTTGCAGGTCGTCCTAGCCAAACTAATGATTTATATGGTGTATTATCCGCACCGTTTTTTCTAATTCCAGCTTTAGAAACCAACATTTTTCCATAATCTATTCCAATTCCACATTTAACTTCATTGTTTTTAAAATGCTTGTTAAGTATTCGGGTTGCTAATGAGTTTAGCAGAATTGCAGTATTTACAGCGTTTTTATAACAATTTTCTCTATCAAAAACAACCATTAAACGGTCACCAATAATATTTCTTACCTTGCCACCATAGAACTCGGCAGCTTTAGCCATAGAACGAACAAAAGAACTATATAATCTTGTCAATGTTATAGGTTTATGAGATAAATTTAGTTCGGTTGATTTACGAATGTCTATATATAGGATACAAGTTTCAATACGTTTAGCTTTTTGAGATTTGGTATCTAGGTTTGGAAAAGTTATGTCAGAATCGGTTATTGATGGAACAGTACTTGTATCTGTGATAGTAATGCTAAAGTCAGAAGATAATATATTTTTCATTTCTTCTTCTAATAATTTTTTTAAATCAAAAATATCCATATTAACATTACTCCTTTAAACGGTATAATGATATTATACAAACTAATATTATAAGGTGAGAGTTATGGACAAAGAGGATTTATATAAACAACTTGATAAAGTTGATGACTGGATAAATAATGCTGATACAAAGCTAGGAGTTGTGTTAGCTTTTATAGGTGTCTTCTCAGGTTTTATAATATCAAATGATAGATTAAACCGAAATGTTGGGAATTTACTTGATAGTGGTACAAAGGTGGAACAATTTGTAGTAATCTTATTAATTTATTTAACTAGTATATCTCTATTGTTGTCAATATTTATGTGTATAAGAGGATTAATGGCTAAAACTAATAATAGCAAAAAGACATTATTGTTTTGGGGTCATGTAAAGGAGTTTAAGGACTACGAGACCTTTAAAAGGTTTAAGGAACAACAAAGTGAGGAAGAATTAAAAAGCGATATTTATAATCAAATTCATACGAATTCAGTAATAGTTTACAATAAATTTTATCGTTTTAGATGGAGTGTTATTTTTACTCTGATTTCTTTATCAGCTTATATTTCGATATACTTCTTTTCAATCTTATAAAAAATAGACCAGAGTGATACTCCTGTCTATTTCTTTAGCCTATTCTCACTGGATAAACTTTGGCGGCATATCAGGTAAAATGAAAATTTCTTCTTCAGCAAAAATAAGGTAATGTTCTTTATATCCAAGATAATGGACATAAAGTGATTTTCCTTCATATAAACTATCTGTTTCGGATAGCAAATTACAATATGAAATAAAACCCAAGCTACCATCTTTGGAATATGTATACACTGCTATTCCTTTACTAGTAAAATTACGTATTCGAACCTTAGTTGTTTGATAGATTTCAAAACCTGTACTGTCTAATAAATTCATTAAGTAAACCCCTTTTCCCAAATAACAGTAAGCTACTAACGATTAATCTACTGTTATTATTTTATTGAAACGTAATCCATCTCAAATATATCTGCATAATCCAATTGACGATTCTCTCTTCCTATGATTTTCCCAATCATCTTGGTATTTAAATAATGATGATATTCATTTGCTGCACTTAGATCTTCAAATACCTTACCGATTACAATATGATCCCTAGCATCAAAGCCAATTACGACATGACTTTTCATACTCTTTCCTCCATTTGCATGTACAATCTAGTGGGAATTACTTTTCGGGAAATAATTTATGTTATGTTATCGTTCATTTATTATTTCTTAAACCATTTATCCCATAGTTCATGGAATAAAAAGTTATATTTAATCATTACTCCATATCCTATGACTAGACTAACAATCAGACCGGGATAAATAGGCTGGTTAAAGAGAAGATTTACTATGACTGTATATGTTGCTGCAACATTAAAGCTGATTGCCAATGCATTTATGATATAAGCAAGTTTAAAGAAATCTACGTAGTTCACCCTACTTTGATTAGTCTTATAAATGCTTTTAGTTATTTAAACCTTTTAACTAAGCACATCACTCATAACACAGCCTGCAAGCGAATTTGAAATATCAATATGACGGAATAACCAATTAATTATCTTCGGTTCAAAGCTAAATTCTTCAACAAATACTTTTCCTTGGATAAATAATATGGCAATTTCAGCCGTTATGGTTATCCGTGTATCAGGAAACTGAAAAGTCATCACTGTATGTCGACTTTGATAATTATTTATGTCTGTTTAAGAGTCCTCGAAATAAGTGGCTATGTTATCGTCTTCAGTGATCTCGACAAGCTTTTTATAAAAGTCCTTGATATTTTCTTTAAAGATTCCTTCTTTTAATTTCCCCTTTACAGTAAAGTCAGTCAAAGTTGCAGTATATTGTTCTAGGTCGAGTCGTTCATTTATATATTGTTCCCAATGAACTTGATCTAGTGGGTTAGTAAATTTTGCTTCGAATTTATTTACAATACCGAGAATGTAGAATGCTCCCAATTGTGTCCCTCCTCAATAAATGAATTTCCCATTGCACTATATCGGCCCTTGCTTTACTAGTTAATGCTATTATAACGATTACCTCGGAAAATTTATATACCTTTTCTGCAACAGGTCGATTCGTAGTCATAACAGGTCAGATAGTGGTCATAAATCGTCATTTTGAGGAAGTGAAAAATTACTCATCTTGCTATAGCGGTTGGAATGTATTATTTAAACGTGGTAAAAAGTAATTAACTCCTCTTGAAATTGCACATTATCGCATTAATTCGTAACCTCTTCAATTGCAAAACATCATGGCAATTTGTATTGGAACGAGTTAGTTACACTTGCTATTACTGATTTCATTTAGTGTGGTTGAACGAAGTATAAGCGCTAGATAGGAAAGGATAAAGTGATTTTATGACAGATAGTGAGAGGAAATTTGGATGGGTGGATGACTGGGCGAAGATGACGGGTGAACGTGCAAGGATCGATGCGAAAGTACATAAGACTGCTATTGTATATAACACGAAGATGAGTAAGGTAAAGGAGTTTTACGATGGTACAATCCAAAGAATGGATTCAGGAGAAAGCAAGGGTGGAATAATGCGAGAGAAGGAACGGATAAATAGAATTATGTTCTCTTACAAAGAATTTGGGAGCAGCAATCTGATATGCGATTTAACAAATTGATTTCTAACCTGCAGCATATGTATTCTCTTCCCAAAACGAAGGATATGGTCAAAGAATGGTGATAGAAAAAGGACCATTTGGGGAAGAAGTAAAATCTTCTTATTTGGACTTTTTCTACTTGGAGGATGACAAGTGGGTAGAATTCCTGCAAAGGATGGCTGATGGTCAGGAAAAGGACTATAAATAGTCTTTAACCTATTTTTTCTTGCCACGGCAGATTAAGGAACTGCAATAGGTAGAAGAAAGATAATGACTAAATTGAAGACGAAATGAATTGGAGTAATCCAGTACAGATAAAAGTAAATGGAATTTACGAATAAAGAAAACGGAAATGCCTTTTATGACATCTCCGTTTTCTAGACCTACAAATTGCACTAACACCAGAAATATTCATCGTAGCGTTAATCAATCTTGTAGTATTAATAGACATATTTAGTATATGTCACCAGACCATGATTAAGCAACCAGATAAATCCAATAGACTAAAATAAAAGTGTGGATCATCTACAACAACTTATACAAAGATATTTCCCCTCTAGTCTTTAGCAAATGGCAGCAACAGCGTATATAGCCCTTTCTTCTGTTCGAGCGATAACGACGAAATCATTTTATTTAATTTAGCATCAAGTTCTTCTTCTGTATTTGCATCATCTTCTTCACTTAATTCGATATTTTGTAGTTTGCTTTCCCCTTCAAGTGCATACAGAAAATCACCCATCGATATATTAAGTGCCTTACATATTTTTTCTAATAAGGAGAAGGTGATCTCTTGATTGCCGCTTTCTATTCGTGATAAAGAAGGTTGAGAAAGACCGATTTGTTTTGCAAAATCAACCATTGTTAATTTACTTTCTCTTCTTAACCTACGTATCAACTTACCAGCCTGTAAATCGTCCATTTTAATTTCCCTTCTCATTCTATTTCCTTTATCGTATTATTTTCTAGTTTTACAATCAATAGATATCATGTTATATTCATAATATAAATATATTCATAATATGAATAAAAGGGTGATTTTAGATGATTGATGGTTTCCCAAGATTGGTTAATCAACTGATTGAAAGTCGTTTGGAGGATATCATTACTAGTGAAGAATATGAGATGTTTATGGAAGGGATTTATAAGGATTTGGAACAGAAGCTATCGTCAAGCATTAAAGATCTTGATGAAGAGGCAAAGAATAATCTTATTGAAGATCTTAAATCAAATATTTTTCAACAGGTATTCCAGAAAAGTAAGTTGACCTACCGTGTGGCGTTTAAAGATGCACTTTCATTTTTTGTTGATACATTATTAATACCTAAAAGATAAAGGAGTTGTTGCGAATTATGTCTTCAATGAATCTCTTCAAAGGAAAATTGGTTATAGATATTGTAGCAGCTGTAAAAACTAGCGATGAAAAAACTATGACAGATGAAGCCCATGAAGGATTTACGCCTGAACTAACGAATGAAATCATGGCTCTCTTGGGTGCAAAAGGTTATATCTGTCAAACGTTTGGAGTTACATTAGAAAATAAAGGTGTAGCATATGATGTTGAGTTGGAACTAATTGAAAAGGAAAAGCAGGAATCTTCTAGAAGAGCTGAATCAGTTTATAATAAGGCAAATCGTATAACTATTAAATTAGACTAAGGGGATATCAAGACAGTAATGGTTAAAAGCACAAGTTTATCAGAAATACCAAAAGCTTTATTTGAAGATAGGGAAGTAAGCATTAATCGTGGTGAATACATTATTCGTTACATGATTGATGATGGTAAAGAAGTTCCGGCTATGTTGATTAAACAATATGGATATTATGCAGTACCCCAAAGTATCATGGTGGAAATAAGAAGAGGAACAATGCCCTTAGCAGATTTGACATTCCTATTTGCTTGTTACTATGTTGCTTCTACAAGTAATCGCAAAAGTATTCGAATGGATGAAGTTTTCGAATGTATAACGGGGAATTGGGATGAGATCCGAACTCGTAACACTGCCCAGCGATTTAGTTTAACTTTATCTAATATGGACAGATACAAAAGATGGATAAAAAAGCATGATCATTATATAAAATACTTTGTAAAGTATTAATTAAAAAGAAGTATCCAAAAGGGGAACTTCTTTTTTTGATAATTATTGTTAATTACAAGACCAGTTGAACGCACGCACATAGTAGTTAGAAAGGAATTTTATCTAATGAGAAGGGTATTAGTGAACAAGGTTCGTTGTAAAAAGTGTGACGATATTATTGAATCAATACATAGTCATGATTTTAAACGATGTAAATGTGGATCTATATTTTTAGATGGAGGCAAGGATTATCAGCGGTATGGTTGGGGGACGAATCAGCCTAACAGTGTAAAACTGGAGGATTTCATCGATTTTAGTTATTCAGTTTATGAAGAAGATTGAAGATAGACTTCTTGACGTAAATGAACAAGGGGATTTACTATTGCTAGAAAAGTGTGCTTATAGTAATAACAACGGGCTTCTAACTTGTTTATAATAACTAATTCGATATATGAGTATAAATAAAAAATAAGCAGTTCAATTCATTCGCGTGTAAATTGAACTGTTTATTTTTATTGAAAATCAATGTTGTTTTATGATCAAAGTAACTTATATAACATATCACTAATTGAATTTGCAATTTGAGATATTAGCATATATTCATTGCCATAGTTTATTCAAGAAAATTTATATTAAAATAATTTGTTAAGTTCTATCAGAGGTAGATGGAAATTTTTAGTCACATCAAAACTAACTTGTGGTTCATTAAACAGAAGAGATGGGTATCCTACTTACGATGGTAGGGGGCAGACACAATTTAGTTTCGTGCAAGGCCTCTTTCAAATGCCGCTAGATGATTTATAGAAGCATTGCGCAGTTGGGTAAAGACTAATCGAACATCATTTGGAATATTAAGGACTAAAAATTTTTCATACATCGAAATATTGTCTATCTCACCTTGTACACAAGCAGCGTATGCTGCTTTAATGTTTTCCGGAGTAGTAATGAATGTGTACGATATATCTTCAGGTAGAGGAATCTGATAGCGATAAAAAAGGGGTAATAGTGCATTGATATGTCTTAATTCAGCATCCCTTATTTGCGCAAATGGACGAATATATCCAAAGATTTCCAAAATATTATTGTATCTTGCTTGAGCTAAATACTCGTCTTGGAGGGCATAAGTCAACATTTGAGGCAAGGTTAATGTGGAGGCATTTAATGCCCCAGTTGCACCGAAATTATCAATTTGTCGTAATCGATTAGAATAATACAAATAGTTCTCCTCCCAGTATCTAAATTTTATTTATCTTATGCTATATGTTGGGTTGTTGTTCGATTTACAACACTGGGAAACAGGAAGCCATTATTTTTGTTTGCCCCTTTAATGAATAATATTAAAAAACTGCAGATAAACTTCTATAAACGTCAATATACAAAAGTACATTTATTAAGAATGATACATAGGATACATATGACAATAATGGAGGAGTGAGAAGATGTATTATTCACCATATATGTATCCAAATTACTATGTAAGTGTTCCAATGCACCATGTTCGCCAACAGCCTATATATTGGGGTTACCCACAAGAAACAAATATGGGGAGCATGTATCAACCAACGCAAATAGAAGATAGAGCAAAAAATATGGCATTTAAAGATCAAGGGAAACAGCCATTCGTAATAAATATAGAGGAAGCTGCGGAAAGGAATCGAAACTTTCGCACGGCAATATGGACCGGAAATCATTTACAGGTTACATTGATGAGTATTGGTGTTGGAGAAGACATTGGTTTGGAAGTCCATCCAGATGTAGATCAATTTCTACGTATTGAAGAAGGTCAGGGGCTTGTTCAAATGGGTGACACCGAAAATAATTTGAACTATGAAAGAAGGGTTTCTGAAGATTATGCTATCATGGTTCCTACTGGTAAATGGCATAATTTAACAAACACTGGAAATAAGCCATTAAAGTTATATACCATTTATGCACCTCCAGAACATCCATTTGGAACGATTCACCAAACGAAAGCAGATGCAATGGCTGCGGAAGAAGGCGGTAATTCGGCCAATCCAACTTATTTCGGTAGAACTCCAGATGAATGGGTACAGTATACAGAGTTTTTAGTGAAAGAAGGATTAGAAGACGTTAAGAGAGGAATAAATGCTACACATATCCTTCAAGAGTTTATTCTCATGGGAGTTCTCGTTGGAAAAGGCTATTCTCCTAAAAGAGCATATGAGACTGTAGAAGAATGGGAACGTACGGGAGAATCAAAACTTCTTCCGCAAAGTAAAAATATGTAGGGATAGTCTAGTATTAAATGGGGTTTGTCATTTTGACAAAACTCCTTTTTTTATTTTTATGAAATGTTAAATGTAACTTTCATCAAATTTTCACATTGGAAGGGTAAGGTACATTAGACGGAGTTTGAAAGTGAGGAAATACGATGGCTATAGCAAGTAAGTTAACAGCAATTGGTATAATTGCTCTAAGTTTCGCAGTAGGCTTTCTATCCTTCTATCTGTTAAGTGACTTAACTAGAGAGCAAAAGAAATTACAGGTAGAGGAAATAATATCGCAATTATTCAATTTTGTAATCTTTATTTGGATTGGGAAAATCTTAATAAACCTTTCCACTTTTATATCGGATCCTTTATCCATTTTGGCTTATCCGAGTGACTCAAAATCATTTTATTTTGCTATTGTATCAATAGCATTAATGCTTCTATATAAATCGAAACAAAAAAACATGCAAGTAATTCCCTTATTGGATTCTTTTGTCCATCTATTTCTTATTAGTTCGTTTGTATATGAGTTTATTCAATTCGTTGTAGTGGATAATTTCTATGCATTGGGATATTTAATTTTATTATCCATTTTAATCGCTATATTCTTTTTGTTACGGGAGCGTTTTACTACTTTGAAGATGTTGACGGTCATTGTTATAGTTTGGTCGATTGGTATGCTTATTTTAGGATTTGTTCAGCCTTTTGTGACGGTCTTTGGTTATATCATGGCACCATGGTTTGTTGGATTGTTTTTAGTAATGAGCGTCGGTATTTTAACTTATAAAATAAGAAGGGGGGCTACATAATGGGTATTATTGAGACTGATACGATGCTACTGGTAGGAATGCTATTAGCAATAGGAGCTGGTGCTTTATCATTTTTATCGCCATGTGTTTTGCCAATTTTCCCAGCCTATATGTCGTATATAACGGGCATTAGTGTAAAGGAATTACAAGGTAATAAGAATAGAAAAATAGTTCGCCAGTTATTCGCTCATTCGTTCTTCTTCCTTTTAGCAGTTTCCCTAGTATTCCTTAGTTTAGGTGCCAGTGCTTCGTTTTTAGGACAATGGGCGCAAAAACTCTTGGTTGGTGATTCTGGACTACTCATTCAGCGGATAGCAGGAGTTTTTATTATTATAATGGGGTTATTTATAGCGGGTTGGATCCAAATACCGTCTCTAATGAAGGAACGGCGGTTTCATTATACGAAAAAACCAGCTGGATATGTTGGGACATTCTTTATTGGGCTTGGGTTTGCTGCTGGATGGACACCTTGCATCGGACCAATTTTCGGTTCCATTCTACTCTTAGCTGCTAGTAATCCCGGTCAAGGAATGTTTTATACGATTATGTATGTATTTGGATTTGCATTACCATTTCTGGTCTTAACATTCTTTATTGGGAAAACGAAATGGATAGTACGGCATAGCAACATCATAATGAAGATAGGTGCCATCATGATGATTTTGATGGGATTCGTTCTATTCTTCGGATTAATGCCACGTATTTCAGGATTCTTACTAGATTTAGTACAAGATACTTGGTTATCAAGATTAGGGTAAACTTAGGAGGTGTTTGTGATGAAAAAATGGATTCTTTTAGTTGTAGTGATAGGTATGGTAGGCTGGGCAGTCTATGATTTCCTCGACTCAAACAAAAAGTCTGCGGTCCATTTTGAAAATGTAGAGGAGCTACAAGAAGTAGAGGCTGAAGCTACAGATGAAGGAGTAGAAGAAAATCAGAAGCCTGTTATTGGTTTGGAAGTTGGGAACAAGGCACCAGATTTTCAACTAGATACGTTAAGTGGGGACAGTGTAAAATTATCGGACTTTCGTGGACACCGTGTAATGATTAATTTTTGGGCAACATGGTGTCCACCATGTCGAGCAGAAATGCCTGATATGGAAAAGTTCCATCAAGATAAGGATATTGTTATTTTAGCAGTTAATCTAACCAATTCGGAATCTAGTGTAGAAGATATAGAGAACTTTGCTGACGAATATAAACTAACTTTTCCAGTTTTAATGGATTCCAATTTAGACGTAGCAAATCTCTATGCAATCCAACCAATTCCAACTACTTATATGGTTGATTCCAACGGATTGATTAGTTACAAGGCATATGGTGCAATGAATTACGATTTGATGGTGCAGGAATTTGAGAAGATGGAGTAAATTACATATGATGGGCAAAGAGGTGAGAGAATGAAACAAACCATATTAGTTGTTGAAGACGATAAAATGATACGTGATTTAATCAGCATTTATTTGAAAAAATCAGGCTATGATGTTGTGGAGGCTGTAGATGGAGAGGAAGCAAAGGAAGTATTTCTATCGAAACATCCTTGTCTTATCATACTAGATCTAATGCTCCCTAAACTTAGTGGAGAAGAATTTTGTACGTGGGTTCGGGAACAAGAGAGAAATGAAGTATCGATCATTATGCTATCTGCTAAATCACGTATAGAGGATAAAATTAATGGGTTAAAGATTGGGGCAGATGATTATATAGTGAAACCATTTGAACCAGAGGAACTTCTAGCTCATATTGAAGCTGTACTACGGCGAACAGGGCAATTTTGCCAGAAGATTACTTATGATGGATTATGTATTAAACCTCGAAAAGGGGAAGTTTTACTTTTGGATCAAGAAGTAAAACTAACGAAGCATGAGTTCAATCTATTATATTATTTTATGGAGAATCCGAATACGGTTATCTCTAGAGAAAGCCTTTTGAATCAACTATATCCTTATGCGGACAAATTAATACTAGACCGGACAATAGATGCACATATAAAGAAACTAAGGAAAAAAATCGAAGAAAATCCAGCTGTACCTAAACGAATTATTACGGTCCGAGGAATGGGGTATAAATTTGTTACGGAATAAAATAAGAAAGGTGCTTGTTCCCAAACAATTTCTTTTTCGATTAACGTTTATTAACATATTAGTGATTGCTGCATTTGTAGGTTTAAGTAGTTGGGCAATTTATAATACTGCATGTGTTCTTGCGGATGGATTAACTTCAATGAGTAATCAAAAACAAGCTCAATTCGAGACGACATTATTTCAATACTTGTGGATATTCAGTATTTCTACCATTATTATTGGTAGTCTTATTCATTTCTATTTAACCAAAAAGTTGATTCATCCATTAAAAGAACTAATTTCCTCTACTAAAAGGATGAAACAGGGTGAATATCCTAATCCTATTCAAGCTAAATCAGATGGTGAAATAGGCGAATTAATTAGTCATTTTAATGATTTAATTAAACAGCTTGAGGATAATGAACTTCATCGACAAAAACTAGTTTCTGATTTATCCCATGAGTTTCGTACTCCTCTATCCAACTTAAAAGGGTATCTCCGTGCATTACAAAGTGGAGTGATTCAAGGAGACGAAAAGCTATACCAATCTTTATTCAATGAATCAAAGCGGCTTATTCATTTGGTAGAGCAGATGGAACAACTGAAAGAATGGGATCACGTATCAACCCAGAGTTTTTCAGAAAAATCACTTGTTCAAATTGAAAAGATAGTGGAACAATCGATAGAAATGTTTCGCTGGGCAATAGAACAGGAAGACATTAACATGCAAGTAGACGTTGCACCGAGTATTATTAAACTAAATAGTGGTGCAATCTCACAAGTCATTAGTAATTTACTTGATAATGCCATTCGCTACTATGAGGGTAGTGGGTCAATAACAATCAAGGGAATAGATTCTCAATCAGAGTATAGGCTTAGTATAGCTGGACCCGGAAAATCTCTTTCGATTGATGAGCAGGAACGAATTTTTGAACGGTTTTATCGTGTTGACCATTCGAGATCACGAGAATATGGCGGTTCTGGTTTAGGGCTTGCTATTTCAAAAGAGATTATTGAACATCACCGAGGAAAGATAGGTGTTATTTCAGAAGAGAATGTGCATACCTTTTGGTTTAGTCTGCCTAAAGGATAAGTATTGACTTTTAGCTATCTCATGAGGGCATTATTAAAAAATAAGAGAGGCGAATAAAATGAAGTTTAATTTTAAGGACTCAGGAGCGTTAGAAGCAGAATTTGAATATGGTAAACTTGATATTTCGAGTAATTCGGAACTTGGCTTTCGACCAGTACAGCTACTCGTTTCGTCACTTGTGGGGTGTAGTGGGGGATTATTAAAGAAGGTAATGGAAAAGAAACGTATTGCTTTTGATACAATTAAAATGGAGGTAGAAATCGAACGTAATGAGGAAGAAGCGAATAAAGTTACAAAAATAGTGTTACATTTCATTGTTTTTGGTAAGAATTTAAGTATTTCAAAAGTCCAAAAATCGCTTGACCTTGCAATCAAAAACTGTGCCATGATTCAGTCTGTTAATAGTGCTATTGAAGTTGTTGAAACAATAGAAGTTAGAGAAAAGTAGGTCGGGTGAGCATTGTTGGTAAAAGGAAGGTGTTGGAAAGGTTCTACCATATTAATGAGCGTGGGAAGATTAATCTAAATCTAAACAATCAAAACCTGTCTCATTCTAGAACCATCCAAAAAAATAGAAATCAAAGGGTTGACATTTTACCCTAGGGGGTATATTATTGGTCTTGTAATTGATTTTCAACAAGCTAAATCAATGGAGATCTATAAAAGGTATACTGCAAACGTCGTTATCAATAACGACTAATTTATTGCTAAATATTATACCCATAGAGGTATAATAAATACCAAATCGTAAATTTTTTTGTTAAAAACAATACCGTGGGGGGTAAATGTATGATTCAAGCAAATCACCAATTAGATGCAAAAGGCTTAGCTTGTCCAATGCCAATTGTGAAAACTAAAAAAGCAATTACGGATCTTGAAGATGGTCAAGTATTGGAAGTTCAAGCTACAGACAAAGGATCTAAAGCCGATTTAGCAGCATGGGCAAGCACTGTTGGACACCAATATCTAGGAACATTGGAAGAAGGCGATGTTCTTTATCATTACATTCGCAAAGGCTCTAATGAACCAGAAGTGGAAAAAACATTTGAACACACTGTTTCACTTGATGAAATTGAATCAGGTGACGGTTTAATTTTAGATGTGCGTGAAGCAGCAGAATATGCATTTGGTCATATTCAAGGTGCAAAGTCCATTCCAATGGGTGAATTAGAATCACGCCTTGAAGAATTGGATAAAGAAAAAGAAATCTATGTAATCTGCCGTACAGGGAAACGTTCTGATTTGGCAGCACAACTATTAGCAAACAATGGTTATAAAAAAGTTTATAACGTTCTACCGGGTATGAATGAGTGGAACGGAAAAATAACAAAAGAAATCTAGGAGGAATTTATTATGTCAGAAAAAGTAGCTATTATCGCAGCAAACGGTGGAATGTTTGATGCATACAAAGTATTCAATATCGCAACAGCAGCAGCAGCTTCAGAAAAAGAGGTACAAATCTTCTTCACTTTTGAAGGACTAAACTTAATTCATAAACAAGCAATGCACGCTTTAGAAATGCCAGCAGGAAAGGAACATTTTGCTGAAGGGTTTGAAAAGGCAAATGTTCCTACTATCCCACAACTAGTTGGGATGGCACAGGAACTAGGTGTTAAATTTATAGCATGTCAAATGACAATGGATGTTATGGGACTTACGAAAGAAGATTTCGTTGATGGTATAGAAGTTGGTGGAGCAGTAACATTCCTAGAATATGCAAAAGATGCATCACCAACATTAACTTTCTAATTAGATGATCAATCTTTATGCAGTGGAGAAATTCTCCACTGCTAAAAAATAATTTAAAATATACCTAGGGGGGTAATTCAATAATGACAGTAAATAAATGGACTGCAGCAGAAGTTGCTCGAAAAGTAATTGATAACGAAGAATTATTTATTTTAGATGTTCGTAATCATGATGCATTTGAGGATTGGAAAATTGAAGGACATAAATTCGAGTATTTAAATATCCCTTACTTCGAATTATTAGATGGTGTAGAAGAGATTTTGCCTAAACTTCCAACAGATAAGGAAGTATTAGTAGTATGTGCTAAGGAAGGATCTTCCGTTATGGTAGCAGAAATGCTTTCTGAAGCTGGTCGTGAAGTTGCATATCTTGAAGGTGGAATGAAATCTTGGAGTAGTTATCTAGAACCAATTAAAGTTTCCGATTTAGAAAATGGTGGGGAGCTATACCAATTTGTTCGTTTAGGAAAAGGTTGTTTATCTTATATGGTAATTTCTGAAGGCGAAGCAGCTATTATTGATGCAGTGCGTTTCACGGATGTATTCACAAACTTTGCGAAAGAAAAAGGAGTAGAAATCAAGCACGTATTTGATACACACCTACACGCAGATCATATTTCAGGTGGACGTCATATTGCAGCAAATACAGGAGCAACTTACTATCTACCACCAAAAGATGCGACAGAGGTAGTGTTTGATTACACGCCACTTACAGAAGGATTAAATGTAAAAATTGGTGCATCTCAAATTGATGTAAATGCACTTTATTCACCGGGTCATACCATTGGTTCTACTTCATTTGTTATCGACAATCAGTTCTTGTTAACAGGTGATATTTTATTTATCGACTCCATTGGTCGTCCCGATTTAGCAGGACTTGCGGAAGATTGGGTAGGTGACTTACGAGAAACATTATATTCCCGTTATCGTGAACTAGCTGAAGACCTAGTGGTGTTACCTGCACATTTCATGATTATTGATGAGTTAAATGAAGATGGTACAGTGGCTAGAAGATTAGGTGATTTGTTTAAAGAGAATCATGGATTAAACATCGAGGATGAAGCGGAATTCCGTCGTACTGTTACAGATAACCTACCACCACAGCCAAATGCGTATGAACAAATTCGTCAGGTAAATATGGGGAAAATCACACCTAATAATGACGAACAAACAGAAATGGAAATCGGTCCAAACCGTTGTGCAGTTCGCTAATTAATCAATAGAAAAAAATGGGGGTAAATTAAATGAACATTACAAAAACATTAGATGCAAAAGGCTTAGCATGTCCTATGCCAATTGTAAAAACTAAAAAAGCAATGGATACGATTAACTCTGGTGAAGTACTTGAAGTACTTTTAACAGATAAGGGTGCTTTAAATGATATCCCAGCATGGGCTAAATCAGGTGGCCATACCGTATTAGAACAAAAAACAGAAGAGGATGTTCTGTACTTCTATATTCAAAAAGGATAAAGAAAACCAAATAGCGAGTAGCGTGAACTACTCGCTTTTCTAAATAAGAAAGAAGGTTTAGTAATGGATTTAACTTTTATCATCGTTGTGTTTGCAATTGGGTTTATTGGTTCCTTTTTATCCGGTATGTTAGGTGTTGGGGGTTCCATTATTAAATACCCAATGCTACTTTATATTCCCCCTTTATTTGGTCTAGTAGCATTTACAGCCCATGAGGTTTCTGGAATAAGTGCAGTACAAGTACTGTTTGCTTCCATTGCAGGTGTATGGGCATATCGAAAAGGTGGATACCTAAACAAGCAGCTCATCATTTATATGGGTGGAGCTATCCTAATAGGAAGTTTAATTGGTAGTTATGGATCGAGTTTCTTATCCGAGCAAGCAGTAAATGTTGTGTATGGTATTCTAGCTGTGATTGCAGCTGTAATGATGTTTGTACCAAAGAAAAAAATGGACGATGTACCATTAAATGAAGTTACCTTCAACAAGCCGCTAGCGGCAATATTAGCATTAATTGTGGGAATAGCATCTGGTATAGTCGGTGCGGCAGGAGGCTTTTTACTTGTACCAATCATGCTTACGGTTTTGCACATTCCAACACGAATGACGATTGCAACAAGTTTAGCAGTAACGTTCATTTCTTCTATCGGGGGAAGTGTTGGTAAAATTGCTACTGGACAAGTAGATTATTGGCCAGCTGCTATTATGATTGTAGCAAGTTTATTAGCGGCACCACTTGGAGCAAAAGTAGGAAAGAGAATGAATACCCGAATTTTACAAGTGATATTAGCACTTTTGATTGCGGGTACTGCTATTAAAATTTGGATAGATATTTTGACTTAAATAATATTTTAAACCTTCTAGATACGAAAATAGACAATAATAAAGGAGATGCAGACTGATGAAAAGTATATCAGCAGTAGAGTTACATGAGAAAATAAAAAATGGAGAAAACGTCCATATTATTGATGTCCGGGAAGACGTTGAAGTTGCAGAGGGGAAAATTCCTGAAGCTAAACATATTCCTTTGGGGGACATCCCAAATTCTTTAGACAAAATAGATAAAAATAAACATTATTACATGGTTTGTCGTTCTGGTGGAAGAAGTTCAAGAGCATGTGAATTTTTAATCAATCAAGGATATAATGTTACGAATATGACTGGCGGAATGTTAGCGTGGGTTGGTGAAATAGAATAGGAGGCTTAAATATGGGAAAGAAAGTACTGATTGTTGGTGGAGTTGCTGGTGGAGCTTCTGTCGCTGCACGAGTCAGAAGATTAGATGAAAGTGCAGAGATTATTATGTTTGAAAAAGGTCCTCACGTATCCTTTTCGAACTGTTCGTTACCTTATCATTTAAGCGGTATTGTAGAAGATAGCGAAAAGCTTGTTTTAATGTCTCCCGATATCTTTAAGAGTCGCTACAATATTGAAGCTAGGGTACAACAGGAAGTTATTCAAATTAATCGGGATAAGAAAACAATCACTGTAAAAGATTTGATCTCAGATAAAACATACGAAGAGGGCTATGATAAATTGGTGCTTTCTCCCGGTGCTTCACCTATTCGACCAAATTTAGAAGGCATAGACAATTCTAATGTTTTTACAGTACGAAACGTAGTCGATATTGAGAATATCAATTCATATATCAAGCAAAAAGGTATGAAGGATATCGCGGTCATCGGTGGTGGCTTTATTGGAGTAGAGGTTGCAGAAAATCTTAAACTTGCGAACTATAATGTAACATTAGTTGAGTTTGCAAATCAAGTAATGGCACCATTTGATTACGATATGGCTCAAATCCTTCATAAAGAAATGGTGGATCACGGAGTTGAACTTATTCTAGATGATGGGTTATCTAAAATTTCTGATGGATATATTACAACAAACTCCGGTAGGAAAATTGATGCGCAGGCAGTGGTATTAGCGATTGGTGTAAGACCTGAAACCAACTTGGCTAAGGAGGCAGGTCTTGAGATTGGAGAAACAGGAGCTATTAAGGTCGACTCCAATTACTTAACAAGTGATAGAGATATTTATGCAGTTGGGGATGCCATTGAAGTGTATCATCGTTTGTTACAAAAACAAACAAGACTAGCACTAGCTGGGCCAGCCCAAAAACAAGCCAGAGCGGCTGCAGATCATATGTATGGAATTCCAAATAGAAATATCGGTGTAATAGGATCATCATCCATCCATCTCTTTGATCTAAATGCAGCATCTACTGGACTTAATGCAAGAACAGCTGAGCAAGCAGGAATGATGTACGATTATGTTTACTTAATGCCGGGAGATAAAGTGGGACTCATGCCAGACAGCAATCCGATGCATTTTAAATTGGTTTATGAATATCCAACAGGTCGAATTTTAGGTGCGCAGGCAATTGGTAAAGGAAATGTAGATAAACGAATTGATATTATTGCAACCATGATTACAATGAATGGAACGTTGGAAGATTTGAAAGACCTAGAATTGACCTACTCCCCAATGCTAGGAACAGCTAAAGATGTCGTTAATCATGCCGCTTTAGTAGGGCTAAACCTACTACAAGGCAGATACAAAGAAGTAAAAGTTTCCCAAGTTCGAGAACTAGTAGAAAGTAATGCTTTTATTATTGATGCACGAGAAAAAGGTGAATATAATGCAGGTCATTTTAAAAACGCAGTTAATATTCCTTTAAGTGAGTTTAGACAGAGACTTGATGAAATTCCAAAAGGTCAGCCCGTATACATTCACTGTCGTTCAGGTCAAAGAAGTTATAATATGGTAATGGCATTACAAAATTTAGGATATGAGAATGTATACAACATTTCTGGTTCCTATTTGGGTGTAAACCTTTATGAATATTTTAATGATTTAGTTACTGGTAGAGAAAGAATAGTAACTGAATATAATTTTAAGTAGACTTAAAATCTGAAGAATATTATTTAACAGTATGAAACGGAGGTACATTATTTGGTGTATCCTCCATTTATTTTCTAATCTCAAGATGTGTATAAGTTTTGTTAAAGAAATCAAAAGCGACTAATAGAAAATAATATTGAAATCTTGACAATATACCTTATGGGGTATATTATTATTTATGTATTCCTTATTAAAAGGTGATCAATTATGATTATATATTTGCTATGTGTAGTTTTTGTTTTATTATGTTACGAATTATATAGAAGGTATTTCCCAATTATGGGAATAACTTGTAAGAATAGAATTGGCGAAAAGGATATCGTTATATTAGATTTAAGAGATTACAACGAAAAAGGAACTTTAAAAAATGTGGCAATGCAGATACCTTACGCTTATTTGAGAAGACACTACAGTGAGATTCCGGATCAGTCACTTCATGTTGTAGCGAATGATCGAATGGATATTAATCTAGGGGTGAGATTTTTATTAAGAAAAGGATATAGTGTTAGTAGTTTCGAGATTATAGGTTGTGCATGTAAAGGAGGAATAATAGATGGAGTATGATAAATCTGTTATAAATCGTTTAAAACGTATTGAAGGTCAAATTAGAGGCGTATTAAATATGATTGAGCAAAATAAAGATTGTAGGGAAGTAATTACTCAATTATCAGCATCTCGTACTGGTATTGATCGTACAATTGGATTAATTGTAAGTATGAATTTAGAACAATGTGTTCGAGAGAATATTGAAAATGATGAAGATACGAAAGAACTTGTAAAAGAAGCAGTAAATTTATTAGTGAAAAGTAGATAAGGGTTCTAAAAATTTTCTTACTAAAAGGAAATTTAACAACCTTTTTCTTTTTAAATAAAACATACCCCGATGGGTATATGGTTAAGTCTAGTCTAATGGAAGTAACCGAATGAAACAATTAGAACAGAAGGTAAAATGACATCAGATAAAAATTAAGAAAAGAGAAGGTGAAGGTAGAGTGGATATTATACAATGGATTTTTATTATTTTGATCGCACTCTTTGTGATCAATCGTATTATTCCCAAAAAGGGCATTACGAATATAACTGTTCAAGAAGCAAAAGATAAATTTAAGGATAAAAGTGTTCAATTTATAGATGTCCGTACACCGGGTGAATATAAAGCAAATCATCGCAAACCGTTTAAAAATATCCCACTTTCCAACTTGCCTAGCCAAGTAGACAAATTGGAAAAACATAAAGAAGTTGTTGTTATATGTCAAAGCGGAATGAGAAGTGCAAAAGCAGCAAATATCCTGAAAAAACAAGGATTCGAAAATATTTACAATGTAAAAGGTGGAATGAGTGCTTGGTATTAGAAAGGATGACAAGTGATGGCAAAACAAATAGCACCAGAAGAAGTAGCTAAACGTCTTCAAAATAGTGAAGAAGTATTCATAATTGATGTTCGTGAAAATGGAGAAGTAGCTAGTGGTAAAATCCCAAGTGCCAACAACATTCCTTTAGGTCAGCTTGCATTACGAAAAGGTGAACTGGACAAGGAAAAGAGCTATGTGGTTGTTTGTCAATCAGGTAATCGAAGTAAAGCTGCCTGTGGAATACTAGAGGCATTAGGTTTCAAAGTTGAAGATATGGTCGGTGGAATGAATAATTGGAATGGAAACAGTGAATAAAAACTAAGTAGATAGGAGTGAAATCAAAAGATGTTTCATTACACAATAGAGACACACAAATCTATAGAAGATGCCATTAAGTCATTGGAAGTAAATTTAAAGGAAGAAAAGTTTGGTGTTCAGTGGCAGTTTGACATTAAGGAAACATTGCAAAAGAAAGGATATGAACTAGACCATCCATTTACTGTTTTAGAAGTATGTAATCCTATAGAAGCGCAGCGTGTGTTGTCAACGAATCAGCTAATTGGATATTTCCTTCCATGTAAAATCGTTGTTTACGAGGATAATGAAGGGAAAACTAACATAGGGCTACCAAAACCAACTGCTCTAATTCAAATGGTAGAAGATGAAGAATTAAAGGAAATTGCAACCGACATTGAAGAAAGACTGATTGCCTGTATTGATAAAAGTAAGTAATCAAGTGAAGTTCAACAGGATTTTCATTTAGTAAAAGAGGTTATGTTCAAATGAATCAAACTGTCACGGTATATACATCAAGCTTCTGCCCTGTCTGTGGAATGGTAAAAAGCTTTCTAGACTCCTTTGATATCACTTATAAAGAAGTAATTGTAGACTTAAATCCTATAGCAAGGATGAAAGTAATAGGAAAAACGAAAAGATTGACGGTTCCGCAAACCAATATAAATGGAGAGTGGATAAGCGGGTTTGATCCGGAGAGAATGTTAAAGATATTGATTAAATGATCTCGTACTACTACGAATACGTAAAGACAGTAAGGATATAAACATTCTTTACTGTTTTTTTTATTCTAGCTTTAATATTCTTCTAACATGGGTAACTTTTATGTACAACATTAGAATTTAATACAGTGGTTTATTAAAGATAATATAATATATGGTAACTATTATTAGTTACCAATAAAAGATACTATGCAGAGTAATAGAGCAATAAAATTAGTGAAATACAGTGCCAGTCAATGTTTGATTTGGTTTCTATTAATGGTTACCATTCATATGTTAATGGCTATTTTGATGTTAACGATTATCAAATGAGTGTATTACTCTGGATAATGGTTACTATTAATCGTAACTAATAGTAAAAGTGAATAGCAAGGTGAGAGATGTAACTGAAGGGAAAGTGTTGATATGATAGTCTTTATTTATAGTATCCAATAATGGTTACCAATGATGTTTTATGTATCAGTCATTCCAAATGAATGACTGTGCGTGAAAAGTGATAATCAGTATTTACGTAGTGTTTTATATAATTGATTTACATTTAGTCCTAAAGGGTGAACGATAAGTTTTAATCCAGATTCTTTTAATCTCTTTATAACTGCTGAGTCTGACTTAAATCGTTGTAGTATATTTTTCGTTCTGCCAATTCCATCACTAAAACTAGAACGATTTGATAAGCTGTTATCGACAATAACAATATCCATGATATGAAGAACTTCTGGATTCTTTTCGGCAAGGATTGCGTATTTAAATAACTTTTGAGCTAGGGTTTCGATAGGCTCCGTTCCCATATCCATCTCAATATTTATTATAGCGTCCCTTACTTCTGGTGTTCCTTTTAGTTTAATAATCCAGTCTGGTTTTACTATTGTCATCGTAGCTCCATTTAATTTATTACCAGCTTTACTTCCTGTAGTCATATATTTTGCTATTTCCGCATGAAATGCTCCGTTATTTTGTCGATGTAGATTTTTATGTTTTCTTACCCATTCGGTATATGGATACATTGCTGGTGAATAGGAAAATGAAGTTTGATTATAAATGATTGGATACTTTGTTTTATTTGTATTTGGATCTTTAATAGCTTTCTTATTAAAGGTTGTTAATATATTTAGTGCTGCTTGTTGTGTTGCAATAAAGTGCAACAAGTTTTTCTTTTGATTAAATTTATATATTTTTGGTTTGTTGTATGATTCGTCTAGAAGTCCACTTTCTATTAATACATCAACAGCCTTACTTCCGATTGCCAAGAATTTAAAACGTTCCCCTTCAAAACCCTTAGAATAATGTTCTGAACGAATTAGATGATAGTCCTCAAACTTTCTGATTCGATTTTTAAAACTATATTCTTTAATCCCCAATTCGAATAAGTGTTTAGCAGCTTGATAGAATTGCTGCAAAGTTAATAACCGTTGTTGTTCTAAAAATGCTAATAACTTTAAATCTGTATTAGTAAGTTCTAATCGTTGTCTCGCATTTTTCTTTAAGATGATTTTATCTTGCATTTGTTTTTTTCTCCTTTCCCTTTGGGTGAATGACATTTGCTAGCCAGAACACTTTTAGAATTTCAATTTTCACTATTATTGTCAGCTATATAAAAGGTTGATTACATGCAGGCTATTTCAGTAAGTAATATACTTCTCCTGAATAATTAACTTAAATGCTGCTAATTTTTATCAGTAACCTTATTATTTGGGTGGTTACTGTTTAATGGAAAGTGTTCTTTAAATAGTGTACTGTCAAATTTTGATATTCCTAGTCCTATAAAATAAAAGAAATAAATTCAATAGTGAGTGGGTGTTTATAAAATAAAAGTAAAAAGACTTGCAATAAAAAATCATCGTTGTATAATGATAGTCAAATAAATAAATTGATCGACTTTCTCAACAAAAAGGGAAAAACCCAAGAGGAAGTAGTGAAATATACACATACTTACGTGTATATATTTTGCTACGTCTGTCTTGGGTTTTTCTCTTTTTCTCTTTTTTTATTTGAAAAAACCTAATGGCAGACGGAGACGAGGAGATGATAATCAGGAAAAAAGTTCAAATTGAGATAGAAAATATATTAAGTAAAAGGAGAGATTCAATTGCAAAAAATAAAAAAAGCTGTCATCAGAGAGGATTTGTTCGTACTAACGGGCAGCATGGAAGAAGCCATAATATTAGGCCAATTAATTTACTGGATAGATCGTATGAAAGATGCTGATAAATATAAACTTGAAGAAAGAGAGCGTTTAGACAATCATTTAGCGGATTCATTTAAACACGGTTGGATTTATAAAAAAGCTGAGGAGTTGGCTGAGGAAGTAATGCTCGGTGTATCACCTAATACGATTCGAAAGTATCTAGGCAATATAGTAGAAAAAAATTATGTTAAAAGAAGAAACAACCCTCGGTATAAGTGGGATAAGACTTTACAATATCGTGTTAACTTAGTGAAAATCATGTTAGATTTAAGCAGTTTGGGATATCCGATAGATGAATACAAGCAGTTTTTACGAAGTGAAAAAAACGATGCTTCGAGTAAACAAATTGTTTTACCGAATGTAGAAAAAGTTAATTCGAAGCTCAATGGTTGCGCTGCAATACCAGAGATTACTACAGAGATTACTCCAAAAATTAATTCAGAGACATCTTCGTCAAATGAAGATGAAATTGACATTTATGATTCAAATCAATTTGAATTAATTAGTAAAACCTACTTGAGCCTTAGCAAAAACAAGAAGTTATCGTCTAATGACGAAAAGGCGATTAAGGATGTTGTTGGAGAGAATTGGGAGACTCATCGAGTTATTGGTTGGATAAAAGAGTGTTTCAATAACTTTAAACCAAAACACAAGTTAGATAATATCCGGTCCTTTCGGTATGTTGCTAATTATATATTTGATCAAGCATATAAATTTGAACAGGAGGTACTAGAAGATGAACAAGCTACAGGATATATTGTCCAAGACGAATACTTCCAACGATACGGTTGAGTTATTATACAAGATGCCGGGGAAATTAACAAAGGCAACAGATGATTGTATGTACAGAGAATGTGATGGATCTGGACTAATTCATGTAATAAGAGAAGACGGTTCTGAGGTCATGGTGATATGTAAATGCAGAGAACATAAAGAACTGTTGCGAAAAATTAAGACTGCTAGAATTCCAGATGACTATTTAAGTAAAAGAATTCATGATTTTCATACGAAAATCTATCAGGTAAAGGAAAGTGTGGAAGTAGCGCAATATGCTAGGAGAATTGCAACACGCTATGTTGAACAATATCTAGAGATGGAGGATATGGGGAAAGGATTATACTTTTACAGTAATACAAAAGGATCTGGAAAAACACTTCTATCAATTGCCATTATAAATGAACTTATCATCAAGTATAAGATCAAGCCACTGTATATTTCAGTAGTAAATATGCTAAATGAGATGAAGCATTCATTTTCTAGTAAAGAATCTAATAGAAACTTTTATAGTTTAATGGAATCATTTAAGCATGCTCCATTACTGGTAATGGATGACTTGGGTGTAGAGAAAACAACGGATTGGTCGGAAGAAGTTTTGACGCAAATCTTAGATGAGAGAATGAGTTACAAATGCCCAACTATTATCACATCTAATATGCCAATACAGTCACTCCAAAAGAAGTATCCCGCTGGGAGGATAAAAAGTCGCATTGAAAAAATGACATTCCCAGTTGTTATGCCTGAAGAAAGTGTTAGAGAAATAATATCTAAACAGGAAAATGATGAAATAGCAAAGATGTTTTTTAAATGAAGTGGATTAATGTGTTTGATCTCTTAAAATATAGAAAAAGATTGTTAGAATATGATTATAACAGTCAAAAACTAAAATCGAATATGAACAAAAAAGGGAAAACCCCATTTTTATAGAATGACAGCGATGTGTGTATGCTGCAGTCTTTTAAAGGTGGTTTTCTCTTTTTATTTATCTTGAAGCACACACATTTTACAAAAGGAGGGAAAAATTAAAACATGAAAATTATTGTTAAAGATTCCGATAAACTACGAGCAATGTTGATTGAAAAGGGATTTTCGCAACGAGAGTTTTCGAGACATACCGGATTAAGTGAGAATTACTTTAACCAAATTATTAATCATAAGAAAAACCCCAGCCCAGCGGTTGCAAAGAAAATATCAAATCAATTGGGTTTAGAATTTCATGATGTTTTTCAGATTAAAAAATAAACAGATAGAGAAGAGATCGTGACCTTGTGTATCTGTAGATACACAAAGTAAAAGTAACTGTTCTAAAATTAATTAATTTAAAGGGAGATATATATTATGAAATGTGTAGCATATGTAAGAACTGCAAGTAAGGAACATAGTGAGTCTAGTTTATCAATACAGTTGAATGTGATAGAGGAATATATCAATAAACAAAATTGGCAGTTGTGCAAGATTTATAAAGAAGAAAAAAGTTTGGGATCGAGCTTAAATGTGGGACTTTAGCAAGTGATAAAAGAAGCTCATGAAGGGAATATTGATGTAATTATTTCTATGACATCGTCTCGTTTATTTAGATATTATGAACAAGCAATCCAATTACAAGAGCTTCTCAAACAACAACAAGTCAATATTATTACATTAGATAATGATATTAATACTTTTGAAGGAAATAACAAGTTAATTAATAAATCCCTATGGATGGTTAATTAGGTTGGAAAATCAGTTGGTAAGTAAAGAACTAAAAGAGAAAAAGCAAAGTATAAAATTGTTATATAAATAATAATAGGTAGAGTAAATCGTGGATACTTGTAACCGTCAAGTAGGATTAAACGATTTTCCACAAATAAGGTTCAACAGTTTCCCACAATTATGATTCAACACCTTTTTCTTGAAATAAAGCTTGTCTGTATTTCATTCTAATACTGTCTTGGTTTTCATCGAATGTAATGATTTCACTTCTGTGGAGGAGGCGATCTAAGATCGCCGTTGTTAACGTTGTATCCCCTAGAAACTTTCCCCATTCACCTGGTCCTTTATTAGACGTTAAGATGAATGATGTCTTGTCATACATATCATAAATAAACTGAAAGAATAGTTGGGCATCCTGTGGTTCATATGCCATATACATGATGTCATCAATAATAATCAGATCCGGTGTAGTAATTCGTTTGTATCTTGTTCTTGACTTACTGATATACTCTCTTGTCTTTAGTATATAAAGTAAGTGATCCA
>NZ_JAHHXM010000001.1 GCF_019037185.1 Oceanobacillus caeni
TACAAAATAAGACTTGGAATTTTTAGAACGACTCACTTTAATACGCATAAAATTACCCCCAAAGCAGCTAATGTTACCTTAATTATAGTATATTACGAAATGTTACGCAATAAAATTATGAAAAATTTGACAAAAAAATAAAGCCGTACCAAGGCTTTTGCGCGTTTTTTTTATTTTAGGGTGTCAAACTCCCGTATAAAATATCACTATAAAGAACAAATATGTAGTTAACTTCACATCTTCCATGTTTTTCAAATCCTATATATAATGAAAAGTAGTACTAATGAGGAGTATGAACTTATGCGCATTTTTTCTATGTTATTAATCACTGCAGGAATTGTCTTTCTCGGTATTGGTTGTTATCAATGGTATACTACAGAAACTGCACAGAAAAATAGTTTGGCAGAAGCGAAGGATTTAATTAACGACTCCACCGAAGAAATTCAATCGGAAGACGAAGTTAAAATCGATGGTTCTCATTTTTCACCATCAATGGGGGAAACAGCTGGAATCCTACATATCCCAAAACTGGAATCCAATCTTCCTATAGTCGAAGGAACAGATGAGGATGATTTGGAAAAAGGTGTTGGTCATTATAAAGGGTCGGCTTATCCGACACAAGGAGAACAAATTGTATTATCAGGTCATCGCGATACGGTATTTAAACGAATGGGAGAGTTAGAGCTTGGGGATATATTGACTGTAAAACTTCCTTATGGTGAATTTTCCTATGAAATTGTAGATACTAAAATAGTGGGTGCAGATGACCGAACGATTATTAAACCACAAGGGAAAGAAATTTTAACCGTTACTACATGTTATCCTTTTAACTTTATAGGAAGCGCTCCTGATCGTTATATTATCACTGCGTTACCAGTTGGAAATGGGGACAAGTAAGTTGTTCCTTTTTTTACTGGTTATTTTTTCATTTATAATTAATGCTTTCCCACATAATCTAAAGGAAAGTCAAAATTTCGTAGACGAGTTTCGACAATTCGGTTATAATTTATACAGGATTTTGTGGACGTGGCCTTCCCAGGGACAGGCTTTAATCAGCTGATTTATTGAAATTTCTTAGTTCACAAAAATAAACAATCAGAGGAGAATTCGAGTGGATTCTAGAAAAAATAATCGTAAAAATAATAAGAAAAGAAAATGGCTCTATTGGGTAGGAGGAATCATCCTTGCCTTCATACTCGCAGTTGTTGGTTTTGGATTTTATGTGTGGAATCAACTTGGAAATACAGTAGAAACGATGCACAATCCTTTAGAAGGAAATGATGACCGTTACAAAGAAACAGAAGGTCGATTTAAACAAAAAGAAAGTATAAATGCACTACTACTTGGTGTGGACGAACGTGCTGGTGACAGAGGGCGTTCAGATACGATGATTCTATTATCATTAAATCCGAATACGAACTCAATGGAAATGTTAAGTATACCAAGAGACACTTATGTGAACATTCCCGGTCGTGGTATGGATAAAATAAATCATGCTTATGCATTCGGTGGACCTGAGTTATCCGTACAAACGGTGGAAGAAACATTTGATATACCGATTCATGTGTATGGTCGTATCAATATGGAAGGTTTCATAGAAGGTATAGATGCAATAGGCGGTGTAACTGTTAATAATACATTTGCTTTTAATCAAGGTGGGTATAGTTTCCCAGAAGGAGAAATTCACTTAGATGGAAAAAAAGCACTTGAATATACCAGAATGAGAAAAAACGATCCACGTGGAGACTTTGGACGTAATGATCGCCAAAGACAAGTTATTGCAGCTGCAATTGATGAAGCAGCAGACTTTTCGAGCATTACTAAATTTGGGGATATTTTAGGAATAGTTGGGTCCAATGTTCAAACCGATTTGGATATGAAAAAAATTCAAAACCTATTCTCAAATTATTTAGGTACAAGAAAAAATATTGAAACCCTACAAATCAAAGGTAATGGCCAAAAAATGAACGGAGTATATTACTACGTTGTACCTGAATCAGAGTTTAATCGGATAAATACTGAAATAACTAACCACATGGAAGCAAAATAAGTCATCTTTAAAGTCACCTGTTGCGAGACAGCGTGGCTTTTCATTTAGAAGAAAACGGTTTAGTGTTATAATGTTAAAAGAAATTTATGGGGGGTCACATAATGAGAAAAAGAATATTTATGTTATTTATTCTTATCTTGCTTGTTGCTTGTTCCGATGATCGCGTCACTCCGAATGAACGTTTCGATTCGTTCGTTAGTGACTGGAATGAACAAAAGTATGAAAAGTTGTATGATATGTTTACTTCGGAAGCAAAATCTACTTTCTCAGCAGAAGAATCTGTGCTACGTAACGAAAAGTTATATAACGATCTTAACGTAACCGATTTAAAGGTTACCTTTAGTCCAATCAAAGATGATGATTTAGATGCTGCAATGGACAAAGGAGTTGCTAAAATCCCCTTCCGTGTTGAAATGAATACGATTGGAGGGCCAATCCAATTTAATTATAAAGCTACATTAAAGCTTGAAGGTGAAGGTGAAAATCGAAATTGGTTTGTGGACTGGGATCCTGGTTTTATTTTTCCAGATTTGAAAAATGGTGGAGAAATTAAATATACGACAACTGAACCAAAACGGGGAGAAATTTTAGACAGAAATCAAATGCCTCTAGCTCTGAATGATGATATTTATGAAGTCAGTGTTATTCCTGATAAATTAGGAGAATCGGCTGACCAAGCGAAAAAAGACATTGCAAAACTTCTAGGTGTATCGGTTGAAAGTATTGATGGGAAATTAAATCAAAGCTGGGTACAGCCAGAATGGGCAGTACCGATTGCGAAAATCACAAAAGATAATGAAAAAGTAAAAAATCAATTATTACAAATTAGTGGCGTTCAAATTAATACTGTAAATGGACGAGTTTATCCAGGTGGTGAATCCACTGCTCATCTAACCGGTTATTTAAGAACAGTTCGTGCCGAAGATTTTGAGGAATTTGATGAAAGTAAATATGCTGCCGACGACATGATTGGCGCTAGGGGTTTAGAAAGACTATATGAAGAACAATTAAAAGGCGAGCCTGGTGCTACTATTTATATTGAAAAAGAAAACAATGAAAAAGTTGTTTTAGCTGAAAAAGAAGTTGAAAATGGCAAAAATCTTACTCTCACTCTAGATATTAACTTACAAGAAGAATTATATGATTCATACGGAGAAGATGCGGGTACAGCTGCGGCTATTGATCCTAAAACGGGTGAAACACTGGCACTTGTGAGTAGCCCTAGTTTCGATCCGAATAAGGTGATGTATGGCACAACTGAAGGCTATATGGAAGCTTTAGATAAAGATGAACAATTACCTTTAATCAATCGAATTGTTTCTACGTTTGCTCCAGGTTCTGCATTCAAGCCTATTACGGCAGCAATTGGATTAGAAAACGGAGTCATTAAGCCTAACGAAGGATTTGAAATCAATGGCTTACAGTGGGGCAAGGAATCTTGGGGAGATTATAAAGTTACTCGTGTTTCCACTTCCAATGGTCCAGTTGATTTAAAAGATGCATTAGTTCGCTCTGATAATATTTATTTTGCCATGCAGGCATTAGAAATGGGTAAAGATAAATTCACAAAAGGCCTTCATAACTTTGGGATTGGCGAAGATTTTCCATTAACTTATCCAGTAACTGCTTCGACTATTTCAAAAAGTGGGGAAATCGATAATGAAGTAATGCTCGCTGACTCAAGTTACGGTCAAGGGCAAATTCAAATGACAGCTATTCACCTTGCTACAGCTTATACAACTTTCTTGAATGATGGAAATATGCTAAAACCTACATTTTTCTCTGATGAAGAGACAGGGCAGTTCTGGAAGAAAGGTCTCATTACGAAGGAACAAGCAAGTACTATCCAAGATGCACTTAGAGCTGTTGTAACAGATGGAACCGCTAAAGAAGCAAACAACGATAAAGTTACGATTTCAGGTAAAACTGGAACAGCAGAGTTAAAACATACACAAGAGGAAAAAGGTGCAGAAAATCAATGGTTTGTCGCATACCCTACAGACTCTCAAGATATCTTAATTGCCATGATGGTGGAAAATAGCCATGAATCTAAAACGGAAAGTCCTGTAAAAAAAGTAAGTAATCTTCTTATAAACATGAAACGTTAAAAGCTACTCTCTTGAGTAGCTTTTTTAAATATTATTAAAGATACTTTATAAGTTCGTTAAATGCTTGTTCATTTCTTTCGTCTAAGGCTTTGTCAATTAACCTTCTTACATTCATTTTCTCTAGTTCTTCAATAATGATTACGCTTTCAAAACCATCTTCCTGAATATCGCCTTCGTTATTTTCCTCATCATCTTTTATATAATAAGAACTTGCTATAGAATGAAGTTGCTGTAAGAAATCTGGGAGAGTAATTAATTTTGCGAGAGTTAAGTATACTACCTCTTTCCCATTTTGAAATGCGAATTTAGCATCCACATTTTCCACCTTCTGAGTTCGTCGGTTAATACGGAACTCATTTGCTTCGATAGGGATAAATTGATAATCTTTTTCATTAATTACTACTGAAAAATATTGATATGCTAAAACGATACGTACATACTCTTTATCCGTTTTAATATAATAAGGCTTAAGCATTTTTACACTAACCATCCAACTCACCAACCTCCCAAATTTTTCGATAGACCCTATCTAAATTTTCTGTTAACTCATTTTACATCAGATTTTCAAATATATCAAGTGAAATTTTTTAGAAAATTTTGTCGATTGGTTTACTTATGAAAAAAAGACAGTACTCTATTGAGTGCTGCCTCCCTTTTCTTATTGGATCACTTGTTGATTTATACATTCAACTATCGCATTCTTATCTTCTTCCGTAAAAATAAACTGGCTTTCATATTTCTCACGATATTCTCCAGCTTTCTTTAATTCTTTAACACCTTGTTTCATAAAAGATTTATAATGATTATGAACTTTAGTTATTTGTTCTTCATATTTTTCATCAGTTCCGGGCTTTACTGCTTCTTCATAAAGGTCAATGATTTCTTCCCCCTCTCGTGTAGGGAAAAATTCATGTGGATCGGTACTGTCAAACATACAAAATTCAAGTTCCGGAACTAAAACCATATCCATACTTCCTGGATCGAAACTACAATGATATACCTCTATATCGAATCCATATTCTTTACATGATTTTACAACTTTACGCATAAAAGTAGACTTACCTGTTCCCGCCCGACCTTTAATATAATAAACCTTTTTCATTCGTTCGGTAATATGTGGTACTTCATTCACGACGCCATCGGCAGTGTTCGTTCCAAATAATCGGTGATATGTTGTTGATTTACGGTTTTGTTTCTCCTGATTCTTCATAATCCGTTGAATAAATTCTTGTGCAAGTTCATTCGCACGGTCAAAATCCATCTCATTAATATAAATTGCTTCTAAATCATCATGTATGGATAATCCTGTTCTAAAATTTTTGTATGCCTTTTCTGTATGATGAATGATTTTTTCCTTTAATTCTGTATTAATGGCTGGTTTATCTTTTGTAAATAAGCTACAATCAATTTCGACTGCATTAGGTATTTTATTGTTTTTTGCCACTCGGTCACAAATAACAGCAAGTGATTTTTCTCTAATGATAACACCATCTAAATACTTAGAACTAAGTGCACTTAATAACACTTCGATTTCGTAGTTAGACTGATAAGAATCTATAACTTGTTGAATTAAACTTGTTTTCAAAGAATCAGATGGATGCTTAAGAATAATGGTTTGTTTTATGTTTTGAAGATTCGAAGAGATGTAATTGACTAAACCTTTTGCAGTATTTCCAGTCACGTAATATTTCTTCAAAAAGACACATCCTTTATTTATGTTTATAATAAAATATGATATTTATGGGCTATATGTGAATTTAGCCCATTAGAAAACTTGGCATTCGCTAGGCTTTAGCGAATGCCTTAGTTGCACTTATGCAAATCTTTACGGTGGGGCGAGTAATCGGAGCCCCAGACGGAAAAGATTTTTATGCTTTCCTACCTGCTAAAAAAGAAAAACCCCGGTATCCTTAACCAAGGTTTCTAAGAAAAACATAATAAAGAAGACTTCCGTCAGTGGGGGTTTCCTTCATCTCCCACTGATGGTTAGTCTTACTTATCGGACCTTTACAAACAGTTGATACCTACCTTCTTTGTTTCTTCAGAAGCTTGAGGTAAGAGTCTTACTGCTCATTTAGGTTGGATAAAACTTTTATTCTGTTTCTATATTTAATGATGGAGATACTTACTTTATTTCGGGAAGTACACGTACTTCTAGCTCCATATTGGAATGACATAGTGGACATTCTGGCTCGGTTTGAAAGCTAAATGACTCTCGCATCCATCCTTGACATTCCTCACTAGTGCATGACCATACATTTGTTTCCACCTCTGGAACCGGTTCTTTCGGTCCACGTGAAAAAGCCATGAAAGCATCCCCTTTCTTGTTCCTACTTTCATTATACACTTTATTATCTGACAAATAAAGGGCACTAAAAATGTGATATAAAGCACGTGTTTAAGCGAATTCCTTAACTATCTCCTGAAATACTTGTAATGTCTTTGGTTGAAAAACTTGATCATATTTAATGATAGAAAAATTCCGCTTTATTGGTGTTCCTGAGGTAGAAAGTTTAACAATCCGATGTAACTCTAATTCCTTTTGAAATGTAAGTTGAGAAAGTAAACTAATACCTAAACCAGATTCTACTCCTTCCTTAATCGTTTGTGTACTTCCTAGTGTTATTACCCGTTTGGGATTTATTTTATTAAATTTCAAAAACTCCTCAAGCATTCTACGAGTACCAGAACCCTCTTCACGAATGATCCACGTTTGATTTTCAAGTTCTTTATGTGTGATCTTTTGTTCAGAAATAAATTCTTCGCTACTTCCAATAAGGTACATCACGTCTGTAGCAAAAGATTCAATATGAATCTGTTTATGAAAAAAATCCCCCTCGATTAAACCAATATCAATGTCACGTTGTAGTAGTTTTGACCCAATATCTTCTGTATTCCCTATTGTTATATAAGGGATAATAGAAGGATACTGTTCTTGAAGTTTTGCTAATAATTTGGGTAAAAGATATTCCCCTATCGTATAACTAGCACCTATTTGTAATTCCCCGCCTGGCTCGCTTTTCATATCAGAGATAAGTGATTTCATATGCTCATATTCTTTCACAATGGATTTCGCATAAAGATAAACCATTTCCCCGGCTTTATTTAATTCTACTGATTTATTCGTTCTTTCAATTAACTTTACTCCTATCTCCTTTTCAAATGCGGCTATATACTGACTGATAGCAGGTTGGGTCATGTGAAGTGCTTCCGCAGCTCGAGTGAAATTCTTTCGTTCCGCTACTTCTATGAATACGATGAGATGTTGGTCCATTTTACTCCTCCTATGGATACAATAAAGAAGACTTATTATCACCATCATTATAATTTATTTTCCTTATAATAAAATATAATTTACAATAAAAGCAAGCGGAGTTGAAAGGATAGATAAAAATGATGAATGAAGCTTCAGGTAAGAAGAAATTTATCTTAGGAATTGGATTTACATTTTTATTTGCTTTCATCGGTTATTTACTTGCTCTTCTACCTATATTTAATCGTGTTGGTCCCCTTGCTGTTTCCATCATTCTTGCCATTGTTTATAGGCAAATTTGGGGATACCCAGAGTTTTTTCGTCCGGGAATACAATTTTCATCTAAATATTTATTACGTTTTGCGATTATTTTATATGGTCTTAAACTAAATATGGATGTAATTTTTCATGATGGTCTTGGATTAGTATTAAAGGGAGCACTCACAATAATCTTTGCTATTCTTGTCACTGTATTATTGGCGAAATTATTAAAAGCTGACTCAAAAATCTCTCTTCTTTTAGGTATCGGTACGGGGGTTTGCGGTGCAGCGGCCATCGCAGCTGTAGCTCCAATCCTTAAACCAAAAGATGAAGATACCGCAATTAGTGTGGGAATCATTGCATTAGTAGGAACTGTTTTTTCCATTGTTTATGCCTTGCTTTTGCCATTTCTGCCTATTTCAGATGTTCAATACGGAATTTGGTCAGGACTTAGCTTGCACGAACTTGCTAATGTCGCTTTAGCGGTAGAACCAGCCGGGGAAGATGCCTTAGCTATCGCTTTATTGGCAAAACTAGGTCGTGTATTTTTACTCGTTCCATTATGCTTTGTCATCATTTTTTGGAAAAGACGGCAAAATCGTTCCGTAAACGAACCGACAAAAGTGCCATTTCCATGGTTCTTACTAGGATTTATTGCTATGAGTTTATTAGGTAGTTATGTATTAGGAGTATATATCCCAGTAACGCAATCGGTAATGAGTTTTATAAGTATCGCTACTACGTTTATTTTGACTTCAGCGATGGTAGGGCTAGGATTAAATGTAAGTTTAAAAGATTTGAAAGCAAAAGCATTAAAACCTTTTTATGCTATGTTAATAACCTCGGTTCTTGTTTCCATTTTGATGTATTGGGTTGCAGGAATTTAATATTGAGAAAAAGACTTGCACTTACGCAAGCCTTTTTCATGGTTTAGAAAGTTATAAAATTTGTTGCATGTCGAAAATTATTCAGAATAGGCCACGTCCGGCTCCAGCGCCTTTGTTCTTATTACAATACAAACTTTTCGATTGCTTTAGCAACTCCATCATGATCATTCGTATCGGTAATATGATTTGCTACCTTTTTAATTGCTTCTTGAGCATTCCCCATTGCTACACCAATTTTAGCTTCTTGAATCATTTTAATGTCATTTAAACTGTCCCCACATGCCATTACTTCGTCCATCGTAATTCCAATTCTTTCACATAAAAAACGAAGAGCATTTGCTTTACTTACCCCTTTTGGATTTACTTCTATATTAGTTGGTAGTGAGTTCGTGAGTTCTAAGTTATTGTAATAGGATAATTCCTTCACCATTTTATCTAGCTTCTCTTTATCGTCCGATTGACAGCCAAATTTTAACCATTCATGATCATGTAAATTATCAGGAGCTTCCCCATAGAACACGTCATCAGTAGATATAAGCCACATGTGGACCCCGATTTCCTTCCCAATGTTCCACATTCTATCTACCATCTCTGTTTCCAATGTATGTTGATCGAGTAACTCTTTATCTACCGTATAAATTTGTCCACCATTTGCAGTTATAAGATAAGACTGTAATTTTAATTCTTCCGCATATCGATAGGCTGTTTTTAATGCACGTCCTGTACTTAAAACAACATGTACATCTTTTGCTAATGCTTCAGAAATTGCCTTTTTCGTTCTATCGGAAACCTCTTGATTGGATGTCAATAATGTCCCGTCCATATCTAATGCAATTAATTTTATATTACTATCCATAACAACATTCCTCCCGATGCTCTTGCGAATTTGTTTCTGTTTTCCATTTTATCAAAGGTTGTGCTAAAAAGATAAGAAAACCATTTATCACCAAAAACATTAACGATGGTTGGGTAGTTCATCTTCTATGAGTTGTTTACTACTTTTATCCATGTTAGATATGATACATACGACGATCCTTTATATCCTTTATAATCGTGTTGGCCTAACATAAGCATTTCCTGGGAAATATGAATCTTTTTACTGTTGAATTTTGTCTATTAATATCGATTAATATTTTTAATGTCATATTGTTGATGAAATACCATTAAACAAAAGCGCAAGCGCCCGTTTAGCGACGTACGGACTGGACTGAGCCGCAGGAGATAAAGGAAACACGACGAACGGAGTGAGTCGATGTTGACTTATCGTACGGAGGTGAAGGAAGTCTCGCTAGTCGCTGGGCGCTGGAGCTGGACGCGGCCTTCCCTATGAAAAGATTTAATAAGCTAAATTTTTATACTTTCTTCTCTGCTAAAAAACTAGGTAATGCCCCAAAAGCTTTCGCGAATGCCTTAGATGCACGTATTTTGGTAGAACTTCTATACTTTCCCAATAACAAAAAGAGTAATTTGATATAGGTTCCTAACCTTTATCAAACTACCTTTTATTCATGCTTTAATCGATTACTTCTTGAAGCTCATTTGTTTCCTCAAGGTTGATTATCGTTTCTAAATCTAGAATAATTAACAGACCGTCTTCTAAATTTGCTACACCACTGACAAATGTATCTTTTACACCACCTACATAGGAAGGTGCGGGTTTAATTAATTCTTGGTTAATATCTTTTACTTCTGTTGCCGCATCAACGATTAGGCCGATTTGCATGTCTTTTATTTGTACGACTAAGATTCTACTACTGTCTGTATAATCCTTTTGCTCCATTAGTAGTCTTTCCCGCAGGTCAACTACTGGGGTAGTCTCTCCCCTTATATGCGTAACACCTTTAATAAACTCGGATGTCCTTGGTACTTCGGTTATTTCTTGAATCCGCTCAATGGAAATAATTTGTTGAACATCCACTCCGAATGATTGATTTTGAAGTTTAAATATAATATATTTTGTCATCTCATCCATTTAATCACCTCATTTTTCATCATTTAATCAAAGCATTTGGATCAATAATTAATGCTACTTCGCCATCACCTAAAATGGTTGCGCCTGAAATGGCAAATACATCTTTTAAGTAGGAGCCGAGTGATTTTAATACGACTTCTTTTTGACCTATAAAAGAATCGACAATTAGCCCAGTTAATTTCTCACCTTTCTTCACGACAACTACAGCATGGTATTTTTCATTCTTTTCCTCTCGTATTGGAACCTCGAAAACTTCAGATAAAGAAACAAGTGGAACCACTTGTCCTCGAAAGTCCATCACTTTTCTGCCGTGTGCACTTAAAATTTGTTCATCTTGTAATAAGACTGTTTCAATAATAGAAGATAGAGGGATTGCATATGTTTCATGTTTCACCTTTACAAGTAAAGTAGCAATAATAGAAAGGGTTAACGGTAATTGAATAGAGAAAATACTTCCTTTCCCTTTTTCCGTTTTAATACTTATTTCCCCACCTAATGCTTCCATCTTGCTTTTTACAACATCTAAACCGACACCACGACCAGAAATATCCGATATTTGGTCGGCCGTACTAAATCCTGATGAAAGGATAAAGTTTGCAATTTCATCATCGGATAATAATTCAGCCTCTTCTGCTAATATTAATCCTTTTTCAATTGCTTTCATTTGTACTTTTTCACGATTAATTCCCGCGCCATCGTCTTCTATTTCGATAAAGACATGGTTCCCACTATGATACGCTCTTAATATTAAATGGCCTTCTTCTGATTTTCCCGCTTGCGCTCTTACTTCCGGTAGTTCAATTCCATGATCTATCGAATTACGGATTAAATGAACTAACGGATCACCAATTTCATCAATAACAGTTCGGTCTAATTCCGTTTCTGATCCGATTATTTCCAAATTTATTTTCTTATTCAGTTCTTTAGCAAGCCCACGAATCATTCTTGGGAATCGATTAAATACTTGTTCAATCGGAACCATACGCATGGACAAAATTAAATTTTGCATTTCTGAAGTCACTCGCCCCAGGTGTTCAACTGTATCTGTCAACTCTTGATTATCAAATACCTCTGAAATAACTTCTAAACGTCCACGATCAATAATTACTTCTTCAAAAATATTTAATAAATCATCAATTCGTTCAAGATTCACACGGATAGTTTTAGATGTATGGTGAGTAACTTCTGACTTTTCATCAGCTACTTTTTTACCTTTTTTTTCTACCTTTTCTTCTGTTTGTTTTTGCTGTTGAGAAGAGTTATTATCCACTACAAAACGAACAATCTCAACATTTTTAACCTCAGAAACTTTTGAAACCTGTTCCTGTATATTTTCGGGAGGTTCACTAGATACATAGACGAAGGAAAATGAATCGTCAAAGTTTCCTTCTTCTATATCTTCAATGGCAGGGTTTGTCTTAATGATGTCACCGTTCTTTTCCATAACATCGAAAACCATATAAGCACGTGCACCTTTTAAAATGCATTCGTCTTCTAAAGAGACTGTTAGTTGATAAGCATTGATTCCTAGTTCCTTTGCTTGTTGAACAATCTCTAATTGAAACTGATCTAATTGTAATTCGGTGGGCGTCCCCGCTTCTAATGTAGCAGCAACCTCTTGGACACCCTCATTTTTTATAGACTTTCCTTTTTCAATCATATCCAAACGAGCCACTAGATCTGTAACGTCCTTTTTTCCATCATTTCCAGCGGCAATGGAATCCACCATATTTTCCAAATATTCAATGGCAACGAAAATAACATCGATAACTTCTGTTGTAACATTTAATTTATAGTTTCTTATTCCGTCTAATACGTTTTCCATCTTATGCGTTAAAGAAGCAATATCTTCAAACCCCATAGTCGCTGCCATTCCTTTTAATGTATGAGCGGAGCGGAAAATTTCATTTACTAAATCTATGTTGTCTGGCTGCTTTTCTAATTCTAAAATATGATCATTAACTGTTTGCAAATGTTCACGACTTTCGTCCAAAAACATATCTAAATACTGATCTGTCTCCATTCCGTTTCCTTCTTTCTGCTATATGTATATCGTTTTTTCACCTAACATTGTTAACGTTCTTTATTCTAATATCGACATGATTTACGTACAAATCAAGAAGAATATAATTTTCTAGTTCTATCTTACTATATCGGAAAATTTTCTTCATATATGAAGCCATTTTCATATTATTTCTTATGTAAGTTAATATTGTCCAAATAAAATGGGCTATTTATTTTTTATTTTGCATATACTCTTTTATGAAATCGCTATCAGTCCAAAAAGGAGGAGTGTATAACGATGAAAGCTTTAACATCGTTCTTTGATCGAATGGTTCAGCGTTATTTACCAGATGCCTTTCTTTTTGCTATCATTTTAACTTTTGTCGTGTTTATTCTAGGTATTATCTTTACGGATAGTGGACCGGTCCAAATGGTAGAACACTGGGGAACAGGTTTTTGGGATTTGCTTGCTTTTGCAATGCAGATGTCTTTAGTTGTTGTAACTGGTTATATTTTAGCTAGTACACCCATTGTGAAGAAACTATTAACGAAACTTAGTTCTCTAGCAAAAACACCTCCACAAGCAGTCTTTTTAGTTACGTTTGTTGCCATTATTGCTTGTTTAATCAACTATGGATTTGGACTTGTTGTTGGAGCACTTTTTGCCATTCACGTTGCGAGACGTGTTCCTGCTGTTGATTACCGCATTCTAATCGCAAGTGCTTACAGCGGGATGTTAGTATGGCATGGCGGTTTTTCTGGATCCATTCCACTTACAATAGCAACTCCCGGCCACTTTTTAGAAGATAAAATACAATTAATCCCCGTTGCAGAAACCATATTTAGTCCCTTCAATATTTTCGTTGTGATCACAATGTTAATTACCTTACCTATTTTTAATCGATTTCTTTTAAAAAGTTCTAACATAGGTGCTCAAACAAAGTTTTCTAATTTAAACATACCTGAGGAAGATGAAAAAGAAGATGACTTCGTTCCCGATACACCAGCCGAAAAATTAGAAAATAGCCAACTCGTATCCCTCGTTATCGGAATGATGGGATTGGTATTTATTTTTTATCATTTTGTATGGAATGAGCTTGACCTAAACATTAATATTGTGAATTTTACATTCTTATTTTTAGGAATTCTTTTCCACCGTACTCCGAAAAGATTCCTTGATACTGTTACAGAAGGTATTAAAAATGCTGGTGGAATCATTATTCAATTTCCGTTTTATGCGGGGATTATGGGAATGATGATTGGTTCCGGACTCTCTCATATGATTTCTAATTGGTTTGTTAGCTTTTCATCAGACTATACTTTACCATTCTTTACCTTTATTAGTGCCGGTATTGTCAACTTCTTTATTCCCTCTGGTGGTGGACAATGGGCAGTACAAGGTCCAATTATGATAGATGCAGCAATTCTGCTTAATGCTGATATTGCGAAGACAGCGATGGCTGTGGCTTGGGGAGATGCGTGGACCAATATGATTCAGCCGTTCTGGGCATTACCTGTACTTGCCATTGCCGGTTTGAAAGTTCGTGATATTATGGGATTTTGTGTCATGATTCTATTATTTAGCTTTATTCCTATCGCATTGGGATTGTTGATATTTTAGAAAAAGAATAAGAGATTCTCGAGCCAAATTCGGCTCGGGATCCTTTATACTATTTCACCGACCAATTCACAAAATTCTTCCGCTAAGCGTTGACATTCCATAATTTCTTCCCCCTCAGGATCCATATCTACTTTCACCTTATGAGCAATCATCGTTGCTCCAACCTCTTCAAATTGTTCATACATGATGTCCACAGCTCCACAAAAATGATCATAAAACTGATCCCCTGAGCCGAACACCCCACAAACTTTTCCAGTTAAATCTAGATCGGATACACCATCATAGAAATCCTCAACTTCAAATGGTAATTCACCATCCGTCCATGTATATACCCCCATTAAAATGGCGTCATATTCTAAGATATCTTTTGCTTTTATTGGATCTTCATCAAATACTTTTACATCAAATTCTATATTCTTTTCCTTCAAGGAATCGATAATAATTCTAGCTATCATTTCCGTATTTCCACTTACGCTAGCGTAAAGAACTAAAATATCACTCATTAGTGTCTCCTCCTTAGATTTAGTTTAATTGATAATGATTATCAATATCAAGATATAACGTAAATAATTTTTAACAAATTGATGACTCTTTTAATAATAAAGAAGACTTCCAACAATGGGAGATTTCCTTCATCCCCCATTGATGTTTAGTCGCACTTCTCGGACCTTTACAGGCACTAAGACTCCCACCTACCTTCTTTGTTTCCCTAGAAGCTTGAGGAGGGATAAAAAAAAGGAAGCTCCATAGGCCTCCTTAAACTAAGTATACACGCGCTTCATATGGTCTTAATTCCAATGGCTTCAAATCATGATGATAATTACTTAAGAGTAATTTCTTCTTTTTTGATTTTAAAGAAGCCGGTAAGTTAAACGTTGCATTATTTGCAAAAAGATTAGTCAACACCAAAACTTGTTCTTCTTCCAATTTTCTAGTGTAGGCAAATATTTCGTTATGATTTTCTAAAATTAAATCATAGCTACCATAAATAAGCGCTTGATATTTCTTTCTAATCTCAATTAACTTTTTGTAATAATGATAAATAGAGTTCTCATCCCTCAATGCCAATTCTACATTAATTTCCTTATAATTCGGATTCACTTTTAACCATGGCCTTCCAGTTGTAAAACCTGCATTCTTCTCCGCATTCCATTGCATTGGAGTTCTAGAATTATCACGAACAGTTTTCCATATAATTTCCATAATTTCTTGGTCAGACATACCTTCTTTACGTTTATTTCGATATAAGTTCTTTGCTTCCACGTCATTATAATCATCAATAGAAGGGAATTGAACGTTCGTCATCCCTATTTCTTGCCCTTGATATATAAATGGGGTACCCTGCATAAGAAAATACATCGTGGCAAGACTCTTAGCGGACATCTCACGGTATATCCCGTCATTTCCCCATGTCGATACAGCTCGTGGCTGATCATGATTTTCTAAGAATAATGCATTCCAACCAATACCATCAAGTCCTTCTTGCCATTTACTTAATATCTTTTTTAATTTATGAATTTCAATGCCGGTATTCGTATCTTTACCCCAAAGATCCAAATGTTCAAACTGAAAGATCATATTAAAAATCCCTTTTTTCTCTCCGACCCATTCCTCTGCTTCCTCCGCTTGAACTCCGTTTGCTTCTCCAACCGTCATAATGTCATATTTATCAAACGTATTTTTCTTCAATTCCTGTAGAAAATCCAAAATCCCATCTTGATTCATATGCGCAGAATAGGAAGGTACATATTTTAACCTTTTCGGATTTGGTAGGTCAGGTAATCCTGGTTTTTTCTTAATATGCGTGATGGCATCTACTCGGAATCCATCAATTCCTTTTTCAAACCACCAATTGACCATGTTATATAAGTCTTTTCTTACCCTTTCGTTTTCCCAATTAAGATCTGGTTGCTTACTTGAAAATAGATGCAAGAAATATTCATTCGTCTTTTCATCATATTTCCAAGCGGATCCTCCAAAAATCGACTCCCAATTATTTGGTTCCTTTCCTTTTTTTCCCGGTCTCCAAATATAATAATCACGAAACGAATTTTCCTTTGATTTTCTAGATTCCACAAACCATGGATGTTCATCGGAGGTATGATTAATAACTAAATCCATAATTAGTTTCATATCGCGTTTATGGGTTTCTTTCAATAATTCATCGAAGTCTTCCATTGTACCGAATTCATCCATAATCTCTTGGTAATCACTTATATCATATCCATTATCAGCATTTGGCGATTTGTAAATGGGACTTACCCAAATGACGTCGATACCAAGATTTTTCACATAATCTAGTTTAGAAATGATTCCTTGTATATCACCAATTCCATCGCCATTAGAATCCATGAAGCTTCGTGGGTAGATTTGATAAGCTACTGCCTCTTTCCACCATTTCCTGTTCATAACAATCCTCCTTATTAACAAGTCATTCTTGTTTTAGATTCGAACTAGATAAAGAAGACATCCACTAGTAGGGTTTACCTTCATCCCCCACTGATGGTTAGTCGCACTTATCGGACCTTTACGGGCAGTTTGATCTCCACCTACCTTCTTTGTTTCCCTAGAAGCTTGGAATGGGAGTCTTACTGCCCGTTTAGGTGGGATAAATTTACATACTGTCGATAAAAAGCTGAGAATGATAAAAAGGTTATCAAAGCACCTGTAAAGAAAGGAATTAAAAATGTTAGTTTATAGATACTTATTACTAAGAGAAGAGAATTACTCAACAATATGATAATGGTCAAAATTGGACTACCAATCGTAATAATCAATGACTTTTTTAAAAGTCCAGCTAAACTTAAGTGGAAATGGGCATTCAAGGAAAATATATTAATTGTATAGACGTATAGAAGTAATCCTAAAAACCCAACCATAAACATTAATACAACACTTTCCTTACTAAAATAATAAAAATCGAAACCCCAGATACCCCATACAACTGTTAAGATTATTCCTGTCTTCATACTCTTTTTATAATTTTCTTTATAATACTTAATATATGATTGAATGAGTCCTTTATCATCGTCCTTTATCAACCAGTCACGAACTGTTGAAAACATACTTTGAGTTGCTGGAAAAAGTAAAAAGGGTATCAAGATAATAAGAATTGGGAGTAGGATAATGATATCTTCTTTGCTATTTGCATAAAGTATACTCACAACAATATAAATAATTGGTAATTGAAAGAGAAGCCACAGTAAATTTATAATGGAAAAACGCATCACCCACATACTTATAGCGTAAACTCCTCTCATAACCCCTGAATATTTCAAATGTAACTCCTCCTTTCCTCCCAATTATTTTTAATAAATACGTATAGATACCTAATTAATGTTTCATGCCCACCACATTTCTACAGGAGGTTCTTCGATATTTATAGATTTTAAATTTTTTACTGCTTGTTTGAACCCTTCGTTTATTGACATAATAGGATCCTCATGTTCAATACTAATTACATAATCATATCCATAGGTTCTTAATGCGCTCACAATGTTGGTCCATTCTTGCAAACTATGACCATACCCAACAGAACGAAAAGTCCATGCCCTTGACTGTACGTCAGAATAAGGTTGCATATCCGTTAAGCCATACATGTTTACATTGTCTTGATCGATATACGTATCCTTAGCGTGGAAATGATGAATGGCATTTTCTTTTCCTAATATTTTAATCGCTCCAACGGGATCAATGCCTTGCCACCATAAATGACTTGGGTCAAGATTGGCACCAATAGCATCATTGGTTGCTTCCCTTAGTTTAAGTAAAGTATATGGTGTATGTACAAGAAAACCTGCATGTAATTCAAGTCCTATTTTAACACCATGATCCCTCGCTAATTGCGCTTGTTCTTTCCAGTATGGTATTAATCTTTTTTCCCACTGCCAATTTAGAATATCGGAGTATTCTGTAGGCCATGGAGTTACAGGCCAATTCGGGTATTTTGAATTTTCATTTGAACCTGGGACACCAGAGAATGTATTCACAACAGGAACACCCATTAGTTCAGCTAATCTTATTGTTTTAACGAACGTTTCATGTGATTCTTCCGCATGTTGCCTATTAGGCGAGATAGGATTATCGTGACAGCTGAATGCACTAATCGTAAGTCCTCGTGATTGAATTTTTTCTAGGTATTCCTTTCGTTTATCTTCACTAGCTAGTAGTGCATCAAGGTCACAAAAATTATTACCCGGATTTCCACCCGTTCCTATTTCTACCGCATTTAGTCCTGCATTTTTCACATAATCGAGCATTTCCTCGAAAGTCTTACCAGCAAATAGAACCGAAAATACACCTAATTTCATACCTATTCCCTCCATTAATTTTCTTTTTTATTAAAATCGTACGCTCTTTCCTGATTGACTACTCTCATAGATTGCGTCAATAATCTTTGTTACTTTTAAAGATTCTTCTGGTTTTACAATTAAGTCCGATTCACCAAGACAGCTTTCTATAAAATTTGCAGCCTGTAAAAGACCTGATTTTTCCTTTTCTATATTTGCAGTTGTTGTCATGTATGTTCCATATTTAGGTGTATAGAATTCATAAGGAAATACATTTATTCCCGCTTCTGATCCCGAAATACTTAAATGCGTAGTATCTTCTTTAATATTTGCCGCCCAAGAACATTCAAACAACATAGTACTTCCATTTGTAAAGGTTATGTATGCGGATACGTGATCATCCACATCAAAAGATTCATAGTCAAAAGTACCCCAATCATTGATTTGATTTGGTGTTTTACTAAGGCGATTATACATTTTACCAATTACTTCTACTGGCTCTATTTCCCCTAACAGCCATAGGGACAAATCGAGTAAATGACAACCGTAGTCAATTAAACTACCTCCACCTTGTAGTTCCTTGTTAGTAAAAACCCCCCATCCCGGTACTTTTCTTCTTCTTAATGCTTGTACTCTTGTTACAAGTGGATCACCAATTTCATGAATAGCTTGTTTAGCAAGTTGTCCTTCCGGCATAAATCGGTAATGATATCCAACTGCTAATTGTCTTCTAGTTCTCTTTGCGGCTTCAATCATTTTTTCGCATTCAAAAGTATTCATCCCCATCGGCTTTTCACATAAAACATGGCAACCAGCTTCTAAAGCTGCGATTGTTATTTCCGCATGAAATTTATTTGGGGTACAGATCGTAACAGCATCAACTACTTTGAATAGATCATGATAATCCTGATAGACATTAGGGATATCATATTTTCTTGCTATCTCATTAGCACGCTCTATATTCACATCTTGAACAGCAAATATAGTTACTTTATCTTTTAATGAAAGGTAGGCGGGAATATGCCGTGAGACAGCAATTCCTCCCGCTCCAATAATTCCCATCTTTAATTTATTCATTTCATTCACTTCTCTAATTTGTAAATAGTTTTTGTATTCACTGATTCTATTGCTGCTAGAATAATGTCTAATGATTTCATTCCTTCTACCCCATCAATTAATGGTTCCTTATCTTTTACAATGGAATCAATAAAATGATCAATCACATGGGACTTTGATTGCCCACCGTCTTCATTTGATTGTATTCCATCAAGTTCATATCTAACCGTATCCCCATTCTTATATTGCACGATTAACGAATATCTCGGATCATCTTCTAAACGTAAAATAGCCTTTTCTGCATAGATCACTGTTGAATTATCTTCTGCAGCCGTATAAGCCCAACTTGCGGCAAGGGTTCCAATAATACCGGTATCTGTTTTTAAAATAAATACAGCATTATCATCAACATCCGCATTTTCTTTTGCACTAGTTTCAACAAACGCACCGACTTCTCTAATCTCATCGCTTAATAAATAACGAATTAGATCTGCCTTATGTACACCCAAATCACCCATAGCACCGATAAATGCTTGGTCTTTCTTGAAGAACCAACTTCCCTTTCCTTCAGCGCTCCAACTTTCAGGTCCAGCGTGTCCAAAAGCGGTACGGAAACTATAAATTTTCCCAATTTCACCACTTTCAATAATTGCCTTTGCTTTTTGATGAGAGGATACGAATCGTTGATTATGTCCAATCATTAGTTTTTTATTATTTCGTTGCGCCGCATCAATCATGTCTTCTGCTTCAGATCTAGAGGTTGCCATTGGCTTCTCGCATAAGACATGACACCCCGAGTCTAGTGCCTTTATCGATACAGGAGCATGTAAATAGTTTGGTAAGCATACACTTACCGCATCTACCTCTTCTAATTCAAGTAATTGTTCATAATTTGTATACGGCTTAGCATTATACTTTTTCGGAGCTTCCTTAACCCTTTCTTCTACAATGTCACAAACAGCTACAATTTCTACATTAGGATTTTCATCATACTCTGGTAGATGACGATTCTGTGCAATGCTTCCAGTTCCTATAACAGCAATACGTACTTTTCCCATTATCTCATCCCCTATTTATCTAAGTTTTCTATTGGTTTATGATTTCCATAAACATGTGTCGGTGTATTTTTATTTTTAGCCCATCTCACACCATTTTTTATAACTTGTTTAATATCTTCGTTATGATAGGTTGGATAAGTCTCATGTCCAGGCCTAAAATAAAATATCTTTCCTCTTCCACGTTTAAAGGTTGCACCACTTCGAAATACTTCCCCACCCTCGAACCAACTTATAAAAATTAATTCATCCGGTGTAGGAATATCAAAATGCTCTCCATACATTTCTTCTTTTTCAAGTTCTATATATTCCCCAATACCTTCTGTAATCGGATGAGTCGGATCAACAACCCATAGACGTTCTCTTTCATCCGCTTCACGCCACTTTAAGTCGCAGCCTGTGCCCATTAACTTCTTAAATACTTTAGAGAAGTGCCCAGAGTGTAATACAACTAAGCCCATTCCATCTAAAACACGTTGCTTCACTTTTTCAGCTATATCATCTTTTACTTCTTCATGCGCTTTGTGCCCCCACCATACAAGAACATCAGTTTCTTGTAGCAATTCATCTGTTAAACCATGTTCCGGTTCATCAAGTGTTACGGTTTTTACATTCATCCCATCCTCCCGTAAAAATGTGGCTAATGTTTCATGGATTCCTTCTGGATATACTTCTTTTACAGCAGGGTTTTCTTTCTCATGTCTATATTCATTCCAAACTACTACATTCATTTTTAAGTCTCCTCTCCTAAATAAAGGCAAACGTTTGCATTTATATCTAAAAAATATATATTCTATAACTTTGATACAGATTCTCTTTCTACGATAATAGCCGGTATGATCACACTTTTTCTAAACATTTCTGGATTTTTTATTAGTTCAATCACACTTTTTGCCGCCTCGAATCCCAATTGATAGGTTTGAATATCTATCGATGTTAAAGGTGGAGTAGATAATTTGGAAATAATAGTATTATTAAATGTAATGATACTCATTTCATTTGGTATTTTTATTTCTTTCTTACGTAATGCAGTAATAACCATTAAAGTATGGACATCAGACGAAGAGATGATTGCTGTTGGTCTATCTTTCGTTTCTAATAAAGCGCTTATCTTTTTCTCGGCAATCTCATCCACTTTCATAGGGAATGTCAAATAATGTTTATCAGGAATTTTTAATTCATGCTTTCTTGCCGCAATATCAAATCCGCTCATTCTATCTTGCACAACCTGATACTCTGGATCATCACCGATAAAACAAATTCTCTTATGTCCACAATTAATTAAATACTCGGTTGCATCCGTTCCTGCTTGAACATTATCATTATCCACATACATAATTCGATTTTGTTCTTTTGTTGGCTTTCCTATAACAACAAATGGAATTCCAGATTCAAGTAAATATGGAACAACTGGATCATCTTTTTTTGAATATATCACTATAATTCCATCTACACGTTTACCCATTACCAACTTTTTTACTTCATCAAAAATAGCCTCTTCAGAATTACCTGTAGTAAGTAAGATACTGTATTCTTTTTCATTACATTCCGCACTAATTCCTCTTAACAATTCTGGAAAGAAAGGATTCTCCAAGGTTTGACTTGCCGAGTGTTTCATTACAATACCAATAGTTTGTGTTGACTTTTGAACCAATACTCTTGCATTTAAATTAATATGATAGCCCATTTCCTCCATCACTTTTCTTACCCTTTTTTTCGTCTTTTCACTAATTTTATTGCTATCTGATATTACACGGGACACAGTTGATGGAGATACATTAGCCTGTTTTGCTACATCTTTTATTGTAACTGACATTAAAATCTCATTCCTTCATTAATTACTATTTATCCATTATATACTAACATTTCCTTTGCATCGCATAAATATAGTTTATTTTACCGCACCGTCAGTTACCCCTTTAATAATTTGCTTTTGAGCGAAGAAGTAAACAATAATTATTGGTATAATAGCTAACGTTAATCCTGCAAGCGCTAAATGCCATTGTTTCGTATATTGCCCAAAGAAAAAGAACATATTTAGCGGAATTGTTGCATTTTCTGCACTCAGTACAAGTGATGGAAGCAAATAGTCATTCCAAATCCAGATAATGTTCAAAATCATAACCGTTACAGAAATTGGTTTTAACATTGGAAAAATAATTTTCCAAAATATCTGCCATTTGTTTGCGCCATCAATTGTTGCTGCCTCATCCAACGAAGCGGGTATACTTGCCATTGCTCCGTGATATAAAAAAATGGAAAGACTACATCCAAATCCTAAATACATAAAAATTAGACCACCAGGATTAAGCATATCCACTTTACCAAAGAGCGATATAAGCGGAATCATTACAGATTGGAATGGTATTAACATTGCTGCAACGAAAACCATAAATAAGCCATTACTTATTTTACTTTTATTTCGAGCCAACGCATATCCAGCCATAGACGAAAATAATATGATTATAGTAACACTGACCAGAGATATAAATAAGGAATTCATGAATGCATTTACAAAATCTAAGTCAATAAATGCTTGCTTAAAGTTTACAAATGTCCATTCCTCAGGTAAACCTAATACATTAGAAAATATACCTTTTTTTGTTTTAAAAGAATTCACAACCATTAAATAGAACGGGGATAACCATAATAAAGCAAGAAGAATACCAATGGTTCCAATAACCAATTTATTTCTCCTTTTCTTCTTCATTATAAATCAACCTCCCGTTTCTTATTGTAGTAAACCTGTGTTAATGCAACTACAGCGACAAGAATAAAGAATATAACAGCCTTGGCCTGTGCATATGCCATATCATACTCCTTAAACGCCGAGTTATAAATATTCATAGCTACCATTTCTGTTGATCGAAATGGTCCACCATTTGTTAGCGCAAGGTTTTGATCATAAAGTTTAAATGCATTAGATAATGTCAAAAACAAACTAATTGTAAATGCCGGTGCTACTAGTGGAAATTTAACATTCCAGAATCGTTTAAAGCTATTAGCTCCATCCATTTCAGCAGCTTCTAATAACTCCTCTGGAACACTTTCCAAATATGCAATATAGATAATCATAATATATCCTGCGTATTGCCAAACATTTAGGATGACCATTCCCCAGAAACCTGTTTCTGAAGTAGATAACCAACCACTTAATGCTTCAATTCCTAACGCATTACCAAATGCATCAAATGCACTAATGAAGATAAATTGCCAAATAAATCCTAAAATTAACCCTCCTATCAAGTTAGGCATGAAAAATACTGTTCTTAAGATATTACTTGATTTTATCTTTTGTGTAACCAGCAAGGCTAAACCCAATCCAATTATATTTACTAAAATGATAGAGGCAACAGCAAATTTAATCGTAAACCAAATTGAACTTAAGAATGCTTCATCCTGTAATAATTCCGCATAATTTGCAAGTCCCATAAATTCTGTCGCTTTTAAACCGTTCCAATCAGTGAAAGAATAGAAAAAACCATAAATAAATGGTACAAAAACAACGAGTGCTAATGAAAGTAACGTTGGTGTAAGAAATAGCCAAAATGATACACTTCTATTTTTCATTTATAACAACTCCATTCGAAAATCAAAAACTTTGAAAGATGGCAACCAACAATAATGGAATTCTTATTTTGTTGGTTGCACATATTACATTACTTTCTATCTTTTTCCCATTCTTCTTTGGCTTGTTCTAGTACACCGTTCCAATCCATATCGCCACTAAGATAGCGTTGGAAATAAACTCCTATAACATCCTCATTCCAACCAACAGGGGTTCCAAGGAATGTCCAACCAATCGTTTTTCCTTGTTCCGCATAGCTATATACTGCTTTTGATAGGGGATCAGCAATTTGCTCTGTATCATAACCTTCATATGCAGGGATAAACTTAAATTCATTTAGCACCATTTCTTTACCTTCATCTGAGGTATACATCCAATCCAAGAAGTCCTTTGCAGCTTGTATCTCCTCATCACTACTATTGTTATTTACAACCCAGTATTGAGGTACACCAACAGGCAAATGACCTTCTAGACCTTCCACGGGCATTGGAATCATGCCAATATTGTTTTTGGCAAATTCACTATCCATTTGTTCAATTGTAGGATATACCCAATTCCCTTGCTGAATTATTGCAACCTTCCCTAAAGAAAATAATTGTTCCACTTGTTGTGAATAGTCTAGACTTAATACCGGTTGAACAGAGTACTCACTTTGTAAGTCAAGCATTCTCTTCATTTGATCACCATACTCAAAATCGACTGTTTTTGCTTCATATGCCTTTGTGACATCGTTATCAAATTCTGGTGCAATATACGTATTTGCTAAGTGGTTACCCATTACCCATAATTCTTTTGCAGGAAAAGCAAATACTGCATCAATCCCTAAGTCATCTTTTTTACTATCTAATGTTTTAATAGCACTTTCAAGATCGTCAAAGGTTGTTAATTCATCCGGATTAATTCCCGCTTTTTCAAAAATCTCCTTGTTGTAAATCAGTCCATATCCTTCTTGGGCATAAGGAAGACCTAGAATTTTGTCCCCTTCTGTTACACCATTAAGCGTTCCTTCTAAAGCGGCTTTTGCTGCCGCTGTATCTGATAAATCTGTTAAATAATCATGATATTCTTCTACTTCTGTTGGACCACCAACGTTGAAAATATCCGGTTCATTTCCGGATGAAAACTGTGATTTTACTGCTGATGCATAACTATTTCCTCCGCCAACCGTTTGAACATTGATTACTACATCAGGATTTTCTTCTTGATATTTTGCTATAAGGTTTTCAAATTGTTCTTTGAACTCAACCTTATACTGGAAGACATCTAAAGTAACTTTACCTGAACCACCATTACCTTCTGATGCAGTTTTGTCATCTGAAGAACTGCAACCGGCAATAACAATTACTGTTAAAAAAGTAACGATTAAAAAGATTTTTGATAAAAACTTCCTTTCTCCCATTTCCTCACTCCTTATTTTTTTCTTTCTCATCCTTGATAACGGTTTCATTATTTTAACAAAAAATAGTTTTATAGATTTCTTTTCTAGTAATTTGTTAAAATACTCTTGTTATCGAAAGATGGGGAAAACGTTTGCATGATTATATTAACACACTATATCTATATTAGGCAAGAGTATTTCATTTATTTATATGTCATTACTACCTATTTTCTACTAACATCTCTATTACATTGCGAACGTTTATTATGTTATACTGCTTAAATTCCGCTAGAAAAAATTTTACATTCATTATAAAGAAGTGGGGGACTCTCATCTACTACTGAGTCGGCACTTATCCCCCATCCTCTTTGTTCCCCAGAAGCTTGAGGTAGGCGTCTTACCGACCGTTTAGATGGGATAAAAAAAAGACCAAAATCCTATTTCGGCCTTAATATCACTTAAATTATGGTTTAACAACTTTTAACTTCGCTTTAAACACAATTCGATTATTTTTCTCGTTGATACCTTCGACATAAACCTGATTATCATGTAATGTAACATCTTTCTTTAATAAAATACTTTCACCAGGCAGTGCTTCATGGATAAAATTCACTTCAATTGACATTACATCGTATTTTTTATGATCATTTATATCAAAACAGTCCATAATGTAATCAATGTATTTAGAATTATTCAAATGTCCATTAAAATCAACATCACTATAACCTATTGTTTTTGTATAGACGGTTTCCACTTGCTCATTATGTTTTAATTTGCTAAAAGTGTCCTTCATTGCCCTATCTACTTTAGGAGTTGGAAATGAGAATGGAATAGATTTTGACCTTTTTAATTTCCTTTCCTTCAAATCTATTATCACCCAAGACGAAATAGCCCTTATAATACTTTTCCCGTCTTGATCCCGTACAATGTAATCACGATCAAAGTTTAATTTTCCGGGTTCTAATGGCCACGTTTCTATTATTATTTCTTCTCCCCAGCTAGGTAAACGATCTACATCCACACGAATTTTCGTTAAAACCCAAGCAAGACCATTCCCTTTTTGTAACGTATCAATTCCAAGTCCTAAGTCTGATGCGGCTAGACTCGCAATTTCTTGAAAATAACTAAATAACGCACTCCATTTTAGCTCTTTTTTAAAATCAACATCGCGTAGATCAATATGATATTTACTCGTAAATAATGATTCAGACATTCTAAGTACTCCTTATACTAAATTGTAAGTTTAATTCTATCACAAAATGCAATTCCAATTAATAAAGACACCCCTTAGGGGTGTCTTTATTCAAGCAACAAAAATAAAATATAAAATAAATAACAAACTAAGTACGTACATTATCGGGTGAATCTCTTTGGAACGTTTTTGAGCAATTAACGCCAATGGATAAAGTACAAAACCAAATGCTAGTCCCATCGCAACACTTGAAGTAAGAGGCATCATAATAATCGTCATAAAGGATGGGATAACGACTTCTAATTTACTCCAATTAATATTCTTAATTCCCATTGCCATTAATGCCCCGACAATGATTAACGCAGGAGCCGTTACCTCTGTTGTAATGACAGAAAGTATTGGAGAAAAGAATAAAGCAACTGTAAAGCATAGTGCAATGATTACCGATGTAAACCCTGTTCTTCCACCAACCGCAATCCCGGCCGATGATTCCACACTTGTTGCCGGTGTAGAAGTTCCTAAAATTGCTCCGACCGCTCCTGCAGAAGAATCAGCTAACAATGCACTCCCGATTCGAGGGATTTCGTTATTTTTCATTATCCCCGCTTGGCTAGTTAAGGCAATTAATGCTCCTGCTGTGTCAAAAAATGCCACAAATAAAAAAGTAAAAATAACTGCTAACACGTCCGGTGTAAAAACTTCATGTAAATTTTCAAACACTACACCAAATGTTGGCTCAAGACTAGGGATGGATCCAATAATGGAAGTCGGCATCTTTACTAAACCAAAAATGATACCAATGATTGTAGTGATAACCATCCCATAAAAAATCGCCCCATTGACATTTCGAACCATCATCACGATAGTTAATACAAGACCTACAACAGCAAGTGCGGTCGTGGGGGTAGTTAAATTTCCTATTGTAACAAAGGTATCTGGATTTCCTACAATTATTCCGGAATTTTTCAATCCAATAAACGCGATGAAAAATCCAATTCCTGCAGCTATGGCATGTTTTAAATCTTCAGGAATCGCATTAATAATTTTTTCCCGGATTTTCAATAAACTTAAAATCATAAAAATAATACCTGCAATAAATACACCAGTTAAAGCTACCGGCCACTCTATTCCCATCCCAATACAAACGGAAAATGTAAAAAAGGAATTCAATCCCATACTCGGTGCAATGGCAATCGGATAGTTGGCAAGCAATCCGATCAGTAAGGTTCCAATAATAGCAGTTAGAGCAGTTGCAGTAAATACAGCTCCCCTATCCATTCCTGCTTGACTTAAAATGAGCGGATTTACCACTAAAATATAAGCGACTGAGAGAAAGGTCGTTATTCCTGCTAGTGTTTCCTGTTTATAAGAAGTTTTTCTTTCTGTAAACTGAAAGAAGTTTTTCATGATGACGATCTCCTATTCTGGTGAATTGACCTTGAATAGCTCATACATTTAACTTTCCACAGCCATTGCTTTTTATGACATTATTAAAAAGCAAAAAAACTTTGACCACAGCATGCCAAAGTTTTATCTAGAAATGAAAAAATATACATATTTTCACTCCTTGTAGACAGGCTATTTAAAGGTAGCTGGTAGAAACGTTCAAGCCATATTCTTGAACTTATACAAGGCGATAACTATTATTTTATATAACAGATGAAATGATAACAAGATTATGCCATTACGTCAATTGGGAAAGCTCATTAAAATTTCATTTGAATCCTTATTTCTAATGAGGTTCATTGACTTTATACCCAAAAAAAGCAAACTCACAAAAGAGTTTGCTTTTTCAACTAACTTGTTACGATTTTTATCCTTTTAACCTTATATTTATCCATTTCATCAATGATAAATTTATATCCATCGTGTACGATAGAACTACCTACTGTAGCTTCCATATTTTTTGAAAACACCCATCCTCCAATTGTTTCTACTTCTTCATTTGGAAGATTGATGCCCAGTAGTTTGTTCAAATCTACCAATTTTAATTTACCAGAAACTACTTTTATTTTTTCATTTACTTCTTCAATCTCTGGTAATTCATCCTTATCAAACTCGTCACGGATATCTCCTACGATTTCTTCTAATATATCTTCTACCGTTACAATTCCCGACGTACCTCCGTATTCATCATGTACAATAGCCATATGAATCCGTTCTTTTTGCATTTTTGAAAGAAGTTGTCTAATAGGAGTTACCTCAGGTACATGAATGATGGGGCGAATTAAATTCTCTATTGATACGGATCGATTACCTTCTAAATGACTTGTAAAAACTTCTTTTATATTAACAAGACCAATGATACTATCCTTTTCTCCGTCTGCCACTGGATATCTAGTGTATTGGGATTCTAGAATAATATCAATGTTATCTGTTAAATTGTCTTCCTTGTAAAAGCAAACCACTTCATTTCGTGGTACCATAATCTCTCTTACAAGCGTTTCATCGAAGTCAAATATATTATTTACATAGGTCATTTCAGATAAATTGATTTCCCCATTTTTATAACTATCCGTCACAATCATTCGAACCTCTTCTTCCGAATGTGCTACATCGTGTTCTTTTACCGGTTTAAACCCTAAAAGTTGAACAAGCAACCTTGCCGATCCGTTTAATAACCAAATAAACGGATACATTATTTTATGAAAAAGAATAAGAGGTCTTGCAAATAACAATGTTACAGATTCCGCCTTTTGTATGGCGATAGTCTTTGGAGCTAATTCCCCGATAACGACGTGTAAAAATGTAACAAGAAGAAAAGAAATTAGAAAAGATATGAAAGTAGCGACTGTTCCATTAATACTTAGCCCATTAAATACCGGTTTTAATAAGCGTGTAACGGTTGGTTCACCTAGCCAACCTAACCCAAGTGCTGTTACCGTAATACCTAACTGACAGGCTGATAAATAATCGTCCAGATTATCAATTAATTTCTTTGCATAAACCGCACTTTTATTTCCCTTAGCTACCAACTGATTAATTCTAGTCGTTCGTACTTTCACAATAGCGAATTCGGTTGCTACAAAGAATGCTGTTAGCAATATCAATATAGCAACCAAAAACAAGTTAACAATATCGTCCAATTAGTATCCTTGCATCACAAGATACAAGGATTTTCACCTCCGTGATATTCCATTTTTAATATCTGGCATAATCGATTGTGATTCAAAACATAAGGTAAAACAAATGTTAATGAATCACAGTTGAAACAATTAAACTGATTTACCTTCCCATATGAATCACCTACCTTATTAGTTATATTATATTTATTTGAGGTGTAATTGTCTACATTCTACGCCCATAAACTTCACCTAACTTTCTTTAATTAACGTAAAAAAGCATTGTCCAGAGTTTAATCACTCTAGGCAATGCTTTGATTGTATATTTATTATATTTTCATAACTCCACCCGTATTAGCTGAAGTTACCAGAGCGGAATAGCGACCAAGCCAGCCTTTTTTCACTTTAGGTTCGAACCCTTTCCAGTTCGCCTTACGTTCTTCAAATTGTTCATCGGAAATTTCTAATGTAATTGTGCGTTTATTTAGATCAAGTTCGATCATATCGCCATCTTCAACAAAGGCAATTGGTCCCCCTTCAGCCGCTTCTGGAGAGATATGACCGATAGAAATACCCCGTGATGCACCTGAGAATCGCCCGTCTGTAATTAGACCAACCTTAGCACCTAGACCACGACCTACGATTTGTGATGTAGGAGCAAGCATTTCAGGCATTCCCGGTCCACCTTTAGGTCCTTCGTAGCGAATAACGACAACATGTCCTTCTTTCACTTCCCCGGACTCAATTTTTTCCATCGCTTCTTCCTGTGAATCGAAGCAAATAGCTGGACCTCTATGGTAGCCGCCAACCTTAGGATCTACCGCACCAACTTTGATAATAGATCCATTTGGGGCTAGGTTCCCAAATAATACCGCAAGTCCGCCACGCTCTGAATACGGATTTTCCAGTGTATGAATAACATCTGTATCCATAATTTCTGCGCCTTGTACTGTTTCACGAATGGTCTTAGTTGAAACACTTAGACAGTCCCCATTAAATGCACCTGGCTTTTTAAGTAGTTCATTAATAATTGCACTAATACCACCCGCCCGATGCAGATCTTCAATATGATGGTCAGATGCTGGAGCAAGTTTAGCAAGATGTGGAACACGGTTAGCAACTTCATTAATTCTCTCAAGTGGATAATCAACATCTGCCTCATGTGCTAGAGCCAGCGTATGTAATACTGTATTGGTTGAACCACCCATCGCCATATCTAATGCAAACGCATTATCAATAGCATCTTTTGTAACGATGTCACGTGGTTTAATATCTTTTTTAATTAATTCCATTAATTGTTTCGCCGATTTCTTAACAAACTCTTTACGTTCTTCAGAAACAGCTAAGATAGTACCATTTCCTGGAAGAGCTAGTCCTATTCCTTCTGCTAAACAGTTCATAGAGTTTGCAGTAAACATTCCTGAGCAAGAACCACAAGTAGGACAAGCATTTTGTTCTATTTCTAATAATTTAGCTGCATCAATTTTACCAGATTGATAGGCTCCAACCCCTTCAAAAACAGAGGTTAAGGATAGAGGATTTCCTGCGCTATCCGTTCCAGCTTTCATCGGTCCTCCACTAACAAAGATTGAAGGGATATTAACACGTAAGGAAGCCATTAACATTCCCGGAGTAATTTTGTCACAGTTCGGAATACATACCATTCCATCAAACCAGTGTGCATTTGCTACAGTTTCAACTGAATCGGCAATGATTTCACGACTTGGTAGGGAATATCTCATCCCAATATGGCCCATTGCAATCCCATCATCAACACCAATGGTATTCATTTCAAATGGGACTCCACCAGCTTCTCGAATTGCTTCTTTTACAATTTTCCCAAATTCTTGTAAGTGTACATGTCCCGGAACAATATCTATATAGGAATTAACAACTAAAATAAATGGTTTACCGAAGTCTTCCTCTTTTACCCCTGCAGCATGAAGCAGGCTTCGATGAGGTGCTCGATCGACACCCTTTTTAATCATGTCACTGCGTAATTCTGCCACTATAATCCCTCTTTCTAAAACTTCTATTAATTAAAGTTTTTAAACTTTTTCCTATTTTAACACTTTTGACGTAATAAGTGTAGGGGGAAAATTTCAATTTTTTCAATAGAATTCAGGATTTTGTCGAAAATTGAATTAAGCTATCTATAATAATATTATGGTTGAACCGAATCTTATCGTTATACAGTCTGCTAATATGATAATCTAAGCCAATTACTAAAACCTTTTTGGTGTGATATTGGCTTAGACTATCTTCTATATGTCAACGTGAATTTCAGCTTTGTTGATTCCTTGGCTTCCAATCTAGATCCCCATCATCTTCAATAATGCCGATACCTACATCAGCGATATCTGGATCTTTTAAAACATCTTCTGTTACTCTCATTTTTATATCATCTGCTTCAGCTAAAGAAAATCCTTGTCGTAACTCAATTCTTGCCTCTACATGATAATATCTACCCTCTTGAAGGATTCGCATCTTATTAATATCTGTGACATCTTTATCATCCAGTATTATTCCTGTAATTCTTTCCTCAATATCCTTTGGAGCGGCTATCCCAATTAATCCAACCATGTTATCGTAACCCACTCTAAAAGCGACACCGATCATTAATAATCCGATTAATATGGTAATAATTCCATCAATGAGTACAAAATTTGTTAAAGATATTACGACAACTGCGATAAGCGCTAGGGCTGCACCAGAAACCGCAACTAAGTCCTCATAAAACACTAATCTTGTTGGCGGAGCAGCCCTGCCAACATTTTTAAAAGCACCTGTTACAATGCCTAACCCTTTAGCATCTGCACGCGATTCTACATTAATTTCTTTCATTGCCTTCACTAAAATGGATCCATCAATGATAAGATTTAGTACTAATACACCAACATTAATCCAAAAGCCACCTCCCGCTTCAGCAGGATGTTGTATTAAATGCCAACCTTCACGAATAGTTTCGTAGGCCATAATCGTAACTACTATGACGGCAACCATACAGAAAATATTGATAACTCTTCCAAAGCCAGTTGGAAACCTTGGTGTCGGTTTCTTTTCAGATAGAATACTTCCAATATAAACAAAACCTTGGTTAACTGCATCTGCTGTAGAGTGCATTGCGGAGGCAAATAAGGCACCACTACCGCTTATGGTCCCAGCAAAGAATTTAGCTATAGCTAAGACCGCATTACCTATTGCTGCAATTAACGATGACTTATTTCCTTTTTTGATTAAGCTTTTAAAGGATTCTGAATCATTTCTAACCAAAACATTCACCCTCTTATATCAAATTACTATTTAATATTTGAAAAAAAGAGGAAATTAAACGGTACATCGCAATAATGCTGCATTTTATTTTTTAGATTTAGTCAGAATATGATAAAGACTAGAAGGATGGTTAAATAGCACGTCCCATAATTCTGCATAAGGAAACGTATTTTACAAATCATAATAGTGATGTATGTTTACGACTTATTTTTTACTATGTGTATTAAATCAAGGGTAGGCATTCATGAAGATTCGTTTTAGTTATTTGTTTGACATCACAATGGGAGGATAAAATATTGAACAATGAAGACGTTATAATTAAGGAATTAAACGCATACTTAAAGGGAGAGTTTATGGGAATTCACTCATATGAACATTACATCCAGCAAGTGTCTGATCCAGAAATCAAAAAGGAACTACAGCGCATTCAACAGGAGCATAAGAACCACGCTACAAAAATAGCAGAAAGAATACAAAACCTTGGCGGAAAGGCCGTCGAGGATAATGGGATCATGCTTTCCATAAGAGAGGGAATGATGAACCTAAAAGGTTTTCCTGATACAGTAGAAGAAATCTTAAAGGAAGCTATTGATGGACAAGAAAAAGGATTGAAAATGGCTGAAGAAATTGTGCGGGGCGACATCGATTTAGAAAGTAGGCAAATTGTAGAAGAAAACTTAAATGAGGACAGAGAACATATTAACCAATTAAACGACCTCATACAATAACAATAGAAACTACGTAACTAGAACAGAAAATATCAAGGTATAGGGAAAGGGGTCTATTCTTTCCCTATACCTATCATAATCTTCACGATATAATTTATCTTAATTCCCTAAAATATATACAATTATATAAAGTAAAGGGATGGTAATAATACATAAAGCAGTTGTTAAAAGTACTCCCATAGACGCAAAGTATGTATCTCCCCCATATCTTTGCGAATAAAGTGAAATCGTCGGGGCAGAAGGCATACCCGAAACTAAAACAGCAATTAAAAATACTTGAAATGGCACAGGTAAAGCTGCGAAGGGTAGTAAGAGTAATGGGATTATAATAAGCCTGGTTAGTGACGATTTCCATATATAAGTATTTTTCATTAATAAAATAAAAGTACTATTTTTTACATTTGCAATTAATATACCAATAAGCATCATGGAAAGAGGAATGGTCATTTTCCCAACACTCTCTAACCCAACTGATACAACTGTAGGCCACCTTATTGGTAACAAAAAAATTACCAATCCTGTTAAAGTGGACAGGATCCCCGGATTTAAAAATATTTTTTTCCAATCGATCGATTCCTTACTTCTACTAAATAGATATATTCCATATGTCCATATAAGGACTAAATAACAGATATTAAAAATGGTTAAATAAACGACTCCCTGCTCTCCTAAGAGAATATAACTGACCGCGTAACCAATAAACCCTTGATTCCCAAAAATAATCAGACCTTCATAAACACTCTTTTGTTTTTCGGGAAGTTGAGAGCTTTTTCTCATCCAATATGCTAAAAAACAAGAAATGGCAAGAATATATGCGGACATCATAATAAACCACATAAATTCTTTTAGTAAGGTTGCAGAAAAGGAAATATCTAAAGAGTACAAAATAAGGGCGGGCAAAGTAATATATAAAATAAGTTGTGTTAGAACATCATTTGCATTCTCATTTAAGACTCCGATTTTCCTTACGATAAACCCTAGGATAGCAACTCCATAAAGTACTAGCATTTCTTGCATAAATGCGCTTAGAGACTCCATAATTATCCCCTCCGCTTTACTATATGAAATAGGAGGCGGATGGTTAATTAAATCATGAAAGTTATATGTAGATGCAAGCCAATTTTAAATTTGATTATATTAGAAAAGCATATTTACTTACCACAGCATTTTTTATACTTTCCCATTTCCACATAGACATGGGTTATTTCGAACTACATTGACTGCATTCACAACAGGCTGATTGGTTGAACGCAATTTCGTAGACTTCAATTTTGCTTTGTTACTAAACTTAGGTGCTTTTCGTTATTGTTTGTCCCTACGTTCTTCCAAAGCGTCTAGCTCTAACGTAAAATCATTCCCTCCCTACTCATTGGACTAACATCCTTCACATTCTTTAGAGTAAAGGGGATTTTTTTCGGAAACTGTTAATTAACCTGCTATTTATAATTTAAGTACAATTTTAATATCCTTAAACCGTGATATTTGTTTATGCTTACTATCCATGTTCATTAACCTTATTGGGGTATTGGAGTTAGACCACGCATTTGTATGTTAAATCAGCTATCTGATATAATTTAATAAAGGTGGTGGTCTTTATGTTAAAATAGCCAAATAATGAGCCTCCAATCTTTTCAAATACTTTCCAGCACTTTCGGAGAAACGGATTTCAAACATTATCTTCACCGGCCTCGAATACTTCATCAAAAGTAGGTATTCTCCTTTTGAATACTCTTCCATTGGTTTTTCTATATTCTGTTTTAATTCAACATCCAAAGCCACCTCTTCATCTTGTTGTTTGTAATTATCTGTAAAAATCATATCACATTAAATCTTAATATTCAGTAAAAAAAAGGTACTAATCTACTTTTGAAACAATTGTAAAGGTTTAATATTTACTTCCACCCTTAATTTAGAATTAAATCGGTATATCGTGGTAAAGTAACATTAAATACATAAAGAAAGGCAGGTGATGCCCTATGACAACTAACAGACAACCCAATAGATTAATCGATGAAAAATCACCCTATTTGCTTCAACATGCACACAATCCAGTTGAATGGTTTCCATGGGGAGAAGAAGCATTTGATAAAGCGAAACGAGAAGGTAAACCTATCTTCTTATCTATTGGGTATAGTAGTTGCCATTGGTGCCACGTAATGGCCCACGAATCATTTGAAGATGAAGAAGTAGCAAAAATCTTAAAAGAAAATTACGTATCCATTAAAGTGGACCGTGAAGAACGCCCTGATATCGATTCTATCTATATGAAGGTTTGCCAAATGATGACTGGACAAGGTGGTTGGCCCTTAACCATTTTTATGACCCCAGATAAAGTTCCTTTTTATGCTGGGACATATTTTCCAAAAACAAGCAAATACGGGCGTCCGGGTTTGATAGAGGCATTAACACAATTATATCAAAAATACGTGGAGGATACGAACCATATAACAAGTGTTACTCAAAGTGTTACCGATGCCTTAACACGCTCCATCACTCCTAAAAGTAATAATCGACTTACAAAGGAAACATTAGATAAAGCCTATGAACAACTGGCCAAAGGTTATGATTTTACCTATGGAGGATTTGGGGAGGCACCAAAGTTTCCGATGCCTCAAAATCTTCTTTTTCTATTACGTCATTACTATTTCACTGGAAATACTGCTGCCCTTAAGATGGTGGAAAAAACCTTAAAGGATATGGCTGCAGGAGGAATATGGGATCATATTGGATATGGGTTTGCCCGATATTCGACAGATGAAGAATGGCTCGTTCCACATTTTGAGAAAATGCTTTATGATAATGCATTGTTATTAATGGTTTTCACTGAATGTTACCAAATAACGAAGAACCCATTCTACCGACAAATCTCAGAACAAATTATTACTTTTATTAAGCGAGAAATGACGAGTAATGAAGGTGCTTTTTATTCAGCAATTGATGCGGATTCGGAAGGTGTCGAAGGTAAATATTATGTCTGGGATTATGAAGAGATTTTTGATATTCTGGGTCATGATTTAGGTGGGCTTTATGTAGATGTGTATGATTTAACACCAGAAGGGAATTTTGAAGGAAAAAATATCCCGAATCTCATTGATCAAGATTTGGAATACGTTGCAAGGGAAATTAACTTACCATTAGATGCTTTATTGAAGCAATTGGAAAAAGCTAGAACAAAACTATTGGAAAAACGGGAGCAACGTGTCTATCCACATGTTGATGATAAGATTCTGACTGCATGGAATGGTTTGATGATTGCTGCATTAGCAAAAGCCAGTCGGGTTTTTTCCAATCAAGAATATAAGAAAATGGCAGAAAATGCGATGGAATTTGTTGAGGAAAATCTATTTGTTAAGAATCGCTTAATGGCAAGGTATAGAGAAGGCGAAGCAAAATATAATGCGTATATCGATGATTATGCCTTTCTTTTATGGGCATATATCGAGCTATATGAAACAACCTTTTCTAAAAAACATTTAAAACATGCACATTTTCTTTCGGAACAAATGCTAGAATTATTTTGGGATGAAGAACATGGCGGCTTTTATTTTAGCGGAAAAGATAGTGAGCAACTAATTGCAAAAGATAAGGAAATTTACGATGGTGCGATTCCATCGGGAAATAGTGTTGCAGCAGTAATGCTTACACGACTAGGTTATTTATCTGGGAACACTTCATATCTTGATAAAGTAGAGGAAATGTATTTTACCTTTTTCAATGATGTAAATAGAATGGCTTCCGCAAGTCCTTTCTTTCTCCAAAGCCTACAACTGATGGAATACAAAACAAAAGAAGTTGTCATACTAGGTAAAAAGGACAACGATAAAGGAATTCATTTACTAAAAGAAGTTCAAACAGAATTTTTACCAAATGTTGTCTTCCTTTTCGGTGAAGCACCTGAGAATTTTTCGGAAGTTGCACCATTTGCTACAGCGTACAAGCAAATAAATGATGAAACAACCGTTTATATTTGCGAGAACTTCGCTTGTAGACAACCAACTACCAATATAGAAAATGCGTTAAAAGCAATTAAGAAAAAGTAACGTTTTCAATAGCGTTACTTTTTTACATAAAAGCGAAATCCAATCGCCAAAAAGATAAATCGGCCCCCATATAAAAATCCCCGTTACACTCCTATTAGAAATGTAACGGGGATATATATTTTTTATCTATTGGCAAAAAATTCTTCTGCCTTTTCTAAAAACGTTTCTTGATCCGGTGTTAAATCGTATTCTTCTTCTATTGCTGAAACAGGACAAACCGCCTTGCAAGCACCACAGTCAATACAAATATCTGGATCTATGTAAAATTGGTCTGGACCTTCCTCTATACAATCAACAGGGCATACACTAACACATTCGCCAGCCTTTTCTCCCCTACAAGGATCTAATATAACAAATGCCATTTATGTCTACCTCCTTCATGTCAAAACTTATATTATACTAAATGATAATGCTTTCTAGATTAGATGTAAACTATTTGGCTTACGTCTTATACATTTATCATAAACTTAGATTTAGATGCAAAAAGTCCCCTATTATACTAAATAGAGGACTAGAGTAATACTATTTTTTAAATTTCGCTGCTAAGGCTTCAGCAAGTGCATTATTTTTAAATCCATCATCTTGATCTTTCATGTATTTATTAATATCTTTTTTAGACACTTTATGCTGCTTCTCTTGACTTCTTCGTTTATTAAATGTTGATACCTTTTCTCGATGACCACATTTACAAACGAATAATTGACCATCGCCTTCCCCACGAAGTTCCATTCGTTTATGACAGTTCGGGCATCTTGCATTGGTTTGTTTCGCAATATTTTTCTTATGGCCACAAGAACGATCTTGACAAACTAACATTCTTCCATGTTTATTTTTCACCTCAAGCATAAGCTTTCCGCATTCCGGACATTTCGTTCCTGTCATGTTATCATGCTTGAAAGTCTCGTCACTGCTTTTTATTTCTGTAACAATTTGTTTCGTATACCCTTTTATCTCAGAGATAAACTTCTCCTTTTTTAACTTACCTTCCGCAATGGCTTGAAGTTTTTGCTCCCACTCTGCGGTAAGTACTGGAGACCGTAAATCATCTGGTACAAGATCCAATAGCTGACGACCTTTCGATGTAATGAAAATATGTTTTCCTTTTAATTCCATATACATACTATTAAAAAGCTTTTCAATAATATCTGCACGTGTTGCAACCGTTCCAATCCCACCAGCTTGATTGATTGTTTTTACTAAATCTTTTTCTTTTGTATTCATGTATTTAGCTGGATTTTCCATTGCTTGTAATAAGGCACCTTCTGTAAAACGCTCTGGAGGTTTTGTTTCCCCCTCTGTTTGTTTAAGAACGACAGTAGTAAAAACTTCTCCTTTTTGAATCACCGGTAATCTCTGATCATCCGAAAATTCTTCATCATCAAAACGATTGTCATACACTTCTTTCCAACCTTGCTTTTTAACTACTTTCCCTTTTGCAACAAATGTTTCTCCATTTATTTCTGCAAAAACAGTAGTCTGTTCATATTCATGTGGATCCGATAAAACAGCTAAGAAGCGTTTTACAACTAAATCATAAATTTTTCTTTCTTTGTCATTAAGATCTTCTAATACCACTTGCTCTTCTGTTGGAATAAATAGGAATAGGTAACTTTCTACTTCGGCATTATCCGTTAAGTGTACTCATTTTCCCCTCCTCCACACCGTACGTGAAAGTTTCCTCTCATACGGCGTTCCATCAAGTAGTTACAAGATTGATTGGTTCAAGATTACATTGAGTTCGAAGTTTATTTAGCTTGTTAAGAGCTTTTTTATCTTCAATGAGATTGCTGTACTTTTCTATTGTTTCGGGTTTAGTAGCATGAATAAGTTTATGGACATCTTTATGAACAATTCTAAGATTTTGGTAGCCATCTGTTCCCCCAAGTTCTCTTGGTATGACGTGATGACAATGTAGCGTGTCTATAGCAAGATCTATTTTTGTTACTTCACATTTCATTTTGTCATGGAAGCTCTTGAAATTCTATTGTCGTTGTATTCAGCCGTTTCATATGGATTATAATTTTTCATGAGTTGAATGATGTTATTATTAGTGCTGTTTTCCAATTTCTTAGAGGATTTGTTTCGCCCCTCTTGGGTGTAATCACATATGTCTTGGCTGAAATTCATAACTGGTTTGTGTTGAACATGGTCGATTGGATAGATGAAAACCTTGTGAATCTTCCACGTTTTCGCTTTAGAATTTCCATAGAACTTTTTATACAAAGGTGATAATTCGCTACGTTTAGGTGTTCCATAGTTCGCTACATTTCTTAGTTTGTGGAGCATAAACTTATCCAAAGAGAAAGCTAATTTAGAGAAGTCAATATTAGCATAGGTAGCACAGCTATAATACTCATGCCAACCTAAAATCATGCTATTCAGCTTAGTCACATGTGAGGATTCAGGTTGTTTAGCAATTAGCTCAACCTGACTTCGGATTTCATCGCTCATTCGTTTAATTGCTTTGTCTGAAATGTGAGATTGTGCTACATATCCTCCGAAGGTTTTTCCCTTTTTGACGGCTTTTATTTTGACTCCTAAGAAATCTGAGTAATTTTTACGCAGATTAATAATTTTTGATTTCTCTTCACTTATTTCTAACTTTAATCTGATATTCAACCACTCTTTTACAGCGGTATAAATTCTTTTGGCGGTGTTGTAATTTCTACACATTATTTTGAAGTCATCGGCGTATCTCACAATGTACATTTGTTTCAAGTTTGTTTTCTTTTGTTGATTGTACTGACTTGCATAAGCCTTGTACTTTTTCATAGTTTTAAATGTTTCCCATTGGGATGAAATCCACCAATCAAGTTCATTAAGGACAATGTTTGATAGTAGAGGGGATAAAATGCCTCCCTGTGGAGTTCCTTTATTTGGTATTCCTTCTCCTTGTATGGGGGCTTTTAGCATCGCTTTGATTATGCTAATTAGTTTCCTATCTCGAATACCTAATGCATACATTTGTTTAACCAACTTTGTATGATTTACATTATCGAAGAATCCTTTTATATCAATATCCACTGTATAGTACATTTTTCCGATATTGATTAAGGACATCATACGAGATATTGCATGTTTGGTACTCCTATTTGGTCGGAAACCATAGCTATGCGGATGAAATTTTGCCTCACATATTGGCTCAAGGACTTGTCGAATACTCTGTTGTACCAATCTGTCCACCATTGTCGGTATCCCTAATGGTCTTTTCTTACCATCTGCTTTTGGAATATAGACTCTTTTAACAGTATCAGGCTTGTAGTTACTTAGATTTGCTTGAACCATTTTAATATAAGAGTCCAAATCCTTGTCTTTAATGTCTTTAATTGTAATGTTGTCAACACCCGCTGTTTGACTTCCAGTGTTAGTTTTTATCATTCTAAATGCCAATCGAATATTATTTTCACTGGTGATGGTGTTCATCAGATTACGAAACGAAAAGTTGTTTTTCGATTTTTGATACAAGTCGTCAAAGACTTGTGTCATCTCATAGTAATCATTATACCTGTATTTGTTCGCCACTCTGTTGGGACAACTCCTTTCAAGGATGTTGCTTTCCCTGTCTTACCCGAAAAACAGAGTCATAGTTTGAATCAATCAACTTGTCCTTACTTGACTTGTGCCTATCCCTCTACAGCTTATTATCACTGCTTCATCGGTACTGTGGCACTACTTTCACCAAGATTAAGTAGCTTATTATACCATCTGGCTTTTCGTCTACAACTGTCCTCGACTATGAGTTTCTGTCATGACAGATACAGTTCTTGGCTTCCCACGTTCCAAAGATTCCCGTTAACGCAATACTTAGGTGCCTCCTTTGAGCCTGTTAGCTTAATACCGTCATTCGCTCGGTATAGAGTCTTTCATAACGCCAATTCTTACTCAACTCCGCTAACGTACCAAATTGGTACTACGTTATCATCACAGATACCGTAACCACCTATAGACTCGTACATTCAGAGGTTCGTCAGTGTATAAACACATTCTCACCATATATTACAACCACCCGACTACTCTAAGTGACAGTTCTTAATTCCTGTTCACTTTCGCCGACTTCACCCCGCTTTAAACAGTTCCACCATAGTCTGCTTCCCTGCTTAGGGGAGTATTAGTGTGAGGGTTTCAGCACAGCATGACGGCTTTCATTCCCCTCAAGGATTCTTCAGTTTTCTACTAAACCATCCCAACTGATATTTCTATCAGAATTTCAGGTTAACGTGTCGCACTGGCATGGTGATCAGATACCTTTGCATTATCTACTACCGATTTTGGAAGTTTAAAATCCTTTTGCAATAGTTTTCCTGCCATTTTGGCGTATTGATCCACTCCACAAGCTTTTAAGCGATCCTTCAAGGTTGGAACAATATCCGTTGATATAACACGAGAATCTGTTCGTGGATATGTTAAAACTTTGTGTTGTTCATACAGTTTTTGCATGATGGATAACGTTTGTTTCCCTGAAAAGTTAAAGATACGGTTTGCATCTCGTTGTAATTCTGTTAAATCATATAATTGGGGTGCAAATTTTTTCTTAGAAGTTTGATTAATTTGAACCACTTTTGCGGACTGGCTTTTCAATTTTTCTAGTAGTCTGTCGGCTTTTTCTTTAGAAAACATGCGTTGATTCTTTTTATCATCTTGCCAAATAAATTTGAAACCTTTATTCGTTTTCGCTTCAATTCCATAAAATTTCCGAGGCTGGAATTCTTTAATCTCTTTCTCACGTTGGGCAACCATTTCTAATGTTGGTGTTTGAACTCGGCCACTAGAAAGCTGAGCATTAAATTTAGTTGTTAATGCTCTTGTAGCATTTAACCCTACATACCAATCCGCTTCTGACCGAGCTACAGCTGAAGCATATAAATTTTCGTATTGTTTACCTGGTTTTAAGTGTTTAAATCCATTTCGTATCGCCTTATCTGTTACTGATGAAATCCATAAGCGCTTCACTGGTTTATTGACACGTGCTTTTTCCAAAATCCAGCGTGCAACAAGTTCTCCTTCTCTCCCTGCATCTGTAGCAATAACAATTTCTGAAACATCTTTTCTATTTAATTGTGTTTTTACCGCATTGAATTGTTTACCAGTTTTTTTCATGACTACTAGCTTCAGATGATTCGGAAGCATTGGTAAGTCATCCAGTTTCCACGATTTATATTTATCATCATAGGCTTCCGGATCCGCTAATGTCACCAAATGTCCTAATGCCCACGTCACAATATATTTAGATCCTTCTATAAATCCGTTCCCTTTTTTATGACAATTTAATACTCTCGCTATATCTCGACCAACAGATGGTTTTTCTGCTAGTACAACTGTTTTACTCATAAATTTATTTTTCCTTTCTCCAAAAAACATTATATTTTACTTTATCACATTCATGAAAAACTTGCAGAACTTGTCTGACATCGAAAAATGTTATATTTGCCCAATTAATGAAGCACACCTGATCTTTTCCATCCATACAATATGTTAGTAATGTTGTAAAGGAATGAGTTATGAATGCTATATTATACAGGATTGTTCTTATTAGTTATAGCAGTAAGCATCGATGGGCTCGGTGTGGGAATAACTTATGGAATGCAAAAAATTAAAGTACCAATATGGGCTATACTCATCATTATGTTGTGTTCTGGTACTGTATTGTTGGCCTCCATGACAATCGGTAATTTTCTCGAAAAATTTATTTCCGTTGATATCGCACAATCGATTGGTGGAGTTATATTAATCTCTTTAGGATTGTTTTCTTTGATTAATATCATCCGGTCAAATTTAAACAAAGGGAAAAAAATGGAAGTGAATCATTCAAGTAGTAAATTGAAGGATATAACAACTGTATTTGCAACTCCTGATAAGGCCGATTTGGATAAATCCGGAAATATCTCTATTGGAGAAGCTCTCATACTTGGTTTTGCACTTGCTCTAGATGCTTTTGGCGCAGGGATTGGCGCATCTTTATTAGGTTATATTCCTTGGGTAACTGCCTTATTAATCGCAACGATGAGTGGAATTTTCTTATTTTCTGGTATGAAAATTGGGATATTTTTAGCTAAACATGAGAAGTTACAAAAACTTTCTTTTCTTGCTCCGGCTATATTGATTGGATTAGGTGTACTAAACCTAATTTAAGATAAACGTAAAGACAGGTTTCCTATTTCTTCCCGAATAAGAAACCTGTCTTATATTATAACGCCCTTACCGATCCACCATCCACAACTAAAGTTTGCCCAGTTATATACGTATTTGCTCCTGATCCTAAAAATATAATCGCTTTTGCAAATTCTTCCGGTTTTCCCAAACGCCCCATTGGAATTGTTTTTACTTCTTCTTCTATAACTTGATCAATGGACACACCTTGTTGTTCCGCAGTAAATTGATATAAATCGTTAATTCGATCCGTCTGAATGATCCCAGGGCCAACTGTATTAATTAGAATATTGTCCTCCGCAAGTTCGCGGGCTAATGTTTTCGAAAGTCCAACAACCCCTGGTCTCATCGTGTTGGATAGGACAAGATTATCTAAACTTTGAAACATTGATGAAGAAGCTATACTAACAATTGATCCGCGTTTTTGTTTCTGCATATATGGAACTACCTTTCGAATTGTGCGAACAAAACTAAGTAAGTTCAATTCAAACGCATGGTACCACTCTTCATCTGTCATATCTAAAAATTTCCCAGCTGGTGGTCCCCCAGCATTATTGACTAACACATCGACTGTACCATTCCAAGATATGGCCTTTTCCACTAGGCGCTCAATATCATCTGCCTTTTTCATATCACAAACAATATAAGCCACGTGGTCATTTCCGGTTTCCCGTTTTATTTCTTCTACTGTTGACTTTAATTCATCTTTGCTTCGACTACTGATTAATACGTGTGCTCCCTCTTTTGCAAACTCAAGTGCTGAAGCTTTTCCCAAACCTTTACTTGCCGCAGTAACAATGACAGATTTTCCTTTTAACCCTAGATCCATTTCCTTCACCCCTTGTTTAAATTTATCCTATCCCCATTATAAACAAGCCTGTTCCAATACTCCTACTATTTGAATTCATTCTTCATTTCATTACATAATATTTAACAAAATCGTGATGGTTAAAATACTAGTAACGGTAGAAATAAACGTTATACTAGATACTAACTCAGGTTCCGTATCAAATTCAATCGCATACATCGTTGTCGTTGCTGCAGGGGGCATGGCAGAAATAATAATAAGGATTGCTCCAATTAATGGATTAATATCTAAGAAATAAACAAATCCAGCTGCAAATAAAGGTGCAACGATCATTTTTAATAGAACACTAGAAGTAATAACCTGCCAATCCAATTTAATTCCCATAATCGATCCTAGTTGCATTCCGAGTACGATCATCATAACAGGAATCGATGCGTCACCAACCATTGATAAAGTGGAATGAATGGAATCAGTTATTGGAATCTGGAAAAACTGAAAAATAAAAGCTAAAATCATCGCATAGGTTGTTGGCATTTTAAACACATTTATCAAAGCTCTTTTGATTCCACTTGAACTACGTGAAGCATAGTAAACCCCGAAGAAGTTATTTTGTAATCCTTGTACAACCATAATAAAAACCGCGTATGGTAGAGCCGTTTGCCCTAAACTAAATAAAACAACTGGTAACCCATAGTTCCCAGAATTCATGAAACCTGTAGATAAAATCGATGCACTCTCTACATTTTTGGACCATTTGAAAATTTTGGCAAGTATTTTATTAAGAAAAACCATAAGATAAAATAAGACAATCATATAGACAAAAATCATGACATAAGCACTGTTAAATTCTGCATCATATAAAGAAATAAAAACCAACGCGGGTGATAGAATATAGATGGTTACAGCAGAAACTGATTTAACGTCTAAAACCCGAAGCCTTTGTAAAATAAATCCGGATAAAAATACAAGCATAATTGGTAAAATAACATTAAAAAATAAGGACAATACTTTCATCTCCATCTTACTAGACTAATTCTTTTATAATGATAAACTAAATAATAGTTTATCATAATTACATGATTTTGATAGAAACAAAATCTTGTATCCCTCTTATCTTTAAAATTTGACATTAAAGTGAAATAAATGTATAGTTAATAAGTTGCACAAGAGTAACAACTAAGTGTTCTGGCATTCTACAATGTTTTTGAAGATGCTTATTCACACTGGCGCGTCTAAGGGGACGCAAGGACGTAAGAGCAGGTAGGGCTTACGTTGTTAAGTTAGAGAACATAAAATAAATTAGCAAAAGCCCCTGTTATATAGGCAGAAGGATAGCTTAGCTATAACGGTGTAGATAATGTACCGCGGTTAATTAATGAATCATGCTGAATTTTCCTAAAAGAATCGGAATTAAAAATAAAAAAACTTATGTGTTACTTTTAATCAAAGGGGGTACTCTTATAATAGGGTACCCCCTTTTCCAAATAGATTGAGATATACATACAGAAAGTAGGTTATAAATATGAATAGATTAAAACTTGGCACCGTACAAACCATGACGGTGTTACGCAAAATTGATACAGGTTATGTCTTAGAAAAAGATGGTGAACAAGCTCTATTGCATGTGAATGAAACAGACAAGGAACATGAAGAAGGGCAAGATATTGATGTTTTTCTTTATATGGATAAAAAAGGAAATATAACAGCAACAACTAGTTTTCCAAAAGTCCAAATGGATGAATACGGCTGGGTAGAGGTCGTTGAAAGTATTCCTCGGCTTGGTGTCTTTGTAGATATTGGTGTTACAAAAGACTTTTTAGTTTCTAGTGATGATTTACCATTGTATACGAAGGTATGGCCAAAACCAGGTGATAAATTATTTGTTACGTTAGGTGTTGATAAAAAAGGAAAATTATTAGCTATTCCAGCAACGGAAGGTATTCTGTACCGTGAATTTGAAACAGCTAAGGAAGATTTGTTAAATAAACAGGTGAGCGGGAGAGTTTATCATACGAGTAAAGAAGGTTCTGCTATCATTACCGAAGAATATTATCGGGGATTTATTCATCATACAGAACGAAAATCAGAACCCCGACTAGGTGAGTTGGTAACTGGTCGAGTGATTGAGGTAAAAGGAGATGGTACGTTAAATGTTTCCTTACGACCGTTTAAAAAACACGGAATGATTGAGGATGCAGAAACAATTCTTCAACATCTTGAAGAAAATGGTGGGATGATTCCTTTTGGAGATAAGAGTGATCCTGAGGATATTAGAGGGACTTTCCAAATTAGTAAAGCAGCATTTAAACGTGCACTTGGAAAGTTAATGAAAGAAGGAAAAGTGGAACAACGAGATGGAAAGTCGTATTTAATAAAATAAACTAAAAACGATAGTCCCTTCCGTTAAGGTTCTATCGTTTTTTTGTTTTACGCATTTTTCGTATTTGGTTGTTGATAAGCATCAATAACAGAAATAAGGATTAGGGTAACTGCAGCTGCGAACATACATGCAATTCCAATTCCACCTAATGGCGCGCCCATAACTTGAGCATGCGCTAAAGGAGATGCGAACAAACATAATAATCCGATTGCAGCAATAAGTATTCCAGGATAATATCCTATGTTCTTTTCTTTTGATGCTTTTACTAAAAATAAACTAATCACAAATGCGACAAATGCTAGGATACCACCAAATGTTAAAACTGATGCAACCATCCTCTTCACCCCACTATAAAATAATCCTATAACTTAGTCTACATTCGAACGCTTACAAAGTCAATTGTTTATCCTTTTTAGTCCATTTGAATGATCTTTCCTTGAATGTTAAAAGATCTAACATTTATAATAATAGATAATCCAATCTACATTTACATAAAGAAGACTTCCATCAGTGGGGTCTTACTACCCGTTTAGGTGGGATAAAATCAATCTTAAAAGGAGATAAATATGTCTTTTAAAGCGTTATTTTTAGATATTGATGGAACAATTTTAAGACCAGACCATTCGTATTCAGAAAAAACAAAAGATGCGATTCAACAACTAAAAAACAAAGGAATAGAAGTATTTCTTGCGACTGGTAGACCTATTCATGAAATTAAAGAACTAGCAACATCGTTGAATATCGATTCTTTTATCGGCTATAATGGGGCACTTGCCATTTATAATAATGAAACCGTTGTAGATGAAACAATGAGTGAAGAATTAGTAAAAAAATGGTAGCTATATCCAAAGAGAAACAACATGAATTTGTTATGTATACGAATAAGAAGAGTTATTTTGCAAACGTGGATAGCCCTTCTTCCCGTTATTTTAGTGAAACCTTTCAAATGAAACACATCGAAAATTATACATCTGATGTGGCGGATCAAATACTAGGAATAACCATCATGAACGTCAAAGAAAATGAAAAGGCACTTTATCAATTTGATCCTAGTATTGTGCTTGCTGAAGTTAAAGTCAATAATTTAAATGATACCTACGATGTTCTTCGTACGAATGTTAATAAAGGAGAAGCTATTAAAAAGACATTAGAGCGATTAAATATTACTGCTGATGAAACCATTGCTTTTGGGGACGGAATGAATGATAAAGAAATGCTTCAATTTGTCGGAGAAGGATTTGCCATGGGAAATGCAAACCCGAATCTATTCCAATTTGCCAAGCATAAAACTACTTCCGTTACAGAAGACGGTATATTTAATGGTTTAAAAAAATTAGGTTTAGTACATTAATTCTTAAAAGAAAGCAAAGCCAAGGTGGAGGCTTTGCTTTCTTTTCTCTCTTCGCTAATGAAACGCTCTTATCTCAAATGTCTCATCATGTTCCCAAAGGTTTGCGATTTCTTCTTATGAAAGACGATTCTAAGATTTGTATCTAGAATGGTTACTCAACGATTTATGAGTGACCGTTCTTTCTATTTTCTACTCCAAACGGGCTCTCATTGGACTTATGAGTGACCTTTCTCTTTGTTCCCCACTTCAAACGGGCTCTCATCGGATTTATGAGTGACCTTTCTCTTTGTTCCCTACTTTAAACGGGCTCTCATCGGATTTATGAGTGACCTTTCTCTTTGTTTTCTACTCCAAACGGGCTCTCATCGGACTTATGAGTGACCCTTTCACTTAGATTTCTTACTAAATGGTCACTCATTCAATATCATGAATAAACTACTGCTAAACAATAGAAATAGCATACCACCCAGTGATTTGGTATGCTATCGCTTTTTGAAGATTTTCCCATATCAACGAACTTCCACCATACGTTATTCCGCTTTAAACGTTTTTTCTTGAGTTACACCAACTTCGTGTAATCCCATAAAGTCAGCTCCAATCGAATAGTTCACGACACGTTTGTTAATTGGTACCAGTTTAGAGCGGTAAAGCGTTGGGAATACAGGAATTTTATCTACCATTAGTTGTTGCCACTCACTGTACACTTTTTTGCGATATTCCGGATCAAATGCTTTTTCCGATGTACCTTCTTCCAAAAGACGGTCATTTTCTTCACTAGCGTATCGCGAGAAGTTAAAAATTGCCTGGCGTCCATATAAACTAGATGGGTCTACATCTGTTGCAACACTCCAAGCACCTTGGTACATATCAACTTCTGGGGCATCGTCTCCGTTTTGTCCAATTTTGTCATAAAAGCTATTAAGCTCAATTAAACGACCATCTAATAGTTGTACGTTTAATCCAACCTCTTTCCAAGCTTGAATATAGTAATTGGTTAGCGGTTCAGCAATATCTCCTCCACCAGACATAGAAGCGAAGTTGATGATTAATTCTTCTCCATCTGGATTTTCACGCATTCCATCATTGTTCGTATCCAAGTATCCGGCTTCATCTAAAATTTGCTTAGCCTTTTCTGGATCATAGGTTGGAGCCTCAATCGATGAGTCATGATAATCAGGATGAGAAGGCGGAATTAGCGTATTAGCATTCCATCTAAGTCCATTATAAAACTGTTTAGCTACCGCTTCATTATCGACTGCATACCACATTGCACGACGTAAGTTTACATCTGCCATTTTTGCATCTGGATTTGGTTTTACTTCTTGCGCTTTCTTATCCCAAGTCCCTAACTTAAATCCGATGTAACTGTAAGACATATCAACAGTTCCTAAAAACTCTACATTCGTAAGTTCCGTTTCAACATCTGCATATTGATCAGTCGGGAAACTATCAACCGTGTCTACGTCCCCAGACTTCAGTGCCTGAACGATCGTTTGTGGATTGACTACTTTTACTGTCACCCCATCCAATTTAGGAGGTCCTTGCCAATAATCTTCATTAGCTGTCATACTTACAGATTCCCCTGGAACAATACCTTCCACTTTAAATGGACCAAAGCCTATTGGATTTTTACGAACTGCATCTGATGCAGACATATCTGCTACAGGGATATCTTCAAAAATATGTTTTGGTAACGCATATGGCCAAATACCTCCGGCTAACAGTGATGGCGTACCCTCTATATATGTAATTTTCAAAGTCTTTGCATCCACTACCTCAAGACCTGAAATCGAATCTACCTCTCCATTATGGTATTCTTCCATACCTTCTATATTTCTAAAGGAGGAGTCATAGCGCGGTCCATCATAATCTGGATGTCCAATTACTTCGATTGCATACGCCCAATCCTCTGCCTTAACCGGCTCACCATCATGCCAATTGACATGATCACGAATGGTAAAAGTAAACGTACGATGATCCTCACTTACTTCAAATGTCGCTGCGCCATCTTGGGTATACTTATGGTTTTTATCAACCGAAAGCAGTGATTCATCGAACCATTTAATAATTTCATTATCAAATGATCCAGAATAAAAATTATAGTTTAACGTTCCCTCAAAAGTTGTATCTGTCACTAAACCATAATTCAACGTACCACCATCGATAGCTTCACCTTCTGTTGATGCGTTTTCAGAGAAGTCTTCTATAGAATATATGGCGTCCCCTGAACCATTACCACATGCAGCCAATACTAAAAACATAAAAAACATGAGGGCTAGAAGCCATTTACTAACGTGTGTCGTTCTCAACTAAATAACCTCCTTTTATGTTTTATCAGTCCTTTAATTACAAACGCTAAACTTTGGTGTAGATCTCAATAAGGAATTGCTACCCTCTCCTTTGTCTTGCATCTGTTGCACGCCGTAAAGCTTCACCAACGTTTCTAACCGCAAGCATTAATACTAAGATCATCACTGCAGCAGGAAACCAAATCCACCATCGATGCTCTAGTGTTTGTGGATTAGTGGCATAACTTAAAAGTGTCCCAAGGCTAGGTGTACTTTCTGGAAAGCCAAAGCCTAAAAAAGAAAGGCCAGATTCTAAACCAATATTGGACGCCAAATTTAACGTCATCGTAACAATAATTAAGGAACTAATATTCGGCATCACCTCTCTAAATATAATTTTAAAATGGGATGTGCCTAATGTTTTGGATGCTTGTACATAATCCAATTCCTTTTCTTGCAATGCCTTGGATCTAATTAACCTAGCTACCCCCATCCAACTGAACGCGGTAAAAATTAAAGAAAAAGCGATAATTGTATAGTTTGGAACAATTGAAACAAATACGATTACTAGCATAATAAACGGTAATACTTGGAAGAAGTCTAATACACGCATAAGAATATTGTCAATATGGCCACCAAAATATCCAGCAACCAAACCAAATGCTACTCCAATAACACCACTTAAAAATGTCACAAGAAACCCAATGGAGAGTGAATTCCGTGTACCAATAATCAACTGTCCGAAAACATCTCTTCCACCATAATCCGTACCTAAAATAAATTCCTTTGATGGAGGTTTGTGAATAGAAAATAAATCTACTTTAGCAATTTCATCCTGATTCATCACAAAAGAAATCCCATATACAAATACAACGATTACAATTAACAGAATGAGAGAGAAAAGGGCAAGTTTATCTCTCCTTAACTCGCTCCAAAGTATTTTTAGACCGGTTGGGTTATTTTCTGTATTTTGTTGACTTTGCGTTTCCTTTTTTCCTAATTCCATTAAATCACCCCATAGATCTAAGTCCCTACTTAATCCGTATACGCGGGTCAACAATACTTAGAATAATATCGGAAAGCAATGCGCCTACTATTGCTGCTGCACCAAATAAAAGGACAACCGCATTTACCACACTAAAATCCCGTTGTAATACCGATTCAATAAATAACTGTCCCATACCAGGAAAACTAAAAATTTGCTCTATAAAGATAGTTCCAGTTATCAACGTCGTAATTTCATAGCCGAAAAAAGCAGCAATTGGTAACAATGAATTTCTTAATATGTGTCTGTTATAAACTCTAGATTCAGAAGCACCTTTTGCCCTTGCTGTGATAATAAAATCTTTTTGTTTCGTATCTACTATTTCACTTCGTAAATATTGAACTGTTGATACTGTCTGAATAAGAGCGATGGAAAGTGCCGGTAACAGAAGATGCTGGATTCTACTGAGAACATATTCCAAAGTTCCTGGCTTTAATTCAGGTGCAACGCTTCCACCAGTAGGGAACCATTGAAGATGATATCCAAAAATCCATAACATGACCAATGCAAATATAAATAATGGAGTAGCAAATCCGATATAAGTATATCCGGTAATAGAAGAATCAAGAATAGTATCATTGTAGCGACCACTTATCATACCAAGTGGAACAGCAATCATATACGTAAAAATCAATGTCGCAACAGATAACCAAAATGTATTCACGATTCGTTCCTCTATTAAATCTGTAACTGGTATTTTATAACGGAAGGATTGACCTAAGTCACCTTGAAATACTCCACCAACCCATTCTATGTATTTTTCATACCATGGCTTATTTAAACCTAATTTTTCCCTTTGCTCGTCAATAGTTGCTGGATCTATATTCGGATCAACAAGACCGGTAAGAGCATCACCTGGCATAGCTTGTGCAAGCAAAAAAATAAGTACACTCAGTAAAATTAATTGAGGAAAAGTAATTACTAACCTTCGTACAATAAATTTCCACATTTAAATCAACCTTTCTATTACAGAGTGTGTTCAAAAAGGAGGATGAAAAGGACCGAGGTCGGCTAAGTGCGCAACGTCCTGGGGCTCCGATTACTCGCCCCACCGTAAAGATTTGTTGCAACGCCGACACTAGCACGTCCTGTGCGTCGCAGTTCGAGGCGGCGAAGCTTTTAGGAACGGAACGTATGCAATTAATACGTGAGTATCCGAAAAGTGAGCCAACGAAGAAATGCGAAGTGTCATTTTCACCGGACTTTTTGAACATCCTCTTGTAGAGCAACCAGATGGGTTTCGGAAATAGGCTTCAAACTGTACGCTAATCCCTCACTATCAAAATAATCATGGTATCGTTGATCAAATTCTTGCTGTACCTTTTTTCGAATTCGGAATTGTTTATCTCGGTTACTAGGATTCATATCAGGTATAGCGGATAATAATCTTTTCGTATAAATGTGTTGCGGATGATTAAATATTTCTTCTTTTGTTCCTTGTTCCACATACCTGCCTTTATACATAATGGAAATTTCGTCACAAAAATGCTTTACAATTCCTAAATCATGACTAATAAAAAGATAAGTTAGTCCCAATTCCTTTTGAATATCTTGCATAAAATTTAAAACCTGAGCTTGAACGGACACGTCAAGTGCGGAAACAGGTTCATCAGCAATAATTAATTTTGGCTTTAACGCGATTGCCCTGGCTATACCAATTCTTTGTCGTTGACCACCTGAAAATTGATGGGGATATTTCATCATACTTTCTTTTGATAAACCTACTAATTCTAACAACTCTTCTATCCGCTTTATTTCTTCCTTTTTCGTTAACCTTTCAAAATTTCTTAATGGTTCAGCGATAATATCCAAGATTCTTTTTCTCGGATTTAAAGATGAATAGGGATCTTGGAAAATCATCTGTAAGTTCTTTCGTATTTCTTTTCCATTCTTGCTCGTAATATCTACTCCATTGAAGTACACTTTACCTGAAGTTATCTTCTCCAAGCCAATAATTCCTCTACCTATTGTAGATTTACCTGAACCAGACTCTCCAACCAACCCATACGTTTTTCCTTGCTCTATTTGAAAAGAGACTCCGTCAACTGCCTTAATATGATCTACCGTTCGATTTAATAATCCAGCCTTTATCGGAAAATAAATCTTTAAATCCTTTACCTCTAGTATCGCCATGTCTTATGCCTCCTTGGATTCATCTTCTTGTAAGGAAAAATTCTTATAGCAAGTACAGCGTACATAGTGGCCAGGTTCTACTTCATGCAAAATCGGATTTTCTTCATGATCGCTAGCATCCATCCAAGGTATTCGGTGGGCGAATCGACAACCTTCTCTTGGCAGATGTTTTAACGATGGTACAATTCCATGTATAACATGCAATTTATCTTGACCATCCGCAGGTACCGAATGAAGTAAGGATCTCGTATATGGGTGTAATGGCTTCTTAAACAGGGTGTATACATTCGCTATTTCTACAATTTGCCCTGCATACACAACAGCAACCCTATCTGCCATTTCAGCAACAACACCTAAGTCATGGGTTATCAAAATAACTCCCGATTCGATTGTCGCTTTTAATTCCCGAATCAAATCAAGAATTTGTGCTTGTATCGTTACATCAAGGGCTGTTGTCGGTTCATCCGCAATCAATAATTTCGGTTGATTGGCAATAGCAATTGCAATCATAACACGCTGCCTCATGCCGCCCGATAATTCATGTGGAAACTGACTAAAAACATATTCAGGGCGGGGAATCCCGACCATCTTTAGAAGCTCAATTACTCGATCTTTACGTTCTCTTCTGGTCATGGTTGGTCTATGCAAAATGAAAGTTTCACTAATTTGTGCACCTATTTCCATTAGGGGATTTAACGCAGTAAGGGGATCTTGGAAAATCATCGCCATTTCATTTCCGCGCATTTTATTTAATTCTGACTTTGAAACGTTTACAATATCTTTCCCATTAAAAAATATATTTCCTTCCATTTTTGCTCGAGTATGTAAACCCATAACAGAAAATGCTAGAGCGCTTTTTCCTGAACCAGATTCTCCAACAATACCTAATATTTCATTTTTATTTACCGTCAATGTAACATCATCTACAGCTGCATAGTACCCATCATTTATATAAAAAGATGTTTTTAAGTTCTTAATTTCAAGTAATTTATTACTCATGGAATCCCTCCAGCATCTTTGATAAAGAAGACTTCCAACAGTGGGAGTTCTCCTTCATCCCCCGTCTAGCTTTGTTTCCCCTAAAGCTTGAGGTGGGAGTCTTACTACCCGTTTAGGTAGGATAAATTTTTAAAAGGTACTTAACCATTCCCACAATAGGTGTTAGGAAAACTTATCGATCTAAATCATTAACAGTATATGTAAATATTTTTGATTAAGCAATCAGGATAGGGTTCTTATTGTTCCACATTTTACCTAAAATAAAACATGAAGAGCGCAAAAAAGAGCCTACTACCCTTTAAAAAGGATAACAAGCCCTTTATCTCTTTCATAATGCAATGGAGGTCTTCTTGGTTTCCATTGGGTGTGATTGATTTGCAAGTTCTTGAATCTTGGCCATCTTACCGATATCCAAATTCCCGCCACTTACAATTACTCCACAATGCCTGGAATGTATCTTATCATTATGGGCAAACAAAGCGGCTAATGCAGCTGCTCCAGCACCTTCCATTAATGTCTTGTTTCGTTCAAGCATATAGACTATTGCCGATGCTATTTCTTCATCCGTTACGGTTACGACATCATCTACATAATTTCTAATAATCGGCAGTGTTAATTCACCAGGTTCTTTAACAGCTATCCCGTCAGCAATGGTTGATACTGTATTTAACTTTTTCACCGAATTACTGTGATAACTTTGAAAAATAGCAGGTGCACCGCTCGCTTGTACACCGATCACCTTAATATTTCTATTCACGTGTTTTGCGGCAACGGCAACGCCACTTATTAAACCCCCTCCGCCAATTGGCACGAGAATGGTATCTATTCGATCCTCTTGACGAAGCATTTCCATAACCATCGTTCCTTGACCAGTCATGACATCATAATCGTCAAACGGATGAACATAAGTAGCTCCAAGTTCCTTTTGATGCTCAACAGAAGCCTTATATGCTTCTTGAAAACTCTCTCCAGTAAGTACGACATCAGCCCCATAATTTCTAGTAGCATTTACTTTTGCTAATGGAGTTCCCTCAGGCATAAATATAGTTGCTTTTGCTCCTAATTTTCTAGCAGCAAGAGCTACACCCTGTGCATGATTTCCTGCTGAAGCAGTGATAACTCCCTTTCTTAACTGGGATTTTTTCAATTGCATAAGCTTATAACTTGCTCCACGGAACTTAAATGCACCAGTTTTTTGTTGGTTTTCCATTTTAAAATAAACATGCTTTCCTAATAAATTATCTGTTGTTGCTGATGTTAATAGTGGTGTACGGTGAACAATATGCCCCAAACGCTTCCAGGCGTTGTGGACTAACTCACCTTTTAGGCAATCCCCAATTAAGTCACACTCCTTAGTTTTTAGATGAATTATATTTCATAAAGTATGGTCTAACGTTCTTTTAAAACCTATGCTTGTGTTGCTTCTTCGTATGCTTTAATTTTATCTTCATTCAATAAAGTTAAAGCAATGTCATCCCATCCATTGATCAATTTTTCTTTATGATAAGAAGGGATATCAAAATGTACGGCATTTCCTTCGTCATCCTGAATTTCTTGTTTTTCCAAATCAATCGATAGATAAAAAGCACCGTTTTCTGCTTCTTTCATCCATTCTGTAATTTGGCTCTCTTCCATTTTAATCAAAATTATGCCATTTTTCAAAGCATTGTTATAAAAAATATCCGCAAAGCTTGGTGCAATGATTACTTTAAACCCGAAATCAAGTAATGCCCAAGGTGCATGTTCACGAGAAGAACCACAACCAAAATTCTCACCCGCGAGTAAGACGGACGTTCCAGCAAATTGGGATTTATTTAGAGCGAAATCCTCTCTTTTATTCCCATTATCATCAAAACGCCAGTTATAAAATACAAATTGACCAAAACCTGTTCTTTCAATACGTTTTAAAAATTGTTTCGGGATAATTTGGTCTGTATCAACGTTTGTGCGATTTAAAGGAAAAACCAATCCTTTATGTTCTTTGATTGCTTCCATTGCTAACTACCCCCTAGCTCAATACTCCAGATTTGAATTTACGAACATCAACGAAATGTCCTTCTACTGCAGCAGCTGCTGCCATTTCAGGACTTACAAGATGTGTACGAGCACCATTACCTTGCCTTCCTTCGAAGTTTCGGTTAGAAGTTGATGCACAACGTCCTCCTGCCGGAACAATGTCATCGTTCATTCCTAAACACATACTACATCCTGAATCACGCCATTCAAAACCTGCATCAATAAAGATTTTATCAATACCTAGTTTTTCTGCTTCTAGTTTCACAGTAAATGATCCTGGAACAACGATTGCTTTAATACCATCTTTCACTTTTTTACCTTTAATAATTTCTGCAGCATTTTGCAAATCTCTTAATCTAGAGTTGGTACAAGAACCAATAAATACATGATCGATTTCAATAGAAGTGATTGGTTGATTTTCCTCTAATCCCATATACTCTAGTGCACGTTTGACATCTTCTTTATGTTCTTTTACACTCTCTAAACTTGGAGTAGTTCCACTAATTGGTACACACATACTTGGATTGGTTCCCCAAGAAACTTGTGGCTCTACTTCTTCTGCATTGATAACAACCGTTTTGTCGTAAACAGCATCTTCATCCGTTGCTAGAGCTAACCATTCTTCGGCTTTTTTATCGAAAGCTTCCCCTTTTGGAACATACTCTCTACCTCTCAAGTATTCTACCGTCTTTTCATCCGGACTAATTAGACCTGCTCTTGCTCCACCTTCAATAGACATATTACAAACAGTCATACGGCCTTCCATAGAAAGGTTACGAATCGCTTCACCTGTATATTCCATGACATATCCTGTACCAAATTTTACGCCAAATTTTGCAATAATAGCCAAGATTAAATCCTTCGCTGTTACGCCTGGACCTAGATCGCCTTTAACATGTACATTTAACGTTTTTGGTTTTTCTTGCATCAACGTTTGTGTGGCAAGAACGTGTTCTACTTCACTTGTTCCAATACCAAATGCAAGGGCTCCAAATGCTCCATGGGTGGATGTATGACTATCTCCACAAACGATTGTTTTACCTGGCTGTGTTAAACCAAGCTGTGGACCTATAACGTGAACAATCCCTTGGTCAGGATGAAACATATCTGCCAACTTAATACCAAAGTCTTCACAATTCTTACGTAGTGTTTCCATTTGCTTTCTAGAAATCTCGTCTTTTACAACATCTCTATTTTTTGTCGGTACATTGTGGTCCATTGTTGCAAAAGTTAAATCTGGTCTACGTACTTTTCTATTATTTAATCTTAACCCTTCAAAAGCCTGTGGCGATGTAACTTCATGTACTAGATGTTGGTCGATATATATTAAATCTGGTTTATCCTCTTCTTGATGAACAACGTGTTTTTCCCAGATCTTTTCAATGACTGTCTTTGGTTTACTCATAAATCTCGCCTCCATTCATACTTACCGTTTCTCTTGGCAGATAAAAATCTCCTCCATCTGCGTTAAGCGCAACTAAGGCCTTCCTTCGCCTAACCAAATAGAGAAGGCCATGTTTTCTTATTACTTTATACATTTTATTTTAAGTATTCTAATACAGCATTTGTCATCTCAATAGTTCCCACTTGATGACCATTTTTAATTGCCAAATCAGCTGTATGATATCCTTCTTCTAAACAAGCATTCACAGCACTTTCGATTTCTTTTGCTTCCTCATCTAATCCAAACGAATGTCTTAACATCAAAGATGCGGAAAGAATTATCCCTAATGGGTTTGCTATTCCTTTTCCCGCAATATCCGGAGCCGATCCATGAACTGGTTCATATAATCCTACTCCATCTGTTCGAACACTTGCAGAAGGTAACATTCCTAATGATCCAGTAAGTACTGATGCTTCATCACTTAAGATATCTCCAAATAAATTTTCCGTTACAATAACATCAAATTGACTTGGACTTGTTATCAGTTTCATAGCGGCTGCATCTACTAATAAATGTTCTACTTGAACGTCAGGATATTCCTTTGCTTTTTCTTCCACTATTTCTCGCCATAGTCTACTGGATTCTAAAACGTTAGCTTTATCAACCGATGTAAGATGTTTATTACGAATTCTTGCACTCTCAAAGCCTTTTTCTACAATTCTCTCAATTTCTTCCCTCGTATAAAGAAGTGTATCTACTGCACTATTTCCGTTATCTCTACGTTCACGAGGTTCACCAAAATATAGTCCGCCGGTTAATTCACGGATAATTAAGATGTCACTACCTTCAATGATTTCCTGTTTTAGAGGGGATGCATGAAGTAATGCCTTAAATCCTAGGATTGGTCTTAAGTTAGCAAATAAACCGAGTGCTTTTCTTATTCCTAATAGACCTTTTTCAGGACGAATATTTGGTGAGACAGTATCCCATTTCGGACCACCAACAGCTCCCAATAGAATAGCGTCTGCATTTTGACATGCTTGAACTGTTTCTTCTGGAAGAGGAATACCGTGCTGATCAATAGCATCTCCACCGATTGCATGTTTTTCAAAAGTAAATTCATGATTATATTTTTTTGCTATTGCTTCTAATACTGCTTTTGCTGATTCCATGATTTCTCTCCCAATTCCATCCCCTGGAAGAAGTACAATTTGCTTTTTCATGACGTCCCCCTAAATCTACTAATCCACTCGTGCCTCCGTTTTATTAATCTAGCAACCGTCCAGAGACTAGCGAGGCTTTCTTTATGAGATAAGAAAGTATAAAACTTTGACGTATTTAATTTTCTTACAAGATTAGCCACGTCCAGCTCCAGCGCCCAGGGACTAGCGGACTTCCCTCACCTCCGTACGATAAAGAAGACTTGCCGATTGGTGAAACCAGAGGCTTAGTCGCACTTATACCCTTGTGGTGAAAGTCAACATCGGCTCACTCCGTTCGCCGCGTTTCCTTTATCTCCTGCGGCTCAGTCCAGTCCGTACGTCCCTAACCGGGCGCTTGCGCTTTTGTTCTATAAATGCCGATAACGCCACTTTTTTGTGGCGTTTCATCGGCAAACACCCGCTTAATGGAGTGGTTAGATTATTAATTCACTGTCTCTGCTAGTTTTTTAGATTGTTGTTTAATCATATAGCGATTTACTGCATTTAAGTAGGCATTGGCTGATGCTTCAATTACGTCTTGAGCAGTACCTCTACCATTCACTGCTTCCCCATTAACGGAAAGTTGAACGTGAGATTCAGCTAAAGCATCTTTACCTCCACCAACAGAGTTGATATGATAATCTAATAATTTTAGTTCTTCACTTACTAATGAAGAAAGAGTATTATATAATGCTTCCACACTACCTTTTCCAGTACAAGCAGTTTGTACAGATTCCCCTTCAGGAGTCTTGAGGGATACCGTGGCAGTTGGAATATCAGTTGATCCATAATGTACTTGAAATGTTTCTAACTGATATTTATTAACCCCTTCTGCATCTGTCTTGATTTCCATTACAATTGTATAGATGTCATCATCTGTAACTTCTTTTTTATGATCCGTAAGCTTTTTGAAATGTTTAAATGCTTCTTTAATTTGCTCATCCGTTAATTCAATACCAAATTCTTTCACCTTATCTTTAAACGCATGGCGTCCAGAATGTTTACCAAGGAATAATGTATTAGAGCTAACCCCTACTAATTCTGGTGTAATAATTTCGTATGTTTCCGGATTTTTTAAGACGCCGTCTTGGTGAATTCCAGATTCATGTGCATATGCATTTCTACCGATAACTGCTTTATTTGCTTGTACGTGCATTCCTGTTAATTTAGAAATCAAATCACTAGAACGTTTAATTTCATTTAATTTTAGACTAGTCTCATACGGATAAAAATCAGATCTTATCTTAAGAGCAATCGCCACTTCTTCCAACGCAACATTACCAGCACGTTCCCCAATACCATTGATTGTTCCTTCGACCTGGGTTACTCCATTTTCAACTGCTGAAATGGAGTTCGCCACTGCCATACCTAAGTCATTGTGACAGTGACAAGAAAGGTCAACTTTATGAATATTAGGTACTGTTTCTCTCATATATCGAAACATTTTTCCGTATTCAGCTGGGGTCGTGTAGCCTGTCGTATCTGGTAGGTTAATAACAGTTGCACCAGCATTGATTACTTTTTCAATAATTTTCGCTAAGAAGTCCCAATCCGAGCGAGTTGCATCCTCTGCAGACCATTCGATTTGTGGAAATCTTTTCCTCGCATAGGAAACCATGTTCACAGATTGTTCGACTACTTGCTCCGGAGTCATTTTTAATTTGTATTCCATATGAATTGGAGATGTTGCAAGGAAAAGATGCAATCTTGGTTCAGCAGCACCTTTCAATGCTTCCCAAGCAGTATCGATATCTGATTTAACCGTTCTAGAAAGTCCTGTTACAGACGTATCTTTGATCGTATCAGCGATTAATTTAACTGCTTCAAAATCACCTTCTGAGGAAGCAGGGAATCCTGCTTCCATAATATCTACACCTAATCGTTCTAGTTGTTTAGCAATTTCAAGTTTCTCTAATTTATTTAGGTTTACCCCTGGTGATTGTTCTCCGTCCCGAAGCGTTGTATCGAAAATTTTAATTCGTGACATGAACTTTCCCTTCCTTTTCGTTTTCTTTATTTTGCGGATTTACAAATGGCATTAGCGCGCGTAGTTCTTTACCAACTTTTGTAATAGGGTGTTTGTATTCATTGTTATTTATTGCGTTGAATTGTGGACGACCAGTTTGGTTTTCCAAGATCCAACCTTGAGCAAATTTACCAGTTTGAATATCAGAAAGTACTTCTTTCATTCTTGCTTTCGTTTCTTCGTTTACTACACGTGGTCCTGATACGAAATCACCCCATTGAGCTGTATCAGAGATGGAATAACGCATATTTTCCATTCCGCCTTCGTACATCAAGTCAACAATTAGTTTCATTTCATGTAAACATTCGAAATAAGCAACTTCTGGTTGATATCCAGCTTCTGTTAGTGTTTCAAAACCAGCTTTAACCAAGCTAGTAAGCCCTCCACATAATACAGCTTGCTCACCGAATAAGTCCGTTTCCGTTTCTTCCTGGAATGTTGTTTCTAGAACACCTGCTCTTGCAGCTCCAATTCCATCTGAATATGCTAAAGCAACGTCTTTTGCTTGGCCAGTAACATCTTGGTAAACAGCGTATAGTGCTGGAACACCTGCGCCTTCTTCATAAGTTCTTCTTACTAAATGTCCTGGACCTTTAGGTGCTACCATAAACACGTCAACGTTTTCTGGTGGTACAATTTGGTTAAAATGAATGTTGAATCCATGAGCAAATGCGATTGCACTTCCTGCTTTTAGGTTTGGTTTAATGCTTTCTTCATAAACTTTTTGTTGGTTTTCATCCGGTAAAAGAATCATAACAACATCAGCTTCTTTTGTTGCGTCTGCTACAGATTTAACATCAAATCCATCTTCATTTGCCTTAGCTTGAGATTTCCCCGGACGTAGACCGATAATAACTTCATAACCACTATCACGAAGATTTTGTGCATGAGCATGACCTTGTGATCCATATCCTACGATTGCAACTTTCTTTCCTTGTAATACCTCTTTGTTAATGTCATTTTCATATAATACTTTAGTCATCATTTATTCTCCCTTTCCTATTTCAATAATTAGTCTGTATTTATATTAATATTTAAAATATTAATGCATTCATTTCTTGAACGTTTTCCGGCTGTCTTCCTCTTTGGAAAGCCGTTACTCCCGTTCTAGTTAATTCTTTAATTCCATAAGGTTTTAATAAATCAATAAGTGCGTCTATCTTTTCAGGGTTACCTGTTACTTGAATGATCAAGCTATCTTTACTTACATCAATGACACTTGCACGAAACGGAGTAATAACTCCTTGAATTTCTGCACGATTTTGACTAGAACTTCCGACTTTGATTAGTGCTAGTTCTCTCGCTACAATTGCTTTATCCGTAATATCAGTAACTTTCAAAACATCAATTTGTTTGTTTAATTGTTTGGTTAGTTGTTCTAATTTCTGTTCATCACTAACCTCTACAACAAATGTCATTTTAGAAATTCCTTCTGTTTCAGAGGGACCTACCGAAATACTTTCTATATTAAATTGACGTTTTACCATCATACCTGTAACACGATTTAATACCCCGCTACGATTTTGTACAGTAGCTGTTATAATCCGTTTCATCTTGTCACCCCGATCATTTCGTGGTTCCCTGTACCTGGTGCAACCATCGGAAATACACATTCTCTTTTGACAACACGACAGTCAACAACAACAGGTCCATTATAAGAAAATACGTCTTCTAGAACCTTTGGTACATCATCTTCATTATTTACTCTGACCCCTTTAACTCCATAACTTTCTGCAAGTTTAACAAAGTCTGGATTTTCAGTTAATAATGATTCTGAATATCTTTCTTCATAGAATTTTTCTTGCCATTGTCTTACCATACCAAGTGCTTCATTATTAATAATGATGACTTTGACTGGTAAGTTGCGTTCCTTAATAACGGAAAGTTCTTGCAATGTCATTTGAAATCCACCGTCACCCACAATGGATACAACTAGTTCATCGGGTCTACCAAGCTGCGCTCCAATTGCAGCTGGGAATCCAAATCCCATTGTTCCTAGTCCTCCGGAAGTGACCCATTTATCTGGATTATCAAATTTATAAAATTGTGCAGCCCACATTTGATGTTGCCCTACATCAGTTGTTACAATTGCTTCACCATTAGAGGTTTCATATACTTGTTCAATTAACCATTGTGGTGAAATTAATTCTTTAGAACGATCATACCAAAGTGGATAATCTTCCTTCTTAGACTTAAGTGAATGTAGCCATTCATCATGGTTAGTAGACTTAACATTAACATCTAATAATTGTTTAAGAGCTTCTTTTGCATCCCCTACAACTGGAATTTTGGTTTTAATGTTTTTCCCGATTTCGGCTGGATCAATATCGATGTGTGCTACTTTTGCGTTTGGTGCAAAATGTTTGATAGCTCCTGTTAAACGGTCATCAAATCTTGCCCCAATATTTATAAGCAAGTCACATTCATAAATAGCCATATTTGCCGTATAGGTTCCATGCATACCTGCCATACCTAATGCAAGTTCATTTGTTCCAGGAAAACTCCCTAACCCAAGTAAAGTTGTTGTAACTGGAAGTTGATATTTTTCAGCAAATGCCTTTAATTCTTCCGCAGCATCAGCAAATAATACACCCGCTCCTGCTAGTAGTAGTGGTCGTTCAGAACGACTTAAAGCGTCCGCAAGTTTACGAATTTGCAATGGGTTAGGTTTAACTGTTGGTTGATAACCCGGCAAATGAAACGCTGTATCAAATTCATCTACTGTGATTTTTTCTGAGATATTTTTTGGAATATCTACTACTACCGGCCCCGGACGTCCTGTTGATGCAATGTGAAATGCTTCTTTTACAATTCTAGGTAATTGTTTCAAGTCCGTTACTTGATAATTGTATTTTGTTATTGGAGTAGTAATCCCAATAATGTCAGCCTCTTGGAATGCATCTGTACCAATTACTCCAGTTGCAACTTGACCAGTAAAGATAACGATTGGTAAAGAATCCATCATCGCATCTGTAATACCAGTAATTAAGTTAGTTGCTCCTGGTCCTGAAGTAGCAATAACTACACCCGGCTTCCCTGTCACTCTTGCATATCCTTCTGCTGCATGAATCAATCCTTGTTCGTGACGGCATAGGATATGCTGGAAAGGTGTGTTAGCTCGGTATAAGGCGTCGTAAATTGGTAAGACTGCACCACCCGGATAACCAAACACTGTGTCAACATCTGCATCTACCAATGAACGAATAAAAACATCTGCACCAGTTGTCGTATTCTTTTCAACTGCAAGTTCCTTAGGCTTTGCCTCAACTTTCACTACTACTTACCTCCTTATAAGTTTCAAAATTCAAATAAATCTCTCTAAATTAATCTATAGTAAAACAACGTTCAGAGTACTCTCTAAATGCCGTTATACTTACCATACGGATAAAACTTAAACTCTTCCTAATTGAATGACTCTTCCCATATCTTCTAAAGGGTAAAATAAAAAGACTCTTCTCCCCCTAAATGCATACTGCACACAATTGCAGAAATCTATTTGGGGAGAAAAGAGTCATCTTTTCACGGTACCACCCAGTTCATAGCATCCTCACGAATACTACCTCACCGACTGAAATAAACAGTCTTTTTTGATAACAGGTAAAGGAACATACCTGACCAAACTTACTAGAAAAGATTGCACTAAAAGAATCGTTCAGCTTGGCACTCGGGGAAGAGAATAGAAATATGTGTATTTCTAGGCTTCCAGCAACCCTAGATCTCTGTGAATACACGGTTTTATTTCTAAATGTCCCGTCAGCGTTTTAGTAATATATTAGTTTTATTTTCAATAAAGAATTTAAAATGGAATGTATTTTAAATTTCTGATATTGGAATTTATGTTATAACTTTTTGGCAAGAACGTCAATAGGGTTTTTCACTTTTTTTCTCCAACATAGAAATATGCAATATATTGAATCCGTTTCCAGCACCGGTACATTAGCGTTTATGAAATAATAATTTTTTCAAAAATTTTATTAAATTCACATCTATCCTAATCTTAACCTCCATTCTAAAAATTTTGCGGTATGCAATATATTACTTGCGTTTTAATAAAGTCTATTTAGTAAAATAAGCAAATTTATTTAGATAAGATTATTTTTTACCTTTCTGCTAAAGTAGACTTCCATTAGTTAGGTTTCCCTGAAGCTTAAAATGGAGTCTTACTTCCCGTTTAGGTCGGATAAGTAATTATATTTCTATTCGTCAAATTTTTCAATATTTATACAAGAATTTTTTACAAGAATTTTTTGTATTTTTTCTTCTTTTGTCTTTTTTGTTTGCATACAAAAATAATATTGACAAGTAATTTTATACTGCTATATTAAATCCAATACCTTTCAATTTAACGAGATTCCTTATGATCGGGAAGTGAAAATTTCAGTTTGCGTCGATGTACTTCCTGCTAATTTTTTTACTTTCCTAACGAATAGAAAGCATGACATTCGCTTTAGGTTAGGCGAATGACTTAGTAGCACCTATGTAAATCTTTACGGTGGGGCGAGTAATAGGAGCCCCAGACAGGAAAGATTTTTATACTTAAATACGATTTACTTTTTTGGGGAGGGTTATTTATGACTTTTAATGTACTAATTAGTGATCCATTAAGTGAAGAAGGTATTTTACCGCTACGCCTAGCAGACAATGTCAAGGTTGTTATCGAAACAGGGTTATCAGAAGAAGATTTAGAAGAACGTATAACTGAATTCGATGCCTTATTGGTACGAAGTGGGACACAAGTTACTAGATCCATTATTAATAAAGGGAAAAACTTAAAGATAATTGGTCGTGCCGGAGTTGGGGTTGATAATATTGATCTAAATGCCGCTACTGAGCACGGTATTATCGTTGTCAATGCTCCGAATGGGAATACAAACTCCGCAGCGGAACATACGATGGCAATGTTAATGGCCTTGTCAAGAAACATTCCCCAAGCTTATTTATCACTAAAAGAACATAGATGGGATAGGAAAAAGTTTGTTGGGGTGGAATTACGTGATAAGACCCTTGGAATTGTTGGACTTGGAAGAATTGGTACAGAAGTTGCGACCAGAGCAAAAGGGCAACGCATGAATATCATTGCTTACGATCCTTTTTTCACAAAAGAAAAGGCAGACAAAATGGGAATTGGTTATGGAACATTTGAAGAAGTGATCCAACAAGCTGATTTTATAACTGTCCATACACCATTACTAAAAGAAACAAGACATTTGATAGATGCTAAAGCATTTGGAAGGATGAAAGACGGTGTATTTATCGTTAATTGTGCTAGAGGCGGAATTATAGATGAAGATGCTCTTTATGAAGCGATTGTTTCTGGAAAAGTTGCTGGAGCAGCATTAGATGTTTTTGAGGAAGAACCGTTTATGGATCATAAACTATTAGAACTTCCTGAAGTAGTCGCAACCCCACATCTTGGTGCAAGTACCGTTGAGGCACAAGAAATCGTTGCCGTTGATGTATGTAAGGATGTACTTAGGCATTTAAATGGCGAAAGTGTCATTAATCCAGTAAATTTACCTTCCCTACCGAAAGATATCATGAAAAAGGTAGAACCGTATTTTTATTTAGCCGAGAAGTTAGGAGCTTTTCTTATAGACCTTGTGAGTGAAGTCGCTGAGGAGATTAATGTTTCCTTCGCAGGCGAACTTTATGATATAGAAGTAGCACCAATAACTAGAAATACGATTAAGGGAATTTTAAAACGCCACTTAGGCATGCATGTTAATGATGTGAATGCCCTTTATTTGGCAGAAAAAAAGGAAATTGTAGTTAATGAGCAAAAAACCCCCCAAGCGAAAGGCTTTACGAATTTAATTACAGTGGAAATTAAAACGAAATCTCAAATTAGAAAAGTTGCCGGTACATTATTAAACGGCTTAGGGCCTCGTATCGTTCATGTAGATAATTATAGGGTGGACGTTCGACCAGAAGGCCATATGGTTGTTATCGAGCATATCGACCAGCCAGGTGTAATTGGTAGAATGGGGAGTTTACTTGGGAAACATGATATTAACATCGCAACCATGCAAGTGGACCGCTCTGATAGGGGCGGGAAAGCAATCATGATCCTTACCATTGACCGACACCTAGATGAAGCAGCTTTAAACGAGTTACTTCAATTAGATGAAATTAAAGATGTCGTTGCAATAGATTTGTGAGTTGGATTTTATAACTAATCCTAGCCCGAATATGCTATACTTCCCACATACGGTTAAGTCCACGTGTATTCGGGCCACTCCATATTTAAATTGAAAAAGCTGCCAAAATTAGGATGACAGCTTTCGGAAATCATTTTCATTATTAACCTTTTAAAATATCCAATACTTCTACAAGACTTTTCATTTCATAAGTTGGTTTTACTTCAGTTGCTTCCATGGCTTTGCGGTTAATCCATGCGGATGCAATACCTGCACTATTCGCTCCTTTTATATCCGTATTCAAATTGTCACCAACCATTAAAACTTCTTCAGGTTTCACATTTAATAACCCTAAAGCATGTTCAAAAATACTCGGATCTGGTTTTCCTCTGCCAAAATCACCTGAAATAACAATTTGATCAAAGTAAGGACGTAATTCTGGAGTAATTTCTAATTTAATATTTTGTAATTCCGGTGAACCGTTCGTTAGTAATAATAATTTGTAATCCCCTTTTAGAGCATCCAGTACTTTTAAACTTTCTTCGTATAAATATGGTACTTGTTTTCTATTTTCAGGAAATGCTTTAGCAAGCTCTGCCCCAAATTTCACATCATCTATTCCTAATTCAAAAAGACCATTAGTCCATGCTTGTCTTTGATACTCAGGTGCGACTTTACTAAGTTTTTGAAAATCTTCACCTTTATCATGAAATGTTCCCCATAATCCTTCAAATGGATTAATACCAATCATCTGTGTGAAAGGATATACTTCATAGTTTTCATATAACTCTCTCGCCTTTTTACGAACGGCAATTTCTAATTCTTCCGGATCGACATTATATTTTTGTTGTGCTAATTCACAAGTTTTGCGAAAAGCTTGTCTAACACTTTCTTCATCCCATAATAATGTATCATCTAAGTCAAAAAATACTGCCTTAATTCTTTCCATCAGTTTTTCCTCCGTATCTACTTGCCCATTTCGGGTTTCAGAAACAATGTTTCAGCGTAATTCCATTTTTCACCCAATTCTAATTTAACACAAAAAAGGTCTTGCTTAAATTAAAATTATAATTTATCATTAATAGAAATCTTTAAACTTTTATGCAAGGGGATATTGAAATGGCAGATCAATCAATTCGTGTGGAAAAAAGTCAATCTAGAAAAGCGAAACCGGATTCCAACAACTTAGTATTTGGAAGAAATTTTACAGATCATATGTTTGTTATGGATTACACGGAAGGTATTGGATGGCACGATCCTAATATTGTCCCTTATCAAAAATTATCACTTGAACCTTCTTCGATGATTTTCCATTATGGTCAATCTGTATTCGAGGGTTTAAAAGCATTCCGTACACAAGATGGGGACGTTCAATTATTTAGACCGGAGAAAAATATCCAACGTTTAAATAATTCAAACGAACGGCTCGTTATTCCACCAATTGATGAGGAGCTTGGGTTAGAAGCAATCAGACAACTGGTTGAGATCGATAAAGACTGGGTACCAGATGCAGAAGGTACATCATTGTATATACGTCCATTTATTATTTCAACGGAACCATACTTAGGTGTTTCACCTTCACATCATTATAAATTTATCGTGATCATGTCACCAGTAGGCTCTTATTATAAAGAAGGAATTAATCCAGTTAAAATTGCTGTAGAAGATAAATATGTCCGTACCGTAGAAGGTGGAACAGGTGAAGCGAAAACAGGTGGTAATTATGCTGCCAGTTTAAAAGCTCAAGAAATTGTTGAAAAAGAAGGTTTTTCTCAAGTTCTATGGTTAGACGGAGTTGAACGGAAATACATTGAAGAAGTCGGTAGTATGAACGTGTTCTTCAAAATTAGCGGAGAAGTAGTAACCCCTATGTTAAACGGAAGTATTCTTGCTGGAATTACAAGAGACTCTGTTATCCAATTATTAAAACATTGGAATGTTCCAGTATCTGAACGTAGAGTTTCTATGCAAGAAATTTATGACGCTCATCAAAATGGTAACCTTGAGGAAGCATTTGGTTCCGGTACTGCTGCAGTTATTTCCCCAATTGGTGAATTATATTGGGAAGGTAAACACTTAGTAATAAACGAAGGAAAAACTGGTGAATTATCTAAAAAAGTATATGACACTATTACAGGAATCCAATACGGTAAACTAGAGGATCCATTAAATTGGACTTTAAAGGTAGAGAAGTCAAGTGTCAATAACTAAAGTGTAAGACGTGATAAAGAAAACTTTCATTAGTAAAGGTTTTCCTTTTTCCCTACAGCTGCAACATGGATGAATCAAAGAAGTGTTGGCTTATTACGGCCAACACTTCTTTTTAGATACATGACACTATTTACCTTCATTTTCCATTGATTGTTGGGCGATTTGAATCATTCTTTTGACCATCTCGCCACCCACCGATCCGTTCTCTCGTGCAGTTGTATCCGCTCCAAGTTCAACGTTGAATTCTTTTGCGATTTCTTCCTTCATGCTATTTAAAGCATTTTCCGCACCTGGTACTAACAACTTATTTCTGTTAGCCATGAAGAATCACTCCTCGGGGGTATTGAACAGAATCTTTCTGTTCCTTTTTAGCGTTTAACCTTTTGATATTTTTATACGTTAGGAAAGATAAAATTTTAATATTATAATGTAAAAAGTACGTATGAATTTTATGGAAGTGTTCTAAACCATTAATTGCTTCCATATACTAACAATGTTTGATTTTAAAGATGATGTATGTGTCTTACATAAGGGGGAATTTAAAAATGGTAAAAGGAATTCATTGTGTAGAATTAGACAAACCAGTTTCTGACATTTGGAGTTTTGTGAGTGATATGAATAATTGGGCCCCATTGGTACCAGGTTACGTTAGTCATCAAATTATCGATGACCGTCACTCTGTATGGATTATTCATGGAGACATTGGAATTATGGAGCGAACAGTAACTTTAAATGTAGAAATTGTAGAATACATTGAGACTGAAACGATCATTTTCCAGATGGCCACATCAAATGAAACATGTAAAGGGGAAGGCTACTTTGAAGTTGAGGCACTTAATGGTACAAAGAGTAAAATGAAAGGTTGCCTTCAAGTTCACATAAAAGGAATGATCGGAACAATGGTTAACCCAGTGTTAAAGACCCTTATTCCAAAAGTAGGAAAAGATTTTACGGAAAAAATTGCTGCAAATATTATGGATCGTGAAACAGCTCGAGCTACGATTTAAGACAAAATGCTTACTACATTTTTTGTAGTAAGCATTTTTGATTTTTTGCTATTGGTGATGACTATGCATTGTTTCACTGAGAATATAAAAAAGGCTTCCATCAGTAGGGTTTTTCCTTCATCCCCCACTGATGGTTAGTCGCACTATCGGACTTTTCCCAGTAGCTTGAGGTGGGATATAGTTTGCCTATTCATACACTATATTCCTGGTCGGTGGCTCAGAAAATTTTTATAGGCAAACCCACGAACTTCTTCCTCTGAGTAATTCTTTAATAACTCATTAATTAAGTTCTGATAGTTAGAGGAGTTTTCTAAATGATTCACAAAAGAAGTAATTCCGTCAAAATCAGAGCCAAATCCAATCTGATTCACACCACCTAAGGAACAAAAATAATCAATATGCCTTATCAAGTCAGTAATGGTTGCCACTTCTTTATCTTTATTAATAAAAGGTGGGTTAAATACAACATGGATTAAACCATTTTTCCGAAACATTTCTTTAATCTGGTCATCATCCAAATTCCTTGGATGGTTACAAATTGCTTTTGCATTGGAATGAGTTGCTATTGGATAATCCGCAATTTCTAAAATATCCCAAAATGCTTGAATAGATGCATGGGAAACATCGCTAAATACGTGATTTTCATTATTTAACTTAATTACTTCTTTCCCCAAGAGGCTCAATCCAGCCCCGCGGGGTTCTAATACTCCATCTGCACAATAGTTAGCGTAATTCCAGGTCAATCCAACACTCATGATTCCCAATCTGTATAGTTGTCTTAATTTCATAAGATCGTTGCCAAATGGGTCTGCCCCTTCCAATGCTAGTACCGCACCAATCTCTCCCTCTTTTAATAAATCCAAATCACTCCAATTTTTGATATGCTTCATTTTGGGATTTTTTCCAAGGACATCTGTATAGAAAATATCCACCTGTTCCAATGCATGCTGCCATTTTTCATCAAATGGAACGTCTGGTTCGATAAAAATGGCAAAAAATTGTACCGCAACATTTCCTTGGATTAATCGGTTTAAGTTTGTTTCTATCTTCTCTGATGTTTTGTAATCAAACGGGCCGTCAAAACCAAATTGTTTTCTTTTTCCTAATTGTAATTTCATTAATGCATCACAATGGGTATCTATGATTTTCATGAATAAATTCCCCCTTACCTTCGTTTTTTTCCGTTCATATCTTTTTTTACTCACTACGATTAAGAAAGGACTTCCATCAGTGAGGGTTTTCTTACTCCCCGCTGATGACGCACTTATCGGATCTTTATAGGCAGTTGATCCCCTACCAACCTTCTTTGTTTCCCCAAGCTTGAGATGAGAGTCCTACTGCCCGTTTAGGTGGGGAAAATTCTTATTATCCTAATATCTAGATTCCAATTGATTGAATGGACCATACTTTAATAGCCCCACTTCATGGTGAGGCTATTCTCTATCTTATTTTTATTTAGCTAGATCTTTCTCGCGCTGTCTTAATTCTACACGTCTTATTTTACCTGACGATGTTTTAGGTAACTCATCCACAAATTCAATTTTACGTGGATATTTATATGGGGCAGTTAAAGTTTTGGTATGCTTCTGTAATTCTTGCACAAGGTTAGGATTAGTACGATCTACTCCATCTTGTAACACAATATAAGCTTTTACTACATTTCCCCTTATTTCATGTGGACTTGCAACTACTGCACATTCTTTTACTGCTGCATGTTTAACTAATGCATCTTCCACTTCAAATGGTCCAATCGTATAACCAGAGCTAACAATTATATCGTCATTCCGACCTTCAAACCAGAAATAACCTTCTTCATCCATTCTAGCTTGATCCCCAGTTGTATAAAAATTACCTCGGCATGCTTTTCTGAAGCGCTCCTCATCTTTATAATAACCTTTAGTTAAAGATGGTGTATCTAATGGAAGAGAAATGTCCCCTACTTTACCTACAGGAACTGGATTACCATCTTCATCAATTAGTTGAACGTTATTACCAGGTGTTGGTTTACCCATTGACCCAGGTTTTACTTTCATCCCTTTTAGGAATCCAAGGAGTAACGTATTCTCCGTTTGACCATAACCATCTCTAACTGTCACGTTAAAATACTTTTCAAACTGATCAATTACTTCACGGTTTAATGGCTCACCTGCAGAAACCGCACTATGCAGGGAGGTTAATTGGTAGTCCTGTAAATTATCCAACTTAGCCATTAAACGGTATTCGGTTGGTGTACAGCAAAAAACATTTATCTTATTTTTCTCAAGTAAATCCAAATATTTTTTCGGTTCGAATTTCCCATTATATACAAATCCTGTTGCGCCTGTTCCTAAAACAGATAGGAAAGGGCTCCAAACCCATTTTTGCCAGCCTGGTGCTGCCGTTGCCCAAACCGTATCACCGTCTTCAATTGCTAACCAATGTCGCGGTGCTGTTTGCATATGGGCGTATCCCCATGCATGTGTATGCATTACTGCCTTTGGATTACCAGTTGTACCAGAAGTATAAGGCAAAAAGGCCAGGTCATCCTTGGTAGTTTTAACCATTTCTAATTCATCCGATGCAGATCCTTGTAACTCGATAAGATCAAACCAATTTTCAACAGATTTCCCGTAAGTAAATTTAATAAGTTGATTGTATTCATCTATATCATAAAATTGTGAAACACAGGAATTACTACATACGACACCTTTTACTTCTCCATGCGTAATACGGTATTGTAGGTCTTTTGTTCGAAACATTTCAGAACAAGGTATAATAATAATTCCCGTTTTCAATGCAGCAATATAAACCTCATATGTTTCAATAATACGTGGCATCATGACTAATATCTTATCGCCTCTTTTAAGACCACGTTCTAATAGTACATTTCCAATTCTATTCGCATTTTTGATTAAATTTTCATATGTGATTTCTTTTCGATTCCCTTTATCGTCTTCCCAAATAATAGCTTTTCTATTTGGCTCTTTTGCATATTTTTCAAATTCCATTACAATATTATAATTTTTAGGTGCTATTAAATTTGTTTGAGACATGTACGATCCTCCTATAATTTAGCACTAGATGCTAACTCCTAACTATTATATCAGACAATAAGCTCTTTAGAAAGAAAGAAAACTTCATCATACCATTACAAACATATTTATCCTTAATATTGAAATACTATAGGTAAAAGGAAAAACTTTATAGTGCAACTTTTTATAGGAGAAATGTAAATGCCGGACTTTTTAATTTATATCATTTTTGCGATGATTCTTATTATATTTTTATCCTTTATCTTCATATTATTTGGCTGGCGTTGGATAATGAAAAAAATTACTAAGTCAGTAGCAAAAATAGTTTTATCGGATAACTATCAAGAAAACATTATCGAAATAATGCCTGGTCTAAGACATACAGGAATTCAAAACATGATAGAAAATAGTCTAAGGTCTGAATCAGGTGATATATTGCATCGACCACTTGGTTCTTCTAAAAAATGGCCACATCTAGATTCTATTACCTTTATCCCCACACAAATCCTTCCACCTCTTATTGACGGAGAAGATGAGGTAGATATGGCAGTTACAATCGGACCAAAATCAAAAAAGCCAATGAAAATCCAAATTCCACTTATGATAAGCGGAATGGCTTATGGTATCGCACTTAGCGAACAAGTAAGACTAGCTTTAGCTCAAGCGGCTAAAAATACAGGCACTGCAATTAATTCGGGCGAAGGTGGTGTCATGCAAGAAGAGTTAGATACAGCAGGTAAATATATTTTACAATTTGGTAAATCCGAGTGGTCCAAAGAAACAAAGAAAATAAAACGTGCAGACATGATTGAAGTAAAGTTTGGACAAGGAGCTCTATTTGGAGTAGGTTCCAGAATTTCCCCAGAAAATTTAACAGGAAATGCTCGTCAAGTAATGGGGCTTGAAGAAGAGGAAGATGCTGTTATTTTTGATAACTTCTTTGAAAATCAGACATTGAAAGATTTGAAAGAACTAGTTGATGAACTCCGAAAGATGACTGGTGGAGTTCCCATCGGTGCAAAAATTGGAGCAAGTGGGAAGATTGAGGAGGACATTGATTACCTGTTGGAAATAGGCGTGGATTATATAGCGGTAGATGGTGGACAGGCTGCCACACTTGGTGCTCCCCCTATTTTGACAGATGACATGGGAATTCCTTCTTTGCACGCTATCGTCCGCGCTGTAAACCATTTGAAAAAAAGAAACAAAAGGAATCAAGTTAGTTTAATTGTTTCTGGTGGCATGCAAATACCGGGACATTTTTTAAAAATGTTAGCACTTGGTGCAGATGCTATTTATATAGGTTCGGCGATGTTGTTTGCAGTGGCACATGGTCAATCGTTAAATGCGCTTCCTTTTGAACCGCCAACACAGGCGGTATGGAATGAAGGTAAATTTAAAGACCAATTCAAGGCAGAAGAAGGAGCAAAAACAGCGGAAAGTTTCCTAACTTCTAGTATTGAAGAAATGAAAATGGCGTTAAGAGCAATGGGAAAGCGTTCTTTAAACGAATTAACCAAGAAGGATTTAGTATCCTATGACGAACATGTAGCCAAAATGGTTGGAATACCTTATTCATTTAAAGCTTGGGAAGAAGAACAACAACAGATTGAGAAAGGATAGATGAAGTTGTGTCTATCCTTTCTTTGATTACTTTGTGCATTATCTTTTTCTCTCTCTTTCGAAAAAAGACGGAAAATATTCTCAATTTGTAGGGGAATTGTCAAACTATGATTGTTTTTTTAAGCTATAATTAAAATGTATACCTTTCCACATTTAGGGGGCGAAACAATGAACCATAAGATAGAGCTAGAAAAAGCGTTACGAAAGCTAAAAGATATAGAATTAGCTTTGAATGAATCATCCATTGTTGCCATTACCGATAACAGAGGAATCATTCAATTTGCAAATGATAAATTTTGTAATATGTCAAAATACAGTAGAAATGAATTAATAGGAAGTCGACAAAATATCGTTAACTCAGGACATCATAGCCAAGATTTCTTTAAAGAAATGTGGAGAACAATTGGTAGGGGAAAGGTATGGAAAGGCGAAATAAAGAATAAAGCAAAAGACGGAACTTATTATTGGGTAGATACTACCATTGTGTCTTTCTTAAAAGAAAATGGAAGGCCTTATCAATATATTTCTATTCGACATGACATTACGAAGCGAATAGAATATGAAGAAACGATTAAACAAATGGCATACTATGACCCGTTGACTTTATTACCTAATCGAAATTTATTAAACGAATGGTTAAATGAGTACGTAAATAAAGAAGGTAAACTTGCTGTTCTATTTCTTGATATCGACCGTTTTAAATCGATCAATGACAATTATGGTCACAGAACAGGAGATATGATTCTAAAGTAGTACAGAGAATTAAGAAGCAATTTAACGTACCATTTACCGTAAATGGAAATAAGATCATTGCTACTACTAGTATTGGGATTAGCCTAGAAAAAATGAGCCAATATGAAAGTGATCACTTAGATTTAGTAGAGGAAATGATTAGACAAGCCGACACAGCAATGTACCACGCCAAACAAAATGGAGGTAATTCGCACTGCTTTATTTCAGATGACCAAAATGACGAATTGAGACGTTATTATCAATTAGAACAAGAAATAAAGCACGCACTAGAAGAGGACGAATTTTCTATTGTCTATCAACCACTTATCAATCTCAGAAATGATGAAATAACTGGTGTCGAAGCATTGCTCAGATGGAATAATAAAAAACTAGGTCCGGTATCTCCAGGTGAATTCATTCCTTTACTAGAAGAATTAGGACTCATTATTCCAGTGGGAAACTGGGTTTTACAATCTGTATGTGATCAAATGGTTTCTTGGCATAAAAAGGGGTTCTCGATTGATAGAGTAGCCGTAAACGTTTCGCCAATCCAATTTGTAAATCAAAGTTTTGTACATGATGTTAAGGAAATTATAAGGGAAACCAAAATGGACCCTGTATGGTTAGAGTTGGAAATAACGGAAGGGACAATCCTCAACATAGATAAAGCGGAGAAAACACTCAAAGAATTAAGAGATTTGGGAGTCCATATATCTATCGATGACTTCGGAACTGGGTATTCCTCCTTAAGTTATTTAAAACGTTTACCAATAAATACGTTAAAAATTGATCAATCATTTATACGGGACTTAGACGTGAATGATGAAGTCATTGTCAATACCATTATAACAATGGCGAAAAACTTGCAATTTAATATAATTGCTGAGGGGATTGAAACAGATTACCAACTCTCCTATCTTAAAGATCAAGATTGTCATGAAGGTCAAGGGTATTACTTTAGCAAACCAATTGACGCACGTGAGCTTGAACAAGCTTACAAATGTACAAGTCTTAAACCAAATGCTATTTAGAAAATAGAACAGCAATAATTTAAAACCCGGCATTCGCTTTTAGGGTCAGCGAATGCCTTTTATGCAAGAATGTTTGGACGGTAAAACGCTTGACTTCGAGGAGGAAGTTTTCATACACCCCTACCGATTATGATTCAATCCGCTATTCGAAAACGAAACGGATTAATCCTTTCCCATGCATATCCAACCTGAAGTAATTGTTTTTCAGAAAGGTGATTTCCAATGAATTGCATGCCAACTGGAAGTCCTTTTTGGTCAAATCCCATTGGCACTGCTAGGCTTGGTAGCCCCGTTAAATTGACAGGAACAGTAAATGGTAAACAGCGTCTAATAACTTCCAAATTTTGGTCGACCCAATTCTGCGCGAACGCTGGGGTGGTGATAGGTATTGTCGGACCGAGGAGGATATCGATATCCTTAAAGGCATTATGAAATGCTTCCACCATCTTCCTCCGGGCTTGTTGGGCTTTGACGTATTGTGGTGTATTTGTTAACGTACCAGATAGAAGGAAAATTCGATTATCTGCTCCGTAATCCTCTACGTGAGTCTGTAGCCACTCATAATGAAAAGTAGAAGCTTCTCCCGATACAGTCACATAACCAGAAAATGTTGCCATCGATAATTCAGGAATTTCTATTTCTATTAATTCAGCTCCTAAACCTTTTAGTGTTGTTATAGCATTTTTAAAAAGCTTTTCTACATCTGATTCTAATCCTTCAAGATAGTACTTAGGAATACCAATTTTTACTCCTCTCATTCCTTTATTTAAGTCTTCGGTGTAATTAGGAATAGGTACATGAAGGCTTGCTGGATCATCTGCATCAAACCCTGCCATAACATCAAGCATTAACGCCAAATCTGAAACCGATCGTGCCATCGGACCAGCATGATCCAATGACTAAGCTGAAGGAATTACCCCATAGGTACTAACAAGCCCATAGGTTGGCTTTAACCCATAAATACCACACATAGCAGCTGGTAAGCGAATAGATCCAAATGTATCTGTTCCAGTTGCAAGTGTTGCTAGCCCAGCTGCTAAGGCAGCACTGCTACCACCACTTGAACCACCTGGCATATATTCAATGTTCCATGGATTTCGTGTAGTGCCAAAGGTTTGATTAGTACCGGTGGATCCGAGGGCTAACTCATGCATATTTAGCTTTCCTAACATAATCCCACCTGCAGCTAACAACTTTTCTACCGTTGTTGCAGTTTTGTCAGGTATGAAATCAACAAAAAGCTTTGAACCAGCTGTCGTGCGTATGCCTTTTGTATCGAAATTATCCTTGATACCGATTGGAATTCCGTGAAGAGGTCCTTTATATCGCCCGTACATAATTTCATTTTCAGCTTTACCTGCTTGTTTAAGGGCCAATTCATGAAGAGGGGTAATATACGAGTGAATGGTTGGATCAATTGTATCTATACGGTTTAATATATGTTTTGTCAATTCTACTGGGGATAATTGCTTAGCTTTAATTAAAGGAGCAAGGTCACTAGCAGTAAAAAAACCTAGATCTGTCATAGCAACAGCCTCTTATCAACAACCGTAATTGGTACTTTTGGATTTAGATTAGGGGAGATTTTTTTTAGATATTTCTCGGATTGTTCGATTGTTTGAAGGATGTTTTGAATATGTTGAATGTCTGTTTCGTAGGTAGGTAAACCTTGTAGGTATAGGCTTTGATTTATAAAAGTTGAATCATTCATCTAACTTACCTCCTATTTAGGGATATAAAATTACAGGGAAATAACTAAAGTTATCCCCTGTATATTATAAAACAGTATTATGTTCTATTCCAGAAGCGTTGTTGGGCAATTGCAGAGACAAAATCCTGCTCAAAGTTTGGATTATTTGCAGCAAAAACAACACCTGCTAAATTATTTTCTTTTGATGTCTGAATATAAGACTGTCCGGTCGAAGCAACACCAATCGGCTTATAGTGCTTATAGGCATTACTTACAAAATCCATGATGTCTTGCAGGAACTTTGCTTCATTTTTAGCACTTCCGCCAACGACATAAAGCGAGTCAAATAGGTAAGGACTAGTTGTCAGGAATGTCTTATTAACTTTGATTGTTGTACCATCGTTTCCTGTGACCTTACCGAGCGTTTCACTTATAATATCTATAAAGACCCCATTTTGTTGCAAATAGTTAAGTACATTTGTTACTTCTTTACCATTAAAACCATTACCAATTAGTACACCTACTTTTTGCGTATATGCATAACTAGGTGTATTGTACTGGCTAAGAGAAGCATAACTTGTAGAAACAGGTACATTGGATCCACTTGGGCGCTCTACACCAATATTATCAGCAACGATGCACGCCATTTCCTTATCAACATTGACTAATAAATTGACATTTTGTTGGCGGACAGATTCACTCTCAACTTTTCCGAGTTGATAGCTAAACGCTTGGATAGTATGCTGTTTTTCAATAGGTTTCATACTATTCCAGAATATCCTAGGTTGCGAAAAGTAATCGTTGAATGATTCGCTACGCCCACGTATAACGTGTCCTTCCACTTTTTTTGGATAATGCTCATAACCGCCTTTTTCCGGTGGTGTTGTGTATGGTGTGTTATTGGCTAGTGAGTTTTTATGATAGTCTACCTGATCAACATCAATTCGATATCTCATAGGGCCTCGTCGTTGATTATTATGAAACGGACAAATTGGCTTATTAATCGGTAATTCCTGATGATTGACTCCAATTCTGTGGTATTGTGCACTTTGATAAGCAATTAGCCTTCCCTGTAGGACAGGATCATTGGAAAAGTCAATTCCCGGTACAACATTTGCAGGGTTAAAAGCTACTTGCTCTGATTCTGTATGGTAATTATCAATGTTTCTATTTAATGTCATCTTCCCTATTATTTGAACAGGAACGAGCTCTTCTGGCCAAAACTTCGCAGGATCGAGAACATCAAAGTCGTATTTGAATTCGTCCTCTAGCGGAATCAGTTGAACACCTAATTCGTATTCAGGATAAGCACCTTTGTCAATCGCCTCTCGAAGGTCTCTACGGTGGAAATCAGGATCTAACCCACCGATTTTTAGCGCCTCATCCTGAAGAAGGGAATGAACACCCAGGAGGGGTTTCCAAACAAATCTTACAAATGTCGCTACTCCTTGCTCGTTAACAAATAGGTACGTATTAATGGACCACGACTCCATCATTCGGTAACTTCGTACAATACCACGATCAGACATGATCCACTGCACCATATGAAGTGATTCTGGGTTATTGGCTACATAATCCCAAAACCTGTCGTGTGCACCAGTAGCTGTTGGTATATCATCATCCTGCTTAGCTTGGTATGCATGCATAGCATCTGGAAACTTCATTGGATCTTGATTAATTAATACAGGCATAGCGATCGTTGTTAAATCATAATTTCCTTCTTCTGTATAAAACTTAACACCCTGACAACGTAAATCTCTTGCCGTATCATAAGACCCTCTAGGCCCTTGTACGGTAGAAAAACGGATGGTTAAGGGAGTCTTTTTCCCAGGTTCTTGAAAAAGACATGCTTTTGTCACATGCTTCATTGACTGATAACATTCAAAATCCCCATAGGCACTGTAACCTCTTGCATGAACTACTCTTTCTGGTTCCTCTTCTTTTACAAAGTGCGTCATTTTCTCAAAATAGTGATAATCCTCATGTAATGTAGGACCGCGTACACCAGCTTTTAAGATTTCTTCATCGTTTGAAATTTTTCGCCCTTCGTTTGTTGTCATCGGCTTTCCTGTGTTTTGTACACGGTATTGATCTAACTGCTCTTGTTTAGCATCTTTATTCATAGGCTTTTGGTTTCTTGATGACTTATCATCCATGTAATCACCCATCCTTTAATTTACAATTTAAACTCCGCTTATATCATATGTTAGTAATCTCGTAAATATTCCTCTAAGATGGTAACTGAATATTGTAGAGGTGGTATTGACCTGAAACCGAAAAAGCTTGGTAAGGTATTTTTCATTTAACCTTACCAAGCTTTATTATTCTTACATACTCTTTCTCATCACCTTATTCCCATCATAGGAAAATAGTGCTTTTTTTCCTTCTAAAACAGTCTCCATATGGACTTTCCTTCCCCAAAGTTGATAAACGTAAGGAAGAACATTCTCTAAATAGTGAAGGTCTAATTCAATTCCTTCATAGTTATGCATTAAATATAATTCACCATTTCGGTTATAATCACCATTTTCTACCGTTATATACGGGAACCCACCATTCACACGCATAGACACTAGTTGGTCACGAACTTGCTCGTAATCTTTTGTCGTAATACGATAGTCTCTACCTTTCTTTTCAAACAGATACATATCTTCTTTTTGTGCCAAATCTTTCGTTAAATAGTTACGAATAAAGGAGATATCCGATTCAATTTCACGAACCTCAAACATTTTTTCACGACCACTACCGGGCTTATAACCTAATTTTTTCATATCTTCAGTCGGATTGTTATACCTTTCTTCAATATCTTCAAAAATCTTTAATCCTAAATAGTAAGGGTTAATTTGTGTTCTTGACGGTTGAACAACCCCCGCATTTAATTTAGAATACTCAATGGTTTCTTCTGTAGTTAAGTCTAACTCCCTCATGATCCGTTGATGCCAAAAGGATGCCCAGCCTTCATTCATAATTTTCGTTTCAAGCTGTGGCCAAAAATATAGCATCTCCTCACGCATCATGGTTAAAATATCACGCTGCCAATCTTCTAACTCACGACTGTATTCTTGAATAAATAATAAAATATCTTTCTCTGGTTGTGGCGGGAATTTTCTTTCCTTTTTTCTTCCTACTGGTTTCTTTTCTTTTGGCTTTTCATCCAAACTCCACAAGTCATCATATGGAGATTGCTTCACTACTTTTTCTTCCTCTTCTTCCATCCATTCTAATTCCTCATACGAAAGCCTAGACGAAATAATAGATGGATCAATATGTTCCTGAATAGACAATACTGCATCTAAGAATTTTTCAACTTCATCTTTCCCATATTTCATTTCGTAATCTGCAATACGTTCCGCTGTTGCTGTCATACTTTCTACCATATCTCTTCTTGTTTTAGAGAAACGAATATTATTTTTGAAAAAATCACAATGTGCTAAAACATGGGCAATGATTAACTTATTTTGAATCAGTGTATTCGTGTTGAGTAAAAAGGCATAACAAGGATCTGAGTTAATAACCAGCTCGTAAATTTGACTAAGACCAAGATCATATTGGAGTTTCATTCTGTGAAATTGTTTTCCAAAACTCCAGTGTGAAAACCTTGTAGGCATCCCATAAGCTCCAAATGTATAAATAATATCGGCAGGGCATATTTCATAACGCATTGGAAAAAAGTCAAGGCCAAAATGCTCGGCTATTTCCGTAATCTCCTCTATCGCAAACTCTAGCTCCTTTGTCATCGACAAGTAGAATCCCCTCCAAAATCGCTTTATACATTTTATGAATGAAGTAAGGAATAAATGAAAAGAATTCCTAGAAAACTCGGAGTTCATCAAAAACTTTAGCGAATATATCTTAGTTATACTTTTGTAGAATGATGTGAATAGTCTTCCCATTACTGTATGATTTCATCGGAAACAGGAAACTTTATATACTGGAGGGATGGACATGAATCAGCATTTTCTAACAATCGAACAATTTAACGATTTAATAAGACAATGGAATGGGAAACAAATTAAAATCGTAAAGCATGAATTGGATGATTTTGATGAGACGTTAATGGATTTAAGTGCCATTTCATATTCTAAAAACGGGGGAACCATCGATGGTTATGAACCAATCTATTCCCTGAATTTAAATGGAAGTGGTATCATTGGAACCACAATAAATGAGTACGAGTCACTCCCGTCTGAATTATATGAAATTCCTCTCGAGGACTCAGCAATGTATGAATATGATGGTTCTCGTTTTATAGTGAGTACTTCAAGAGGTGTATACACAATAGAAACGATTGAATAAAATGGAAACCGGCTCATGCCGGTTTCTTTACCAGCATTCACACTAAAACAAAAAATCCCGCAAAATGCGGGGACTCTATTATACAAGCTCTTCTTCTTTTTTAAAGAATGTTTTCATTGCATGGTATACGTCACGTTTTTCTTTTAAAATATAGTGTCTAAATTTAGGATCTTCTATCGTACGATACGCATTCATTAATGTGGAGTATCGACTATATCCATTTACCTCACCATAACCGAACATTTGAGACACTTCCATAATTTGACCAAGCAGATCAATACATTTCGCATTGTCAGATGTAATATTTTCACCATCTGAGAAGTGGAATGGATAAATATTATAACGTTTCGGATTATACTTCTCATTAATAAGTTCTAAAGCTTTTATATAAGCAGAAGAGCAAATGGTACCTCCACTTTCTCCTTTATTGAAGAAATCGTCTTCGGATACCACTTTTGCTTCTGTATGATGAGCAATAAATTCAATATCTACAGATTCATACTTCGTTCGTAAAAATCTTGTCATCCAGAAAAAGAAACTTCTAGCCATGTATTTCTCAAATGTTCCCATAGATGCACTTGTATCCATCATTGCAAGTACAACCGCTTTTGATTCCGGCTTGACCACTTCATTCCATGTTTTAAATCGTAGGTCATCATTATAAATTGGTGCAATGGACGCTTTCCCTTCCCTAGCATTTCGCTTAAGAGCAGTTAATATCGTTCGTTTCTTGTCAATGTTACCCATAAGCCCTTTCTTACGGACATCATTAAACTCAATATCTTCTACAATTATTTCATCTTGTTCCTTTTGTTCTAAATTCGGTAATTCTAAATCTCTAAATAGAGCTTCTTCCACTTCTTCAATGGAAACTTCTGCTTCATAATAATCCCTTCCAGGCTGATCACCCGCTTTCTTTCCTTGACCGCTCCCTTGCGCTTGATCACCTCTACCAGGTTCCCTCGCAATGACATCGCCAACTTGACTATCTCCATCACCTTGGCCAACATGTTTATTCTTATTATAGTTATAACGAATTTTGTATTCATCAAGAGAACGAATAGGTATTTTTACAATTTCACGGCCATTCGACATAATAATGTTTTCCTCTGTCACTAAATCAGGCAAGTTATTTTTTATAGCATCTTTTACTTTTTCAATATGTCTTTGTTGATCTTGATAGCCTTTACGATGGAGAGTCCAGTTTTCCTGGGAGACAATGAAATTCGTCTTACGCTTTTCCGACAATTACGATCCTCTCCTTTTCCTTTGAAATTTCTTTAACAGATAGCAAAATATGCAACTAAAGCATTCGCTAAAAGTCCTGTCTATGCCTTAGTTTTCTAATATTATCTTTAAAAGAATTTTTTAAAAGTAACTAGATTACTTTATTTATCATATGCAAAACCTATTTAGTTATTGCTACTTTTTCAAAAATATAGACAATACATACAAGTGCAGATTGTTGGATTAATAGCTTCTAAAGCTTTTCATCGTACTAACTGAAATAACAATTCCAATATAGATAAAAAAAACAGGACTAATGTATAATATTAGCCCTGTTTTCTAAAAGACAATACATCATACAGCTTAAACCTAATTTTTATCCGTCTTTACTGGATGAAAGACCACCACTTTAAGTGGGGAAAACATTCAGTAGAACCCCGAAAAGTTTACCTAATCTGTGGGAGAATACGACAATTAGCTTCACTTTATCGGTTCAATAGGCTTCCTACATAACGTAATAATTCGTTTGCTGAAGTGGAGTTATAACCGTACTCGTCAATTAAACGAGCGATAACTTCGTTTACTTTCTTCAGCTGTGACTCATCTGGTGTTTTCGATGAGGTTGTGATTTTTACAACGTCTTTTAAGTCAGCAAATAGTTTCTTCTGAATCGCTTCACGGAGACGTTCGTGTGAATTATAATCAAAACGTTTTCCTTTTCTCGCAAACGCTGATAGCCTGATTAGAATTTCTTCACGAAAAGCTTTCTTCGCATTCTCAGAGATACCAATTTGCTCCTCAATAGAACGCATAAGTTTTTCATCTGGATTCATTTCTTCTCCGGTCAACGGATCTCTTAGTTTATTATGGTTGCAATATGCTTCCACGTTATCCAGATAATTATCCATTAACGTCTTAGCGGATTCTTCATACGAATACACGAAAGCTTTTTGAACTTCTTTCTTCGCAATTTCGTCATATTCCTTTCTAGCAATTGCAATATAATTCATATATTTTTCTTTATCCTCTTTCGAAATCGATGCATGAGCATCCAGTCCATCTTTTAATGAACGTAAAACATCTAAAGCATTAATAGACGGTACATCTTTTCGAATAATGGTAGATGAAATTCGGTTGATCACATACCTCGGGTCAATTCCATCCATACCCTCATCCGAATACTCTTTCCTTAATTCCTCTACATCGATATCGTTAAACCCTTCCACACTCTCTCCATTGTATAAGCGTAACTTCTTAAGTAAATCCACACCCTGTTTTTTAGATTCTTTTAATCTAGTAAGAACAGAGAATATTGCTGCTACTTTTAAAGCATGTGGAGCAACATGCACATGGGCCATATCACTCGTTTTTATCATTTTCTCATAGATTTTCTCTTCTTCATCCACTCTGAGATTATAAGGAATCGGCATCACAATAATCCTTGAATGTAACGCCTCATTTTTCTTGTTAGAAATAAACGAACGGTATTCCGCTTCGTTTGTGTGCGCTATGATAAGTTCATCAGCACTTATCAGGGCGAATCTACCGGCTTTAAAATTCCCCTCTTGTGTTAGAGATAGTAAATGCCAGAGGAATTTCTCATCTGACTTCAAGATCTCTTGGAATTCCATCATCCCACGGTTCGCTTTATTCAGCTCCCCATCGAAACGGTAGGCCCTCGGATCTGACTCAGAACCATATTCTGCAATGGTGGAGAAATCAATACTACCAGTTAAATCCGCAATGTCTTGGGATTTCGGATCAGATGGACTAAATGTTCCAATTCCAACCCGTTTATCTTCTGAGAAAAAGATTCTTTCTACTTCAACGTCTTCAATCTTACCATCATATTCCTTTTCCAACCGCATCGTATTAAGTGGGGATAAACTACCTTCAATTCGAATGCCGTATTCTTCGTAAAAATCATCTCGTAAATGGTGTGGTATTAAGTGCAGTGGATCTTCATGCATTGGGCAGCCTTTGATCGCATACACCGCTCCAGCATCTGTACGTGAATATTCTTCCATTCCACGTTTTAACATACTAACAATGGTGGATTTCCCACCACTAACTGGACCCATCAATAGTAAAATACGTTTTTTAACATCAAGTCGTTTTGCAGCAGGGTGAAAATACTCCTCCACTAAACTTTCTATTGCCTCTTCCAAACCATATATTTCTTTACTAAAAAATTTATATGTCTTTCTTCCATCAACCTCTTCTATTCCAGCATCTTTAATCATATTATAAATACGGGAGTGGGCAGGCTGTGCAACTTCTGGCCTTTCTTTTAAAATTTCCAAGTATTCCGCAAAAGTACCTTCCCATTTCAAACTTTCCTCTTTATCACGGTAATCTCTTACCTTACCTAGAATATCCATTTATACTCTCCCTCCATCATTACTGCGGTTTATAAATTCTATGCACGTACATCTCGTCTCATTCACTAAAAGTTTGAATATTACATCCGCTTCTACATTAAGAAATAACTATCGTCAAAATTCTAGGCCTTTTCGTAATCCTCGGGGAATTAATGTCGAATAAGAAGTGATACTTATGCGGGGGAGAAAGTGTTATGCTTTCTGACAAAAAAAGCCCCTGTCACCCGTAAAATGACAAGGACTTTCCTCATTAATGATGGTGATGTCCACCTTTTGAAGGATTCGTAATAACAAACCCTTCATTATCAACATAGAAATATTGAATCCAAATTCCATCTAAAAGCTCTTCTCGAGTATCCAGAATGATATCAATATCTTTATCCGTTTTTACTACTTCATCATGCTCTCCTGGAGTATCAAATGAAATCCCATAATGCGCATGGTCTCCATGCATATGAGATATATGGATACGAATCATTTTTCCTTCCGCTTCATCTGATTCTAACATTTTCTTTAATTCTTTTGCTGCGTTTCTATTTATTTTAACCTTCATCTATTTCTACTCCTATTCACTTCTAAATATTTTTCCATCATAATTATCACACAGGCAACTATTAACTGTCATCTAAAGAAACTTGTAACATAGCACTATTTTTAATCAGTCTAACCAATAATGGAATATTTAATATCTAAGATTGTTTATAAGTAAAAAATCCAGTAAGCCATTCGCTACTGGATTCGTTCGTTTACATATTATACAAAAGTGTCTGGATCAGGACCGCTTCTTTCGTTTCGATTTAGGCTATCTATTTGTTTCACTTCTTCTTTCGTTAATGAAAAATCAAAAATATCGGCATTCTCGATAATTCGTTGTTCTTTTACCGACTTTGGAATTGTGACAACATGATGTTGAACGTCCCATCGTAAAATAACCTGCGCAGGGGTTTTGCGATATTTTTCAGATAGCTCTTGAATAATAGGCTCATCAAAGACTCCCCCTCTTTTAAGCGGAGCCCATGCTTCAAGTTGAATATTTTCTTTTTCACAATATACTTTTAATTCTTCTTGTGTTAAATGAGGATGATACTCGACTTGATTAATTACCGGCTTTACCTTACAGTCTTTTAATAAATCTTCTAAATGATGTACTTGAAAATTACTTACTCCAATTGCACGTACTTTTCCTTCTTCATAAATCTTTTCCAATGCTCTATATGTATCTTTAAACTTTCCAGTAACTGGCCAGTGAACTAAATAAAGGTCTAAGTAATCAAGGCCTAGTTTTTCCAAGCTATCTTCAAAGGCTTTTAATGTATTGTCATAGCCCTGCTGATCATTCCAAACCTTGGAGGTAACAAAAATCTCTTCTCTTGGAATACCAGATTCTCTAACGGCTTGCCCCACACCCTCTTCGTTATGATAATAGGAAGCCGTATCAATAAGTCTATATCCATGTTTCAACGCAGCTTTAACCGATTGAACAACACTTTGACCATCTTCCATTTTATATACCCCAAGACCAAATCCTGGCATTTTCACACCGTTATTTAACGTGACTATATCCTGTAAATTGGTGATCAAAAGAATTCCTCCCATTCTTAGATTCTACCCTTATCTTATCATAATGCATCAGCTGCCGTTAATGAAACTAAACTTTTTTTAAATTCAAAACAAATAGAGGATGTTCAAAGTCCGGTGAAAATGACATGCCCCTGCCTAGATCGGCGTTCCAACAAACCTTTACGGTGGAACGAGCAATCGGAGGCCTAGGACGTTGCACATTTAGCAGACCTCTGACCTCTTCCCCCTTCTTTTTGAGCACGCCCTAATAGATCATTTTTCTTTTAGCAGAAGATAATATATTTAACTCTTCACGGTATTTAGCAACCGTTCTCCGAGAAATAGTTATCCCATGCTTCTTACTCAAATAATCAGCTATCTTTTGATCAGAATATGGCTTTTGTTTATCTTCATTACGTATAAGCTCCCCCAAAAGCATCTTCACTTTTACTGAAGATGTATATTCCCCAGTATTACTAGCTAATTTAGATGTGAATAACCTTTTCATTTCAAAGGAACCAATAGGGGTTTGAATAACTTTGTTACTAATTGCACGGCTTACGGTCGACTCATGCATTTCAATAGATTCTGCTACTTCTTTTAATGTCATCGCTTTTATTGAAGAAAATCCATTATCTAGAAAATCCTGCTGATTTTCTACAATATATTCGGTTATTTTTAATATAGTAGAACGGCGTTGCTCAATACTTTTTTTCAGCCATAAATATTTTTGGTAATTAGCCGTAACATATTTTGACCAATCACCTTTTCCACTAATTAAACCCACATAATCTTGATTGATATGAATATTAGGTAAGTAACTGTCATTCAGAGATATGACGTAGTTTCCATTCTTTTTTTCTATCGAAATATCAGGATATAAATAATTGGTGGGGGGACTTGTAAAATCGGAGCATGGTCTAGGGTTTAGTGTCTGAATATATTCATAGATTTTTTTTACTTCTAATAAGGATATTCCTAATTCAGTGGAGATTTTCTTCCACTTTTTCTCTGAAAGTAACTCTAAATAATTCTTAATTACATAAGCTACTAAAGACTCATCCGGATAGTACTCTTGAGCTTGCAGTAATAAACATTCCTTTAAATTTCGTGCCCCCACACCTAAAGGCTCTAACCCTTGTAACAACTTAATAGCATGCTCCGCTTCCTGAGGAGAAATGTCTAATTGAACTTCAATTTCTTTATTAGACATTGGTAAGTATCCATTTTCATCTATATTATATATGAGATAGGTAAGAATAGATTTTTCTCCCTCGCTAATGGATAACCATTTTACCTGTTCTAGTAAATACTGATCTAACCCACCTTCTTTTGTGGATAAGAAATCAAGTGGACTAACATAATCATCTTCCGTATTAACATTTCGTGAATAAAATTTACTTCCCATCATGCTATATTTTTCTTCAAACTGTACCGATGTATTTTTTTCTTCTAATTCGATAAGCGGATTTTCTATCGCCTGCTCCCGAATAAACTGGAATAAATCCAAGGTTGAATATTGTAATAAAGATATTGCCTGTCGAAGTTCCGGACTCATCACCAAATTGATGGTTTGCTTTTGATCCAATCCAAGTTTCATCATTATCCCCCAATGTATACGTTTACATAGTAGAACAATATTGTACGAATATTTAAAATTAATTTTACTATACTAACATTAATTGCGCAATAAGCTATTTCATTTTAATCAATAAAGTGGGGGTTTTCCTTTATCCCCCACCTTCCTCAGAATCTTGAGGTGGGAGTCTTACTATACGTATAGGTGGGATAAACCTCTTTATTTATTCATTCTACTTCCACGTTTTCTCTCTTACTATTTCATATAAATAGGCCATATCTTTATCACCATAGCCAGACGTAACTACTTCTTGATAGCGATCAAATAACGCCCTGCTAATTGGCAAATCAAGTGCTTCCTGTTCGGCAACCTCCATAGCAAATCCAAGGTCCTTCAATAGTAACTTCAAGGTAAAGCCCGGGTTATAATCTGACTTAGAAATAAAGCTTTTGTAATTCCGCTCAAAAATTCTGCTCTGTCCGTAGCTGACGTTTAACATCGAAAACAAGTCGTCTAGATCAATATTCTTTTTGTTAGCTATATGTAGAGCCTCACTGACCCCAGCTGTATAAAAGCCAATTAAAAGATTATTTATCAATTTAACGGTAGTTCCGCTATCCACTTGTTCATCAACATGGAAAATGTTCTCGCCAAGTACTTTCAATGTAGGAAGTACCTTCTCGTATACAGCTTTCGAACCCCCAACCATCACGGTAAGGGTTTGATTTTCCGCCCCAATCACCCCACCACTTACAGGTGCCGCCAAGAAACCTATCCCCTTCAAATCAGCAGCTTCTGCGATTTTCTGGTTCATTTCTGGAGCAACAGTACTTGTATCAACTAATATCATATCTGGATGACTATTTTCTACTATCCCATCATCACCTAAGTATACGTCTTCCACTGCTTTAGTGGAAGGCAGACTGGTAAATACTACTTCACTATTCTCCACCACTTCAGCTATCGAAGGACTGATGCCACCTCCCACCTCTTGAAGCAAACGTTCAGCGTTTTTATTTAAGTCATAACCCAACACCCGGTAGTTTCCATTCTTAACGAAGTTTTTTGACATCGGTAAACCCATATTTCCTAAACCAACAAAACCAATGCGTTTCATAAAATAACATCCCCTTTTATATCACATGAATGGGCTTCATAATCAATGACCGCAGTAGACTCGACTTTTCAAATCTTCCTATTTTTAGATACCCAAAAAACAATGATAACAAGGACTCAATAATAATTGAGACATCTTGTCCACTTCCTAAATATAATACCTTCACTCAGCATCCATTGGCTGAGTGAAGATAATTTTCAACCGATATTTCTATTACGTTAGCTACTCCATTTTACTTTGGGCAAAATTAATCTTGAGACTTTCAGAATAGTAGAATGTTAATTCACCTTTTTAGCACTTCCCCAATGCATTTCTCGCAAGCGGAATTTCTGTAGCTTACCTGTAGCCGTTTTTGGTAAATCTTCCACAAACTCTACCATTTTTGGAGCCTTAAAATGCGCCATATTATTACGACAATAATCAATTATATCTTGTTCAATTACTTTCGCATCCGGTTGAAGAACAATAATTGCTTTTGGTACTTCTCCCCACTTTTCATCTGGTACGGCAATAACCGCCGCTTCCAATACATCTTGATGTTTATAAAGAACTCCTTCCACCTCTGTAGAAGAAATGTTTTCTCCACCCGAGATAATTAAATCTTTCGCACGATCGCGGATTTCAATATATCCATCTGGATGGGTAACTGCTAAATCACCAGTATGGAACCATCCATCTTTAATCGCTTCTTCCGTTTTTACAGGATCCTTATAGTATCCTTTCATAACAACGTTTCCTCGAGTAACAATTTCCCCCAATTCTTCCCCATCCCAGTTTACTTCCTCACCATCTGGTCGAATTACTTTTGTTTCTCCGTTAAAAGCAAGCTCAATCCCTTGTCTTGCCTTAATTGAAGCTTGATCATCCATAGACTTGGAGTCAAAAGCTTTCTTCCACTCACAATATAAAATAAATGGTGATGTTTCTGTTAAACCATAAACATGCATCATATCTAATCCTAAAATCTCTTGCGCCTTTTGAATTAGTGCCGCTGCCGGGGGTGATCCCGCTGTCGCCATACGTGGACTTGTCGTAATCTTTGCTTCTTTTGCTTTTGGATCATTAACGAGCATATTAATTACAGTTGGTGCCCCACATAATAAAGTAATTCCTTTTTGTTCAAATAAATCTAGAATTTTTGGAGGATCAACCTTTCGTAAACAGACATGTGTAGCTCCCGCTGCAGTTATTGCCCAAACACCTCCCCATCCATTTGCATGGAACATAGGTAATGTGTGCAAATATACATCATCATGTTTGACGTTTAAATGGTACATGAAATCAGCTGCATTAATATAATTACTGCGATGAGTTTGCATAACGCCCTTTGGCCTTGAGGTAGTTCCACTCGTGTAGTTGATTGTAAGTAACTGATTTTCATCTATTTCGACTTCTGGAGGTGTAGCTGAAGATGCATGATTAAGAAATATTTCGTAGTCTATACTCTTTAGCGAAGAATTCTGTCCTTCTACAGGGACTAAAATGATGTTCTCTAATGATAAGTTGTCTATAACTTCTTCAATTGGTGCAGCAAACTCTGCATCGACAATTAACATTTTTGCATCACTATGATTAATAATGTATTCCATATCAGATGCTGAAATCCGATAGTTTAATGGAACCATTACCGCACCTAATTGACTAATTCCATAGAAGCTTTCAAGCATATAGTGTGTATTTGGTAGCATTACCGCAACATGATCACCCTCCCGAATACCAGCTTCATGTAAAGCAACCGCTAATCGATCGGTTCGCTCCCCAAATTCCCTATATGTAAATTCCTTATGATCATCAATCACAGCAATTTTGTCTGGATAATATTTAATCGCTCTTCGTTTCCAATCAAGCGGAGTTAGTGGTGTAATCATCCATAACAGCTCCTTTTCTATTTATTTACCTTTAATTCTTCCGAGCTCAAAAATGTGCTTTGTACTTAATCTTATTAGCCAAATTTTTCAACTAGTTTGAAACCGATTACATACATCTAATTTTAGTGACAGGGGAAGTAATTGTCAATAAAATTAAGTTAATTCGTATTAATCGAACTAATAAAGAACTCCTTACATTGTCAAGGAGTTCTTTATTAGTATTAATTTACATATTCCCCTATAAGTGATAGTTCAAAAAAGAGGATGTAAAAGAATCGAGCAAAAGAAATATTCTTTTAACCCTTTGGATACTTTTCATACTCCCTTTTCTTCAATAAGTAACGTTGTGTCTTTCCACTTTGAGTTTTTGGAAATTCATTTATAAATTCAATTTCCCTAGGATATTGATGCTTGGATAGCTTGTTCTTCACATAAAGACTTAACTCTTCCTTAAGTGCTGCAGATGGTTCATAATTTTCATTTAGAACAATGAATGCCTTTACAATTTCACCTTTTGTTTTATCCGGCTTACCTACTGCTGCTGCTTCTAGTACTGCAGGATGTTCCATTAGACTAGCCTCTACTTCCGTTGGCCCAATGCGATAACCGGCACTTGAAATTACATCATCAGCACGACCTTGGAACCAAAAGTAACCATTCTCATCTTGTTTAGCAAGATCTCCGGATAAAAACCAATTACCTAGCATTTTCTCTTTTACTTTTTCGGGGTTTTTCCAATATCCACCAAAGCCAGTGATATCATCCGATATATCCAGTGCTATTTGACCAGCCTCTCCTCGATTAACCGGATTCCCCTCTCCATCCACTAATGCAATATTATATCCTGGTAGCGGTAAACCCATTGATCCAGGTTTTATTTCCATATTAGTAATATTGTAGTTATTTACAATCATGCCTAGCTCCGTAGCACCATAGTGGTCATATATCGCTCTTCCAAGATTTTCTTTAAAGAATTTTACTACTTCCCCATCTAACGGTTCACCCGCACTACTAAGTTTTCTTACTTTAATACGATACTTTCTAAGTGTTTCCGCTCCTAAAGCCATCATCATACGATAAGCAGTTGGTGCATATGCAAAATTTGTTACTTGATATTCATCTAAAATCTGATATATCTTTTCTACGTCAAATGGGCCTTTATAAAGGATAACTTTTGCCCCGAAAGTTAATGGACCAATGGTACAAGCTACAAGTCCAAAAGCCCAACCTAAATCAGCACCACCGTAAAAAATATCATCCTCTTCTAAGTCCATGGCAAATTTCCAATATGGAAAAAGACTATATACCGTTTTATGTCTAGATATTGCTCCTTTTGGTAAACCTGTTGTCCCCGATGTGTATTGAATAATCGCTGGGGCATTACCTAATGTTCTTTCCATCTTATGTTGGCTTGAAAATGAATCTACCAATTCCCAAAAAGTTTTTCCATCTTTTGTGGTACCATCAGCTAAAAGTATGTCAAATGGTAAATTTTGTCCTTCTAATTTGTTTAGCTGCTCTTTATTTGTAAGAAGTAAACTTACCCCTACATCTGTTAAGCGATGCATGATTGCGTCCGGACCAAAGGCAGTAAATAAAGGAACAAAGATAGCGCCTATTTTAAAAGTAGCTAAAATCGTAATAACTAACTCCATATCTTTCCCCAAAAGGCCTGCAACGCAATCTCCTTTTTTAACTCCCATTGATTTCAATACATTCGCCATTCTATCAGACTTCTCTTTTAACTTTTTATAAGTCCACACTTCCTTTTTTCCGGTTTCATCTTCCCAATAAATTGCAACCCTTTTTGGATTTATAGCCCAACGATCACACATTTCAAATGCAATATTCATTTCTCCATTAGGATTTCCCTCATAATATGCTCTGATCTCATCCCATGAAAACTTACTTACAATCTCCTCATATTTCACATTGTACCTCTCCTTTACAAGCAATATAAAGAAGACTTCCCTAGAAGCTTGAAGTGGGAGCTTACTGCTCGTTTATGTGGATTAAATTGTATATTTGGAACCATTAGTTTGAAATTCGCTTAGTTTTAAAAATTTTTTGAAATTGTTGGCTGTACCCTATTCGTGTTTAAATTGTTCAATGCGTTTGCGTACAAAATCAGGAACAGGGGATGGTAAAATAGTTTTGGGATCAACATAGACGTAAATGATTTCAGCCAAAAGTACAGGTTCTACTTCATCCTCTCTAGTAATCATAAAATTCATTGTCATACTTTTGTTCCCAATATTATCCATCCGGCACCATACGGTTAACCAATCATTAAAATAAGCAGATCTTTTATATTCTAACGTAGCTTTAGCAGGACATAATCAAATCTAGAGGCTTCTTCTTGTGACAAGACCTGTTCAAAATACTCAGTAACTGCAACATCAATATATGTTAGATAATGAGAATTATATACCACTTTTTGCCCATCAATTTCCGAATAACGTACCCTTAACCGGTGTGAAAACTGATAATCCATCATTTCAACCTCCTTTCTAGTGCATAATTACATGATTCGTTCAGGATTCCTTTGCTTCAGCGGTAGCCTCAATTTCTTCAATACTGTTTTCATCAAAATACTTCAAACAATTATAGATCCTCACAGATTATTATTTAAATGCCCTACGCCGTATGTTTCCGATATTTAGAGTTTAATAATCGCAGAAACATAAGAACCACGAAACAACTATAGACCTAAATTTTTAGCAATAATAACCTTCATAATTTCATTAGTTCCAGCATAAATCGAATTTACCCCAACATCACGGTACCTTCTAGCAATCTCATATTCTTCCATATATCCATAACCACCATGAAGTTGCATACATTCAATTGCAACATTTTGAGCTAAATCAGTTGTCCACCATTTTGCCATAGAAACTTCATTCACTACATTTTTACCTTCTATATGATCAACAATTAATCGATCAACAAAAGTTCGTCCAATAGTAGCTTGTGTTTGCATTTCAGCTATTTTAAATTGAGTATTTTGGAACTTACTAATGCTCTTACCGAATGCTTGTCGTTCTTTTACATAATCAACGGTTATATCAATCATTCGTTGAACGGAGGCCAAACTTTGTATGGAACACATTAATCGTTCTTGTTGTAATTTTTCCATTAAATAATAGAATCCTTTACCTTCCTCGCCAAGTAAATTTTCCCGTGGAACACGTACATCCTCAAATATTAGTTCACTCGTGTCATTTGCATGCTGTCCTACTTTATTCAATTTTTTACCTTTCTTAAACCCTGGTGTTCCTTCCTCTACCACAATCAAACTAATACCTTTATGCGGAGGATTTACATTCGTATCCGTTTTACAAACAACAATTACCAAATCCGCAGAATATCCATTCGTAATAAATGTCTTTTCTCCATTAATAATATAGCTATTTCCATCTTTAACAGCGGTCGTTCGTACTGCAGCCAAGTCTGAACCTGTACCTGGCTCAGTCATCGCAATCGCACTAATCATATCCCCAGTAGTAGCTTTTGTTAGCCAACGATCCTTCTGTTCCTCTGATCCAAATGCTTCTATATAAGGGATAACGATATCATTATGAAGTCCGATTCCACCTAATCCACTTGCCACTTTCTCAAATTCCTCAGATATGACAACAGCGTAACCGAAATCCGCACCTAAACCACCATATTTCTCATCTACTGCAGGAGCCACAAAACCTTGTTCCGCTGCCTTTTTCCAAAAAGTTCTAGGTACTTGCTTTTCTTTCTCCCATTCTTCTAAATATGGTATTGCCTCCTTTTCTAAAAATTTTCGGACTGATTTTCTAAAGATTTCATGTTCTTCTGTAAAAATGGTTCTTTCCATTTGAGCACTCCTCTAGTAAATTTATTCTTTTTCACCATTTATTTAGATAATGTAATCTCACAAATGGAAACGGCATCATTTTCATGGTTGATTATAATAATTTAAAGAAGACTTCCATCAGTGGGGGATTCCTTCACCCACCGCTGATGGTTTAGTCATACGTATCGGATCTTTACGGGCAGTTGATCTCCCACCTATCTCTTTGTTTCCCCAGAAACTTGAGGTGGGATAAAAGGTATGAGGGATAATTCCCCATCCCTTTTTAATGACTTATCGTACACCACTAGCTTTATTTTTATTTCTTGCTTTAAGTGATTCACTACCACCAAAAATTCTGTTTGGATTTTTCACTAGAATCTGTTCGATTTGCTCGGCTGTTACACCACCCTCTCTTAATGCTGGAACAATATTTTCAAAAATATTTCCAACATGCCAGTTTGTAATTAATTTCTGCATTTCTTTTGGCCACTCAGGGGGTTTTCCTAACCAACAATTAACGGTGTCATGAGCCATCATTATCTGGTCAGCATACCCTAAACCGATAAGTCCAATTAGAGTTCCAATGCGATCTTTATCCATCGGTGCTCCAACAAAACCTTGTAATCCAAAACGGTCAAACCCCACATAAACACCTTGTTCTAAAGTACGTAAATGATATCTTATGTCCGTATTTCCATCCATATGTCCAATAAGAATACGATTTGGATCTGCCCCCTCTGAAACTAATAATTTGGCTTGTTCCGGCCCCATCGTTCCTTCCTGCGTATGAGTAATAATGGAAATACCTGTTTCCTTTTGTACTCTTGCTGCCACTTTAAAAAACATTCTCTCATAATCTGTAATAGCATCTTTACCTGTTCCTAGCTTAATCACACCTGGTTTAAGACCTGTGTTTCCAACTCCATTTTGAATTTCATCCATATATAGTTCATATAATTCATCTTCTGCAGTTCCTAAACCTTGCTTAAATTTAAAATATGCGGGCGCCCCTTCGCCTTCATAATAATAACCGGTAGAAAAAATTATATGGAGACCCGTTCTTTCAGCAATTTCTTTAAGTAATACTGGGTCTCTCCCAGAATCATTTGGCGTAGCGTCTACAATTGTTTTAACACCGTGCTGTTTTGCTTTATCGGCTACTTCTATTCCTACTCTTATCGCTTCGTCTCTATCTATAGGATACTTAGTATTTCCTGTGTGACCTGCATAACCGAAAAAGAAATGTTCATGCATTAATGTTTTTCCTAAACTATCAACTGCCACTGGTCCTAAAACGGTATTTACTGTCCCGCTCATAATTCTCCCCCTAATTATTTAATATGTGATGGTATATACCTAAGTTGTTTTTTAACCACTTTTCCATTTGGGTTTCTAGGTAAAAAATCCATTACCTCTACATAAGTTGGCACTTTGAACTTGGCTAACCTATCCCTTACCCACCCTTTAACCTCTTCTTCAGTTAAAAACTCTCCTTCTCGTGGAACAATACAAGCCTTAACTACTTCCCCATATTTCTTATCAGGAACACCAACAATTGCTACTTCCATCACTTTAGGATTCGAATATAAGACATCTTCTACCTCTACAGAGAAGATCTTTTCTCCCCCACGATTAATCATGTCTTTAATTCTATCCATAATCGTTATAAAACCTTGTTCATCTACCTTCGCAAGGTCTCCAGTAGAAAACCAACCATCTTTAATAGCCTTTTGTGTCGCTTCAACATTTTGCCAATACTTTTGAATTACCATTGGTCCTTTAAATAATAATTCTCCAACTTCTTCACATCCCAGCTTCACCCTTGTTTCAGGATCAACAATTTTGAATTCTGTTACAGGCGTTGGAGGCCCCACAGCACTAATTCGATCCAATTGATGCTCCCTTGGCATAATTACTGCAGGAGAAGTAGTTTCAGTAAGTCCATAGGTATTATGCAACTCAATATTTGGTATCCAATCCTTTAAGGCCCTTAATGTCTCACCTGGCATCGGAGCACCACCAAAACCTATTACTCTTAGATTCGTGACATCATATTTTTTGTGTGCTGGATCAAGAATAGTCATAACAAATACAGTCGGAGAAGCGATAACATGTGTTATTTTTTCATTCTGCAATATCTCGAGGAATTCTTTTGTTTTAAACATTGGCATGAGAACAATTTTTCCACCTAGGTAGATAAGAGGCATTAACTGAGCAGCAAGCCCGGTAATATGAAATACCGGAACTGCTATAACAGTAGAATCATTTTCTTCTAGGTTATAGCAATACTTGTAATTTAAAATCGTATGAATCATATTACTATGAGTAATTAAGGCACCCTTTGGCCTCCCTGTTGTTCCAGAGGTATACATTATAAAGGCGTTATCATTTTCATTAACTTCTACTTGAACTTCTGCTTCAGTATAATCTTCAACAATAGAGGAAAACGGGATAGAACCCTTTGGTGGTTTTTCATCAGTAATAAATATCTTTTCAAGTTCTGTATTTTTTAGGATTGGCTCCATATTAGGCCACCATTCTTTATTCGCTATTAAAATCTTGGCACCAGAATTTTGTAACATAAACTCTAATTCTAGTGATTTTAGTTTTGTATTAAGTGGGACTGCTATCGCTCCAATTTTCAGAGTGGCATAGACGCCTATAGTAAATGGCGTTCCGTTCATTAAAAGGAATGCGACCCTATCTCCTTTTTCCACCCCACATTCATGTTTTAACTGATAGGCTACATTATTTACTTGTCTATACAATTCTTGATAAGTGAGTCGTTCTTTTCCATGAACAAGTGCAACCTTATTCGGATAGCGTTTAACACTTTCTTTTAGGGTTTGGTTAAGATTCTTAGGTCTATTTTTATAGGTCTTCATATTTATACCATTAATGGTTTCCTCATGGATAAGAGGTTGCAATTCGTTCCAAAAACTTAGCATATCCTATCCTCCAATATATTAAAGTCTTTTCTAACATAAAGAAGACTTCCATCAGTGAAGGTTTTTCCATCATCCTCCATTGAGGTTAGTCGTACTTATTAGACCTTTATGAGCAATTGATCTCCTACCTTCCTTGTTTCACAGAAGCTTAAGGTGAGAGAATTTAAGGAAGACAACAATATAGAATATTCTGCAAATAAAGTCCATATAGATACCAGCGTTGTGTATAATACATTAGGCAGGAAAGAAAGGTTGATACTTCCTGCCTAATAATTGGTGTTTTGGATCAATATTAAATGCCTATAACGCTAATTGGTTTTCAACCTGTTCACGAAGTTTAGCCTTTAGGAATTTACCAACAGATGTTTTCGGAATTTCATCTAAAAATAGCACATCATCAGGTAACCACCATTTTGCAAATTGTGGTCGTAAAAATTCAATAATATCTTCCTTTGTAACTTGGTGCCCCGGACCGTCTTTCAAGACAATACAAGCGACAGGTCTTTCCTGCCATTTTGGATCAGGAACGGAAATAACACAAGCTTCAAAAACGGATTCATGTGCCATAATTGCATTTTCTAAATCCACAGATGAAATCCATTCCCCACCACTCTTAATTAAATCTTTCGTGCGATCTACAATTTTAATAATACCTTCCTCATCAATAGTTACGACATCCCCTGTATGTAACCATCCGTTTTGAAAGGATTCCGAATTACTATCTCCTTTGTAATAAGCATCTGCAATCCAAGGACCGCGAATGAGTAGTTCACCCATTTCTTTTCCATTAGGCTTGATTTCCCCGTTTTCATTCACTGCTTTTATTTCAATTCCGGGAACTACTAATCCTTGTTTAGAAAGTATTTCTAGACGTTCATCGTCTGGAAGTTCTGATTGATAACTTTTAAAACGTGTTACCGATACAAGTGGAGTGGTCTCTGTCATGCCATATCCGTGCAAGAATGGAATTCCATACTTGGATTCAAACATATGAATCATGCCTTTTGGTGCCGCGGAACCACCACATAATAAACCCCGTAGACTGCTAGTATTATATGTTCCTTCTTCCAATTCTTTTAGCAAACCTAACCATATCGTTGGAACCCCCGCTGAAAAAGTAACCTTGTATTTTTCTATCATTTCTGCAATTATTTTTGGTGTCATGTTAGGACCCGGAAATACTTGTGTTGTCCCCATCCAAGTAGCTGCGAATGGCATACCCCAAGCATTTACATGAAACATCGGAACAACTGGTAAAACAATATCCGATTCGGACAAAGCTAGGGTGTCTTTCATACTTAATGCCATACTGTGTAAATAGATCCCTCGGTGGGAATAGATTACACCTTTTGGTTTTCCAGTTGTACCGGATGTATAACATATTCCCGCTGGATCATTTTCTTTAATTTCTGCTGTAAATTCATAGGAATTATCAGCCCTTTTCAACAATTCTTCATAGGAATAAACTTGATGTAGAGAGGATTCTGGGAGTGTATTATTATCTGTCATGATAACAAATGCTTCTACTGTTTCTAATTCGTCTTTAATATTTTCAATTAGTGGAAATAAATCTTCATCTATTAACAATACTTTGTTTTCCGCATGGTTTATAATATATATCAAATGTTCTTTGGACAGTCGAAAATTAATAGTGTGAAGAACCGCCCCCATACTTGGTACAGCAAAATATGCCTCTAAATGCCGGTGATGGTTCCATGCAAGTGTTCCCACACGGTCTCCTTTTTTTACTCCCAAAGATTCAAGAGCACTGCCCAATCGTTTCATTCTACTTATGATATCCTTATAAGTGAATGTTTGAACACCATTTTGTGTCCTTGAAATAACTTCTTTCTTTGGAAAATATTGCTCAGTTCGTTTAATCATAGAGGCTATCGTTAATTGTGTATCCATCATGATACATTCCTCCTTTGTCTTTAGACTAATTGCAAACGTTTACAGTATACTATAAATTTAAAATATTTGGAACCATAATGTCAAGTTTAATCTAGAAGTAAACTAGATGTTTCATGTTCATCCATCAACAACTAGATGTTTTCTCGGAAAGTGCTACTTTTTTAGGAAGTAGCACTTTATACCTTCTTAAAAGAGCTATTTTTAATCAATAAACGTTCTCTATAGCAATCTATTATTCCGTGCATCTTCTGCAAGCTCTAACAGGTTAGTAATACCCTTGTTTAAAGTGGAAAAACGCTCATCCTTCACTTCACCAATTTTCCATCTATAATAGAGTTGCTGTAGAATTCCCGCTAATTTATAAAAGCCAAATGTTAGGTAAAAATTAATATCGGTTACATCTCGACCAGATAATTGGACATATCTTTCCAGAAATTCTCTTCTATTATAAAAACCTACATTACTTGTCACAGCGGTAATCCCGACATCTACGTCTTCATCAATCCAGTAAGCAAGGGTGGAACCCAAATCGGTTAGTGGATCACCCACCGTTGCTAACTCCCAATCAAAGACCCCAACGACTTTACTAGAATCGTTACGATCAAACATCATATTATTTAGTTTAAAATCATTATGAACAATGGTAGCTTCTTCATTTGTAGGTATATGATCCACTAACCATTTTTCAATTTTTTCGATGCTTCCTTCTATATCATCTGTCTTTGAATTTTTATGACGCTTCATCCAGCCATAAACTTGACGAGTTAGATATCCCTCTGGTTTCCCAATATCACGAAGATTTGATTTTTCAATATCAATACTTTGCATATCAACTAAGGCTTTAATAACCGCTTCTGATACATTTCTACCAGTTTCTTCTGTTTTTTCAAATTGTACTGGAATATCATCATCAATTACAACACCATTTCTTTTTTCCATGATATAAAAATGTTTATCCATTATTTCAGGATCCTCGCAATATATGAAAGGCTTTGGTGCTAAAGGAAAAACAGGATTAATCTTATCCAATATTCTGTATTCCCTTTCCATATCATGTGCCTTTGGAGGAGTATATCCGAATGGAGGTCTTCTTAATACCGCTTCCCAATTTCCAATTTTAATCATGTAGGTTAAATTTGAATATCCTTCCGTAAATTGCTTCATCTTCATTTCTCCATTAGGAATGCCATCTAAATTTGCACGAATGTAATCTTCAACTTTCTTCCAATCTATTGTTCTGTCTGCTGTATCCTTTTGCATTAATCTGTCCTCCTTTCTCTGTTTACTAACTATTATTTTCCAGCAAAATTCGGGGAGCGCTTTTCTAGGAATGCTTGTATTCCTTCCTTGGAATCTTGTGTTTGAAACATTAAAGATTGAACGATATTTTCTTGCATGATACCTATTTCATGTGAGAATTCACTTGCATGATTTAACAGATACTTTACGAACTGGTTCGAAATTGGTGGTCCTTCTACTATGAATTGAGCAAATTCTGTTGCGTCTTCTAGTAGATTCCCGCTTTCGGATAATCGATTCACAATTCCTTTTGTATAAACTTCTTCTGCAGTAATTCTTCTACCAGAAACCACCCATTCTTTTGCAGTTTGTAATGGTACATTATCGGCCAATAATTTGATAAGACCTAAATCGGGTGTTAAACCTATGTTCCTGAAACTAGAAATAAATAATGTATTCTTATCAGCAATAACAAAATCGGAAGCAAGTGCAAGGCTAAATCCTGCTCCAGCCGCAAATCCATGTACTGCCGTAATCACAAATTTATCCAAATTAAGTATTGTTTTCGTTAAGACGGATGTTTCTTTCATCGAATCCATCACTTCTTTCGGGCTACTCCCCGGTTTCATGGAGTCAATATCTCCTCCCGCACAAAAGGCTTTCCCTTCTCCATACAAAATGATAGCCTTCACTTCATCATCTTTTTCTGCATCCTTAAGAGCAGATAGAAGCGCAGACACTAAATCATCGGAAAGGGAATTTCTTTTATCTGGTCGATTCATGGTAAGATAAGCAATGTGATTTTCTTTCCGAACTTTTAATACTTCCGCCATATTCTCACCCCGATTTTCGAAAATTATTTTTGTAACGTTTTTAAACTTTTTTCAGCAACCTCTTTAATCGCCTGCTCATACCCCTCTTTTAGCTCTTCAACAATTTCAGCAACGGTCTGAACTTTTGTAATTGGTCCAATACCTTGCCCAGCACCCCAAATATCTTTCCATGCTTTTACTTCCTTATTTCGAAGTTCCGAGAAGTCAATCTTATCTTTCTTCTTCAAATTATTTGGATCAAGTCCCATTCCCTCAATACTTGGAATTAAATAGTTTGCATGGATCCCACTAAATGCATCTGTATAAACAATATCCTCAATAGATGATTCTACAAGCATCTCCTTGTATCTAGCTTGTGCCATGCTTTCTTCTGATGGAATGAATCTTGTACCTATGTAGGCATAATCAGCTCCTAAAATTTCCGAAATTAGAATATCTTCCCCTTTTGACATCCCACCAGATAAAGCGATAGGTCCATCAAAGAACTCTCTTACTTCATGAACGAAAGAAATTGGGTTGTACGTCCCCGCATGTCCGCCTGCTCCACTTGCAACAAGAACTAGACCATCTGCCCCTTTTTCAATTGCCTTTTTAGCAAATTTAATATTGATTACATCAGACAATACAATTCCATCATATTCACGAACAATTTCAACAACTGGTCCTGGATCACCAAGAGAGGTAATAACTACTGGAGGTTGGTATTTTCTAATTAATTCTAAATCTTCCACATATCGTTTGTTCGAACGATGAACGATAAAGTTAATCCCCCATGGTGCGATTTTCTTATCCGGATTTTCTTGTTTTAACCTTTTTAACTCCGATGTAATTTCTCTCATCCAATCCTCTAACATTTCATCCGTTCGTGCGTTTAAAGCTGGAAAAGTACCAATAACACCTGAAGCGCAGGAGTTGATGACCATTTTAGGATTATTAATTAAAAACATTGGTGCAACAATAACTGGTAAATCTACTGAATTTCTAATTCTTTCTATTGCTTCACTACGCATGAATGAACCCTCCCTAGAATTTATTTATGGGTGAATACAGGTTTTCTTTTTTCGATAAATGCGCTAACTCCCTCTTTCGCATCTGCTGTTACAAATAGATCATTAAATAATTGTTTCTCCATTTGCAAACCCTCTTCTAAAGGCAATTCACTTCCCACATTTACTAAGTGTTTTATTCTACTTAAAGCTTGAAGAGATTGACTCGCTAATTTACCTGCAAGTTTTTCAGCCGCTTCCATCCCTGTTCCTTTTGATACAACTTGGTTTACAATTCCTAATCTATAAGCTTCTTCAGCACTTAATGGATCTCCCGTAAACATCATTTCTTTCGCCTTAGAAGGTCCAACAATTCTTGGAAGGCGCTGTGTACCCCCACCGCCTGGTAATAAACCTAGATTCACTTCAGGTAGTCCAATTTTCGCATGATCCTCTGCAACTCTAATATCACAAGCTAACGCCAGCTCTAACCCACCACCAAGTGTAAATCCATTTAACATGGCTATCGTTGGTTTTGGAATACTTTCAATCCCATTTAGAACGGCATGAATATCAATTTCATCCTCTTTTTTTACGTCACGATCAGGGAACTCTTTAATATCGGCACCAGCCATAAAAGCTCTATCGCCTGCACCTGTCAGAATAATAGAGATTATCTCCTTGTCTTCTTGTAGTTGTTTAAATACGATATCTAATTCCTTATTTACTTGTTGGCTAAGGACATTCATTGGTGGATTATCAATCGTAACTGTTGCAACCCCATTTTTTTTACTCACAGATAATAATTCAAGCATGTCATCATCTCCCTAATACTTTGTTTAATAGAATATAAGGTTTGCATCCTCTTTTCTAAAGATATGCAAAACCTTCCCTATTTATTTGATTACCCCGATTTCTTCCAAAATCTCTTTTGTATGTTCCCCTAATTTTGGTGCTAGATCTCTTATTTCTCCAGGGGTCTCCGATAATTTAATTGGAATTCCAACTTGTTTAATCGATCCTAATTCACTGTGATTTACATTTTTAATCATTTCTCGTGCTTTTACTTGTGGGTTTTCTATCATCTCATCGAATGAAAGAACTGGTGCCACACATGAATCTACCTCAGAGAAAATTCCCATCCATTCATCTAGTGACTTTTGGGATATAATGTTTTGGATTTCTATTTTCATTTGATCTTGAACTTCCATTGGTGCATCTAATTTCGAAATAAAGTCTTCTCTCCCTATGGCTTTACAAAATTCATTCCAGAATTTCAGTTCAAGTGCCCCAACAGACAACCATTTTTCATCTTTCGTTTGGTATACTTCATAGCAAGCTAGTTTTCCACTTAAAACTAACTCTCCTCTTTTCGGATGTTCATTTGTAGCTAGAAAACCTGGTAAAAGGGTTGGTAGCCAAGAAATAACCCCATCCAACATCGAAATATCTACCATTTGACCTTTACCAGTTTTTTCCCTTCCAAATAATGCAAGTAAGATACCAACTGCGGCTGGAAGAGCCCCTCCACCAATATCAGCTATTTGTGCTGCTGGAATTTGGGGTTTTCCATTTCTTTCACCCATCAAATTTAACAAGCCTGCATAACTAGTATAGTTAACATCATGGCCCGGAAAATTAGCGTATGGACCATCTTGACCATATCCTGTTATCGCACAATAAATGATACCTGGATTCACTTCTCTTAACGTTTCATAATCTAATCCCAATCGCTTCATTACCCCAGGTCGGAATGATTCAATTACTACATCAGCTTCTTTAACAAGCCTAAGAAAGCTTTCTTTACCTTCAGCTGATTTTAAATTCAAACATACACTCTTCTTATTTCGATTTAATGAATGAAAGAATGCACTGTCCTTATCTAATTTTGGTAGGTTTTCCCTTGCATAATCACCAATACCAGGTTCCTCAATTTTAATAACCTCTGCTCCGAAATCAGCAAGAAGCATCGAGCAGTAGGGTCCAGGTAATAACCGTGATAAATCTAATACTCGAATGGATGTTAATGGCAATGGGTTTCCTCCTTTCATATTAAAAAGTAATTATTTTCTATCAATCTAATCTTTCAATAATGGTAGCGTTCGCCATACCGTGTCCTTCACACATCGTTTGTAGTCCGTAGCGGCCACCAGTTCTTTCTAACTCACTCATCATCGTAATCATTAAACGACCACCACTAGCACCAAGCGGATGACCCAGTGCGATTGCTCCTCCATTTGGATTTAATTTCTTAGGATCTGCTCCAGTTTCCACTAACCAAGCCATAGGTACAGGCGCAAATGCTTCGTTTACTTCAAAAATATCAATGTCATCAATGGTAAGTCCTGATTTTTCAAGTGCTTTTTGTGTAGCTGGAATTGGACCTGTAAGCATTAATGTTGGATCAGAACCTACAACTGTACGCGTATGGACTTTGAATCTAGGTTTTAATCCTAGTTCTTCTGCTTTCTCACGTGACATGAGAAGAATAGCATTGGCCCCGTCACTAATTTGACTGGAGTTACCAGCCGTAATATTTCCGTCTTCTTTAAATGAAGGTCTTAGACTCCCCAATTTTTCAACACTGGTATTTTCTCGTGGCCCCTCATCATCTTTGAGTACCGCTGTAGTGCCATCTGGTAAAGTAACTTCTAATGGCATAATTTCTTTCTCGAATCGTCCTTCTTTACGAGCTTTAATTGCTTTTTGATGACTTTCTAGTGAGAACGTATCCATTTCTTCACGAGAGAATCCCCATTTTTCCGCAATGCGGTCAGCTGATAATCCTTGGTGGATCATTTCATATTTCGATGTTAATTCTTCACTAAAATCAACATCTAAACGGTTCGCCCCCATCGGCACACGAGACATGTTTTCAATACCGCCAGCAATAACAACATCCATATCGCCACTAATAATTGCCTGCGCCGCAAAATGAACAGCTTGTTGGCTAGATCCACACTGTCTATCTATTGTGGTACCGGGGACTTCAATAGGGAATCCTGCTTGTAATGCCGCAACCCTTGCGATATCCAATGATTGCTCCCCGACTTGGGCAACACAACCAAAAATGACATCTTCAACTAAACTTGGAGAAATACCAGCTCTTTTCACTACTTCCGCTAACGGTTTCGCAGCTAAATCCTCCGCACGCATCCCACTTAATGCACCATTTCTTTTTCCGACAGGCGTTCTAACCCACTCCACCATAACAGCTTCACGCATATTCCTATCCCTCTTTCATTCGTATTTTTGAAATCCCTTACATTCTAAACAGAATCAAAATTAACCTTTTACGATTAATAGTTACTTTTACTGGAAAATAGACCACCTACAAATATTCCATCGATTTAGTCTATTGTATTTTAAACATTCGGAATTTTACATGTGCAATTATACCATTAACCTATATAAAAAAGAAAGATTATCTAGGCTGCATACGAATTGCGCCATCTAAACGAATTGTTTCCCCATTTAACATTGGATTTTCGATGATACTTTGTACTAGTTGTCCGTATTCCTTAGGATATCCTAGTCTAGAAGGGAAAGGAACCATAGCACCTAATGCCGTTCTAACTTTTTCTGATGCTGTTGCAAATAATGGTGTTTCAAATAATCCAGGTGCAATTGTAAGCACTCTAATACCTTCAGAAGCCAAATCTCTAGCAATTGGTAATGTCATACCAACAATACCGCCTTTCGAAGCACTATACGCTACTTGACCTATTTGTCCTTCATAGGCAGCAACCGAAGCAGTATTGATAATTACTCCCTTTTCTCCATTCTCATTTGGTTCATTTTCACTCATCTTTTCTGCAGCAAGACGAATGGCATTAAATGTTCCAACTAAATTTACTTGTATTACTTTGTTAAATGTTCCTAGGTCATGTACTCCTTTTTTACTGCTATAGGTTTTTTCAGCAATTCCAATTCCAGCACAGTTAACAAGTGTATTGATATTGCCGAATGTACCTACAGCATGTTCCAGAGCTGCTTGAACACTTTCTTCACTAGTTACATCTGTTTTAATGTACGTAACGTTTTCTCCAAGTTCTTCTACTAAATTTCTTCCTCTATCTTCCTGCAAATCTAGAATCGTTACTTTTCCACCTTTAGAAATAATATTTCGGGTCGTAGCTTCGCCTAGTCCCGATGCTCCCCCTGTAATAACAGCTGATACTTGATTTAATTCCATAAATAGCTCTCCCCTCATGATTTAATTAATAAGGATTCTTAATAGATAATCTGAAATAGATTTTGCTAATTCATTTTTATCTTTACTGCCATCTGATGAATACCATTCAATAACATAGTTCATCGCACCTAAAATGATATTTCGAACAATCTTCGTATCTACTTTATTAAAGTAGCCGCTTTCTATCCCTTGTGCAATAAGTTTATCGATACAATGACTATATTTCTGCCTTAACGAAATTATTTCTTGTAATTGATCACCTGCAAAAAATTGATCTGGTCTTGCTCCCATTGCAAATCCAGTTCGTTCCGTAATTAAAAATTCGATGTGAACAACCATGACTTTTTGCAATTTCTCAATAATAGGTAATTCTTTAGACATTATCTCCTCGATGTTTTGAATACTTTGTTCTAGTAGCATTTTTTGACTTTTAAACAATAAATCCTGTTTATCTTTGAAGTAATAATACACCGAACCTTTTGTCATCAGAAGCTTAGCAGCAACGTCTTCCATTGTCGTTGCATGATAGCCTTTTTCTGCAATAATACTTAATGCAGATTGGATGATCTCTTTCTTTTTCTTTTCGGCCTTCTTTTCTCGTAATGACAAAATGACACATCCCTTAGGTAATATATTCTTATGTAGTTAATACAATTCTAAATATTCATTTTTTAAATGTCAAGTTAAATTTGAAAAGGCGCAAAAGCACTTAAAAAAACAAAATGAGAAAAGTAAATGGTCATGTTACATAAAGAAGTCCATCATTGGGGGAGTTCTTCATCCCCACAATGATGGGATCTTTACGGCGTAGACATAACTTTCTCTCTACCATCAATCAATTAATTTAACGTTATTACGAAAAGTCCGTAATTATATTAAAACCATATGTTTGATAATTAGACATTGCATTAAACACATCGGTAACACCATCTAATGATATTTCTCTTGATATAAGTGATTTAGGATTTAATTTTCCTTGTGCTATCAATCCTAGTAATCCATCGTATTCTGTTCTAGGATTTCCATAGCTACCAATAATCTCCAATTCACTTAAAGTCACTACATCTATTGGTATATCAACAATCCCAGACTCCTTACTAGTTGTAATACCAATTTGCACATGTCGTCCACCTTTTCTTAATGACAGAATTGAATTTAAGATGGTTTCTCTTATACCGAGTGCATCAATGGAAGCTTGTGCACCACCTTTTGTAATTTCTTTAACAGCCTCAGGAACATTTTCTTTACGAGCATTTATTGTTACGACTGCACCTTCTTTTCTTGCCATATCCAATTTCTTATCATCAACGTCTACTGCAATTACTTGTGCCCCAACAGCACTACCAACCTGAACCGCTGACAAACCGACTCCGCCTGTTCCATTAACTACCAACCATTCACCTGGTTTTATATTTGAACGACTAATTCCATGAAAACCGGTCATATAGCGGCACCCTATTGCAGCAGCTGTTAATGAATCCACCTCATCCGGAAGATGAACTAAATTAAAATCACCATTTGGTATATTTATATATTCTGCATAAGCCCCATCCTTTACCGTTCCATACACTTGGGAATGCTCACAAATATTCGATCTTCCACTTAAGCAATAGGAACAGTGTGTACAAGCCTCATGAAATGGTGTGGATACTCTGTCACCAGGCTTGAAGTTTTTTACCTCTTTTCCTACCTCTGCAACAACTCCTCCCATCTCGTGGCCTGGAATAAGCGGTAGCTCTGTAGTTAATCCTACCCAATCCAAATCACCCATCCACGTATGCCAATCACTACGACAAACTCCACTTGCCTCCACTTTTACAATGACATCATGTGGTCCCGGTGTTGGATCTGGTACATTCCCTACCCTTAAAGGTTTCTTTAACTCAATTATTTGTGCTGCTTTCATGTTATTCCTCCCCATTTATATATTAATAGTTTGACAGCTAACGGTCCCTAAACCGTATTTACTATTAAACATCCATACCTCTACAGAATAATATTTTTCACCCCCATCGATTTATCATATTTTTAATTGGTACATGATCGTTACAAAATCATCTGAATCCATATCTGCAAAGATTACCAATAGCGGACTATTCATTAAATAATGGGAATAATTACAGCTTATTTAGCCTCCCTTTGTCACTTCAGACTTTGATAACCCTTACATTAATCCCCATCTTTTTTTCATCTATTGATACGATAATAGATTCTCTACACCCTCTGTAATACGCTCCACATTCGGTAACCAATCATCCTCAACCGTTTGGACAGGATAAGGAGTATCATAACCTGTTACCCTTACAATTGGTGCTGCAAGAGAATATAAGCATTCTTCACTTACAATAGTTGCAATCTCTGCTCCAACTCCGCCAGTTTTCACTGCTTCGTGAACAATCATTAATCTACCTGTTTTATCTACAGATTCTTTAATTGCTTCTGTATCTATTGGACTAATTGTTCTTAAATCAATTACTTCTAAGTTAATTCCCTTTTCTTGAAAAGCTTGTGCCGTTTTCAATACCATTGGGACGGTTCCACCATATGTGGCGATGGTGGCATCTTCTCCTTCTTTTATAACGGATGCCTTTCCAATTGGAATCTCATAAGGTTCTTCAGGTACCTCTTCCCGACTAGAACGGTATAGTTTCATAGGTTCAAAGAAAAGCACTGGATCCTCTTCACGAATAGCAGAAATGAGTAATCCTTTTGCATCATATGGGTTAGAAGGTATTACCACTTTCAATCCTGGTGAATGCATAAATAATGCTTCTAGACTATCAGAATGTAATTCCGGTGATCTTACATTTCCACTAAATGGACTTCTAATTACCATAGGGACTGTAAATCTGCCGCCAGAACGATACCTCATTCTAGCCGCCTGTGCACAAATTTGATCCATTGTTTGATAAATGAATCCAAGGAACTGAATTTCTGCTATTGGACGCATTCCATTCATAGCTAAACCAACTGCTGTTCCGATAATTCCTGACTCTGCCAAAGGAGTATCAAATACACGATCTTCTCCAAACTTTTTCTGCAAGCCATCTGTCGCTCGAAAAACCCCACCATTAACTCCAACATCTTCTCCTAAAATAATCACATTTTGATCTTTTTCCATTTCCTGTTCCATCGCTTCTCGAATGGCTTCAATCATCGTGAGTTTACGCATACTATTCCTCCTAACGCTCTAGCCTATTTTTAAATTCCTCTCTTTGCTTTAACAACTGTGGATGAGGTTTTTCATAAACATAATCAAATGTTTCATGAGCGGGTGGTAAAGGTGTCCCCTCAAAATCCTTTACGGCTTTTTCAATTTCTTCCTCAAATTGCTTAACCATTTCTTCCTTTCTTTCTGTCGTTAATAAACCTTTATTCATTAAGAAACGTTCGAAGCGAACAATTGGATCTTTTTTAACCCATGCGTCCACATCTTCTTGACTTCGGTATTTCGTCCAATCATCTGCAGTAGTATGAGATTCCCTGCGATACGTAACCGCTTCAATTAAAGTTGGCCCTTCTCCCTTTCTCGCCTTTTCAATAGCTTCCTTCGCTACTTGATAGCAAGCTAAAACGTCATTCCCATCGACTCGGACACCTTTCATTCCATACGCAATTGCTTTTTGTGCAATGGTTTCGCTAGTTGTTTGCTTTTCAAATGGGGTACTAATCGCCCATTGGTTGTTTTGGCAGAAAAATACGATAGGAACATTATAAACAGCTGCAAAGTTTAGTCCTTCATGGAAATCACCTTGTGATGTTGCTCCGTCCCCAAAATAAACGGTTGTCACACTATCTTCCTTCTTAAGTTTAGATGCCCAAGCACAACCAACAGCATGCGGTACTTGCCCAGCTATGATTACTTGGATAGGAAATAGTTTGGCATCTTCTGGTGGTCTATTTCCTCCAAAATAACCTTTCAGATAGCTTAAAAACTGTTTTAAACTTGTTCCATGTATCATGGAAACTAAGGATTCTCGATAACTTGGTACAACCCAATCTGTTTTCGATAATGCCAAGGCACTTCCTACCTGTGCTGCTTCTTGACCCGAAAAAGGTCCATAAGTTCCAATCCTTCCTTGTCGGTGTAACTTTAGAAATCTTTGATCCATGATTCTTCCTTTTAGCATCCAATAATGCATGTTTTGAAGAAGCTCATTATTTAAGTTTAAATCGTTTAACGCTGCTTCGTTATATTCCCCTCTTTCATTTACTATTTGATACATCTCCGTTGGTTGATGTTTTTCGAAAATATTAATCATCAAATTCTCCCTCCATTTACCTTACTTCTAAAAGTAATGATTCTGGGTTTTCTAGTATTTCCGTTAACGAGTTCATAAATAGACCCACTTCCAAACCATCCATTATTCGATGATCAAAAGATAGTGCATTCCCCATCATCTTTCTAATCACTATTTCTCCATCAACGACGGCTGGTTTATCTTCAATTTTATAAATGCCAAGAATAGCAGCCTCGGGATAATTTATAATTGGAGTGGCATATGTACCTCCACCCATATTTCCAGTACTACTTATCGTAAACGTTCCACCTTGCATATCTTTCGGTAGCAGTTTACCCTCACGTGCTTTATTCGATAATTGATCTAGTTCCAACGCTATTTCAATAATGGACTTTTTGTCTGCATTTTTTATGACTGGAACAACTAGCCCACCTTTTGTGGCTGTAGCAATACCAATGTTGTAATATTTCTTTAAAATAATTTTTTCCTTTTCCGTATCTAAAGATGAGTTTAGGTAAGGGTTTTCAATTAGTGCTTTCGTAACTGCTTTAATAATAAAAGGAAGATAAGTGAGCTTACAGCCATGTTTCTCAGCAAATGGTTTTAGTGAATTTCGAAATTCTACTAATTTAGTAACATCGAATTCACCCATTCCTGTAGCATGAGGAATTGTATAGACAGACTGAACCATCTTCTCACTGATTTTTCTTCTTAAACCTCTGAACGGTATTTCTTCTATTAATTCAGTTGAATGAATATCAAAACTTGGATGAACGGAAACGGTTGAATGATTTTCTGTAATAGTTTCTTCTTGCCTACCAGTTTGACTAAAATTCCGAACATCTTCTTCTATTACTCTTCCACTTGGTCCTGTTCCTACTACTTCCTCAATATTGACTCCCAGTTGACGTGCCAATTTACGCACAGTCGGAGCAGCTCTAACTCTTCTAGGTGGCTTATTGTTATTTTCAATACCGTATTCCATTGTTTTACTTTCGATTGCTTTTACCTCTTGTTTGGACTTGCTTTCTTTCTGAGGACTATCCTCTTTGGATGATTTTCCTGTTTCATCAATGGTGATTAATACATCACCGACATGAATAACTTTGCCTTCTTCTCCCGCTAATGAAACAACTTTTCCCGCAACTGGAGAAGATATTTCAACAACAGATTTATCTGTTTGCACCTCTACAACAGGATCATCTGCTTTTATGACGTCTTCCTTTTTCACAAGCCATCTCACTATTTCCGCTTCATGTAACCCTTCACCAACATCAGGAAATTTGAACTGATAACTCAATTTCGTTCACCACCAATTAATCGAATTTTTTTATAAAGAAGACTTCCATTAATGGGGGTTTTCTTTCATCCCCCACTAAATGTTAGTTGAACTAATCAGGTTACTACAGGCTATCCACCCCCACTTGGATTTCTTGGTTATAACTCGACTTCTTGAAATGGGAAAATTACTACCAGTTAAGACGCGATAAAGAGTAATTGCTTTATTCTATTCTTATTCGTTATAAAATATACGGGAAAAGGAATATAAAGAAGACTCCTATCAGTAGGAGGTTTCCTTCACCACCACCTACCTTCTTTATTTCTCCAGAAGCTTGAGGTGGAAGTCTAACTGCCCGTTTAGATGGGATAAATAATAGATATCCTAGATTGAGAGAATTTAGTGCATAAAGATAGGCAGTATCATATAAACGACACTGCCTTACATAGTAAAATTTAATTAAGTTGTTTAGGTTCTTTTTGCAAAACGTACTTCAATACTTTACCTGACGCATTTCGTGGCAATTCATCGATAAACTCAACCATTTTTGGCTTTTTATAGGATGCTAAATGTTGTTTACAATAATCAATAACTTGTTCTGCCGTTAATGTATGATTTGGTTTTGTCACGACAATAGCTTTGACACTTTCTCCCCAATCTTTATCTGGAATTCCGATTACTGCGCATTCCAGAATTTCAGGCATTTGATAGAGAATTTCTTCAATCTCAGCAGGATAAATATTTTCTCCCCCACTGATGATCATATTCTTTTTTCTATCTACTACATAAATGAAGCCTTCTTCATCCATCTTGACTAAGTCACCACTATGGAACCAACCACCTTTAAAGGCTTCCTCTGTTGCTTCTGGATTTTTATAATACTCTTTCATGACGGTAGGTCCTCTATAAACAATTTCTCCTACTTCTCCTATAAGAACATCATTCATACTTTCGTCAACTATTCGTATCTCTACGTTCAGATAAGGTTTCCCTACAGAATCCGTTTTTCTAAGTGCATCTTCTCCGGAGTTACTTGTTGTAGTGGCGGTTGTTTCAGACTGACCAAAGTTGTCTATTAATATGGCATTCGGAAACGTTTTAAGCATTCGCTTCTTTACTTCTAGCGGTGTAATGGCGGCACCAGTAGAAGTAACTTTAACAGAAGAAAGGTCATATTCATTAATGTTTGATACTTGTAATAGGAAGTTCCACATGGCAGGGACCAAAAACAAAATGTTAATTTCCTCTTTTTCCACCGTACTTAAAACATTAACTGGATTAAAATCACGGTGAATAACGGTTTTTCCACTAGTTAAGCACGTTAACATCGTAAGAAGTAGTCCAGCAATATGGAATTGAGGAACGCTAATTAGCTGGGTATCCCCTAAATTGGACTTTGTATCGTAAATTAAATTCATTGTATTTACTGTAATATTCTTATGTGTTAAAACTGCACCTTTTGGTCGACCAGTTGTACCGGAAGTATAAACAATATAGCAAGGATCATCATCTATTAGATTTTCAATAGGTTTATATGAAAATTCACTTTCGAAAATAGATTCATAGCTCATAAAATCGTCCGGCACTTGATTTGTACCAACTACTACTATTGTTTCTACTTTTTTTAAATTACCTCGAATGGATTGAATCAATTCAATATATTCGTTATCAATAATTAAAATTTTTGTATCCGAATTATTTACAATATACTCTACTTCACTTGAACCTAGCCGGAAGTTTATCGGCACTCCAACTCCACCTGATAAAGCTGCTCCAAATGCAACCTCTGGAAAAGCCATGGAGTTCTTTAACATAAATCCAATTTTCTCTTCCTTTTTAATACCTTTTCCTTGAAACCATGCTGCTAGTTTCGAAGCTCTAACATCGATTTCTTCAAATGTTACTCGCTCTTCTTCATAAACATAGGCTTCTGCTCTCGGTGTTTTATGTGTAGCCCTTTTCAACATTTCTCCTACTAATAATTGATTTGATAAAGTTAAAGATGAACTAGTCAGTACTTACACCTCCTAATTTTTCTTCTTTCGTTGTGTAAGAAAAGTCCATTAGATTAATTCCATTTATCGACCTGAGAAAATAAAATATTTTCTGAATCGCAAAATTCACGTTAACATAAACCCACCATCTACTAGCATATCAGTCCCCGTGACATAGGAAGCTTCTTTAGATGATAAGAATGCAATAACATTTGCAATTTCCTCTGGTTGACCAATACGATTCATCGTGGTTTTCTTCTTGACGATCTTCAACAACTTCTCATTTTCCGCGTCAACCAGTGACGTTTCAACAAAACCTGGAGAAACCGAATTAACTCGGATACCATTTCTAGAATACTCAAATGCCATTGCCTTTGTTAGATTAATAACAGAAGCTTTAGCTGCACTGTAATGCGGGAATAGTGCACCAGGCTTATGTCCGGAAAGGGATGCCACATTAATAATCGATCGATCCACATTCGGATTCTTACTTGAACTGTCCATCATTACTTTCCCAATCCGTTTCGATACTAGAAACACACTATTTAAATTAAGCCTTTGGATTTCCTCCCAATCCTCATAAGAGGTTTGTTGAATAGTTGAATTAAATAGCCCTCCAGCATTATTTACTAAAACGGTTACATCACCAAACTCCTTTTCCACATAATCCGTTAAATTCTCCACTTCCTTTTCAGAAGTTACGTCACATGCAAAAGGAAATGCTACTTGGCTATTCCGACTATTATTAATCTCACTGGCTACTTTCTCCAATTTTGAAACAGTTCTTCCGACTAGAATTACTCTCGCACCTTCTGAAGCTAACCTTTTCGCTGTTGCTTCCCCAATACCACTACCAGCACCTGTAATAAGCGCAATTGCATTTTCAAATCTCTTCATCGTTATCCTCCTAATGTTATTGTTTTTTCAAGATATATTTTTATTTAAATTCTCGCTCTTCCCACCACGGGTAGAAGTCTGGCATATCGGAACTTACTCTCAGGCTGAAGTTGGGTTTACGCTTTTCAAGAAAGGCCTCTACCCCTTCTTGAACATCCGCATTTCTACCGGTCCAGTAAATATATTTAGATTCTACTTTATGAGATTCCATGGGATGGTCCGCTCCAAGCATTCTCCACATCAGTTGTCTATTTAATGCAACAGACACAGCAGATGTATTTTCAACAATTTCAGCTGCCAGTTGTCGTGATGTACTCAATAATTCATCAGCAGGAACTACCCGACTAACTAATCCATGTTCTTTTGCTTCCTGAGCTGAAAAAACTCTACCAGTTGATACCCATTCTATCGCTTGACTTATCCCAACAATTCTTGGTAGAAACCATCCACTACACGCTTCTTGTGTAATTCCTCTTCGTGCAAAGACAAACCCCATCTTTGCATTTTCAGAAGCGATACGTATATCCATTGGTAAAGTCATTGTAATTCCAACTCCAACCGCTGGGCCATTAATCGCTGCGATAATAGGTTTGTTAAGTTCAAAAATTCGTAGAGAAACTAAGCCTCCACCATCACGGTAATCTTCCATAGAAGTCTCAGAACGGAATATACTAGCATCTTTATCTAAATCGGCACCGGCACAAAACGCTTTACCTTCCCCTGTCATAATGAGTACTCTCACTTCATCGTTTTCATCCGCATGATCCAAAGCCTGGATAATCTCATCTCCCAGAAACTCGGTATACGCATTTAATCGATCCGGTCGATTTAATGTAATCGTCATGATGTTGTCCATAATATTTGTTTTAATCGTTTTAAACATATTTCTCCCTCCCTTTTTTATATATTCTGAACAAACTTATAACTAAGAAGCCATCATTTATTTTGATGGCTTCTTAGTTTGCAGATTGAAAGGTATACATTTATATTATTTCGTCGTTTTCGTTACGAACCCGGACTAATTGCTTCCCAATATTTTCACCCCGGAAGAGCCCCGTAAACGCTTTTGGTGCATTTTCAAGTCCGTTTACTATATTCTCTCGATAGGTTAATTTTCCTTCTTTCACCCATTTCCCTAGTTGTTTGTATCCTTCATCAAATCGCTCGTAATAATCACCGACAATATACGCTTTCATTAACGCACTACGATTTAGTAAATAACGTTGGATACGTGGTCCAAAAGAAGGTTCCGTATTGTTATATTCGGAAATAATGCCACAAACAGCTATTCTAGCTTGGAAATTCAGCAAACTCATAACCGCATCGGAAATTTCACCGCCAACATTATCGAAATAAATATCTATACCATCCGGACATTTTTCCTTCAGTGAGGCTTTAACATTTTCTGTTTTATAATTAATCGTTGCATCAAAACCGAGTTCTTTTTCCAGATACGTATTTTTTTCATCTGATCCCGCAATCCCAACTACACGACAACCATGAATTTTAGCAATTTGACCTACCACAGTACCTACTGCTCCAGCCGCTCCTGAAACAACCACCGTTTCTCCTGCTTTGGGTTTTCCAATATCAAGTAAACCAAAATATGCAGTAAGTCCAGGCATACCTACTACACCTAATGCAGTAGAGATTGGAGCCAAGTTAGGATCGACCTTTCTTAATCCCTTTCCACTTGTTACAGAATAATCAGCCCAATTTAGTCGTCCTTCTACGATATCCCCTACCTTGAATTTGTCGTGGTTGGATTCTATAATTCTTCCTACGACGCCACCGGTTAAAACTTGATTAAGTTCAAATGGGGACGTGTATGTTTTAACCCCATTCATTCTACCTCTCATATAAGGATCAACCGATAAATAAATGGTTTGAACCAGCACTTCACCATCGTTCACCTTAGGTACCTGTTTTGTTTGCAATTTAAAATTATCATCTGTCGGCATTCCCTTTGGTCTACTTACTAATAAAAACTCCCTGTTTGTTCTATTAATCATTCTCACTCCTCCATATTTATCTATCAATTCCATTTTAATGACATTTAAATTTAATAATCAAATATTCTAGCTTTGAATGTCCGAAACAATAGAATGAACAATATTGATAGAAGAGTATTCACCTTTTGAATACTCTTCCAGTCTATATTTCTTCGCAAATAAGGTTTTGTCTATTTCTGATACAGAATAACCTTTTTTATATAAATCCATTACAGAATCATATATTCCTCGTAAGTTATCTAACTTAGTTTCCAATTTTTCTCTTCCATCAGGTAAATAACCGGCATGAGAACAATACATCGCTCCAAAATCTAATTTCAGTAACGTTTGAATGGAATTCATTATCTTTGAAATAGATTCGGTTTTCATGAGTACTTTAACTGTAGGTAAAATATAAATATCTCCTGAGAACAATCTACCGGTTTGCTTGTTAAATAGGGATACATGATCATCTGCATGCCCCGGTGTGTAAAATACTTCCCATTCTACATTTCTTGATTGTATACTTTCTCCTAATGGCAAGGGGTGGAATTCTTCTCGAATCCCCCATGCTATTTGACGATATTCGGGATAGTCAGCAGGTTTCTCACAAACCGTAATCCCCTTTGGGTAAATATAAATGGGGACATTTTTGTTTTTTTGAATCCATGAAGCTGTACCTGCATGATCCTCATGACTATGGGTTAACGTAACCAAATCAAAATCGTACTGGTCATAAAAAGCTATTAATTCATTTTCTAATATTTTTGGACCCGTATCGATTAACATTCCATCTACCAAATATAGATAAACAGTATTTTTACTTGGTGTCACTGCCTTTACACAGGTCATATTTTCATGATTTGTAATATCTATCATTTTGTTGAATCCCTCCTATTGCTTATCCAACGTAAGCAATAGTTATTAAAATTTCAGTGGGGATGAAATGAAGAAATCCCTCACTGAAATTTCGATTTAATTCACCGTTATTTTCGATCTCTTATTTCTTCTTTCTCGAATTTCTAATTTTGCAATATCACGAATGTGCACTTGATCTGGTCCATCCACAATTCGAAGTGTTCTTGCATGTGCATAATGTTCTGCTAATGGGAAGTCTTGAGAAACTCCTCCACCACCATAAACCTCAATCGCACGATCAATTACATTTAGAGTCGCTCGGGGAACCGCAACTTTTATCATCGCAATCTCCTTACGTGCTGCTTTTGCACCATACTGATCAATCTTATGAGCAGTGCTAAGTGTTATTAATCTTGCTTGTTCAATTTCCAATCTACTTTCTGCAATTTGAGCACGTACTACATCCTTATCAATTAGGTTGGATCCAAATGCCTCCCTCTCCTCCGCACGATCTATTAATAAATCCAAGGCACGTTCCGCTTGTCCAATAGCACGCATTGCATGGTGAATTCTTCCAGGCCCTAATCTACCTTGAGCGATTTCAAATCCACGACCTTCACCTAATATTAAGTTAGATACCGGTACTCGTACATTATTATAGTGCACTTCCGCATGACCTGTAGGAGCATGGTCATAACCAAATATTTTTAATGGGCGTTTAATTTCTACCCCAGGCGTATCCATGGGAACCAATACCATCGATTGTTGTTTGTACGTTTCCGCACTAGGGTCTGTTTTCCCCATAACAATGGCAATTTTACATCTAGGATCAATAGCTCCTGTAGACCACCATTTTCTCCCGTTGATAACGTATTCATCGCCATCACGAATAATTTCAGTTTGTATATTCGTCGCATCAGAAGAAGCAACAGATGGTTCCGTCATCGAAAAGATAGACCGAATTTCACCTTCTAATAATGGAGTTAGCCATTTTTGTTTTTGTTCTTCATTACCATACTTAATTAAGACCTCCATATTTCCGGTATCAGGAGCATTACAATTAAAGATTTCAGGAGCAATTAGAGATCGTCCCATAATTTCACAAAGATGTGCATATTCATAGTTCGTTAATCCCTTGCCATATTTTTCATCCGCATAGAAAAGATTCCATAATCCTTGTCTTTTTGCATTCTGTTTCAGGTCTTCAATAATTGGTGGAATTGTCCAACGGTCCTCAGCAGTTTCCAAGTATGCTTCTACTTCTTTTTCTGCAGGGTATACATACTCTTCCATGAAGTCAATCAGTTCTTCTCTGAGTCGTTCGGCATAACTTGATATTTCCTTTAACATACAAACTCCTCCTTTAAATAAAATTAATGAAGTCATGATAAGAAATATACTTTCAGCCATCCCCTTTCAAATGGCTGATAGCGGAGCACTCCGCTATATTCTGATTATTAGGAAATGTGTATACCTAAAATTCTAACATCGTTCTATTTTAAACACAATGTTGGTTTTATAATATTCTATAAATTTAAACAATAATTCAAAGCATAAACAAGATACGCAACTTAGAAATATACTTTTTATTGCCTTTTCATACACCTTCTTTTACTAGGTTACGTTGTAAATGAGTTCTTATTTCTTCTGGGATCGGCTGAGATAGTTGCTCTGAATAATTAAAACTAACCATAGTAGCGGTGGCACGAACAACTTCTTCTTTTGTATCAGCATGTGTAATAACATGATTAAAAGTAAAACTCTTGTTACCTATATGAGATACAGTCGTATTTACCTTCAGAATATCCCCAGCGTATGCTTGAGAAATATAATCACATTTGGTTGAAGCTAAAATAAAATTATTTAAAGATAGACCCTCTCTCCCATTAAAATCCTGCCGTAAGTTATGATTAAAAAACCTTGTTCGAGCTTCTTCTAAGTATAAAAAATAACTTGTATTATTCACATGACCAGCAGCATCTGTTTCACTGAACCGTACATATACTTCAATCTCATTAGTTTCCATATTCTCCTCCATTTTTAGTAGACTCCCACCTAATAAATGATAAGTGGGAGTATTCTGCTACTATTCTTTTTCAATAATTGTTGCTATTCCTTGACCTCCACCAATACATGCCGTTATAAGCGCATACTTTCCTTCTCTTCTTTGTAATTCATAAGCCGCTTTCGTAACAAGGATGGCACCGGTAGCTCCAAGTGGATGACCATGTGCAATCGCACCACCATTTACATTTAGTTTTTCAGGGTTAAATGATAGTTCGCGGTCACAAGCAATTACTTGTGCAGCGAAAGCTTCATTTAGCTCGATAATATCCATATCATCTATTTGCAGGCCTGATTTTTCCATCACTTTCTTGGTTGCTGGTACAGGTCCAATCCCCATTATATTAGGGTCAACTCCTGCCACAGCAGTTTCACGAATAACCGCTAACGGTTTTAGACCTTGTTCTTCTGCTTTTTCACGGGACATGATTACAAGAGCAGAAGCTGCATCATTCAGCCCTGAACTTGATCCAGCTGTAACCGTTCCATCTTTAACGAAAGCAGCAGGTAGTTTTGATAAACCTTCTATTGTTGAATTTGGACGGGGATGTTCATCTTTTTTAAATATAACCGGCTCTCCTTTTCTGACCGGAACTGAAATCGGAACAATTTGTTCATCAAACCGACCGTCTTCCATAGCGATTGCCATTCTTTGTTGACTTCGAAGAGCAAATTCGTCCTGCTCCTCCCTTGTAATATTATATTTTTCAGCTAGATTTTCCGCAGTTATCCCCATAGGAGGATCTCCAATTTCTTTTGGAGAAAGTTGAGAACTTCTAAATTTTGGCGGCGTTGCTGCATAAGGCTTTTCCGGCCGATCCATAAGATAAGGTGCTCGACTCATACTTTCTGTTCCGCCTGCTATATACACATCACCTTCACCAGCTCTAATTGCCTGTGCCGCTAATGCAACTGCATTAATTCCTGATCCACATTGTCTATCAATGGTTAATCCTGGAAGATTAATAGATAATCCAGCTTGTAAAGCAGTTAACCTAGCAATATTTCCACCACCACTTAAAACATTTCCAAAAATCACATCATCAATTTCTTCTGGATTAACCTTGGCACGTTTGACCGACTCTTTAATTACCTCTGCACCATATACATGAGCTGGAACAGTAACCAACGCTCCACCTTGTCTAGCAATTGGTGTCCGAACAGCGGAAACAATAACTGCATCTCTTTTCATTTTTTTACACTCCTGTTCTATTAATAAACTTTAAATCTTACCTGACCTTTTATAGCCGCTTTTCCATTATCTTTAAGAGCAACCACATCAAAATTTAAGTAATCTTCATGAACTTCATCTAAAACTGCTTTCAACGTAATAACATCATCCAAAAAGACCATATCTGCAAACCGAATCTTATAATCTTGAATAAATCCTTCTTCTAGATAAGGCGTAAATAATTTAGATAGATTTCCCATTGTCCACATGCCATGGGCGATAATTCCTGGTAAACCTGCTTTTGTAGCTTCCTTGTCAATAGTGTGAATAGGGTTAAAGTCCCCTGAAGCTCCAGCGTATTTAATTAAATCAAGACGAGATACAGGATTCAGCTGAACTTCACTTAATGTATTGCCTTTCTTTAAATCTAGTAAACGGTTCATTTAACCAATTCCTTTCTAACCGCTTCCGTAATAATGACAGTTTGATTTTCTGTGAAAATAGTATTTCCTTCTTCATCTTCTCCGTATCTTTTTAAAACTATAAAGCCTAGCAAGCCGATACTAGCTTTCTTTTCATAATATTCTGCTACCTCTGTAAAACAATAAATAGTTTCACCAACGAGTAGTGGTCGTTTATAATGATATGTCTGCTCACCATGAATTAACCCAACATTTGGAAGATGTAATTCTTCTATTTCACCGTAATCAAAGACTCGGGGAAAAGTTGGTGGTGCAATATTTCCTTTATACCTTGACTTTTTTCCATATTCTTCATCTATAAATAATGGATGTGAATCCCCTATAGAATCCGCAAATCTTTTTACCATGCCCATTTCCACAATATTTTTTACTTTTTGGGATTTTTTTCCGATTACATTTTTATACAATAAAGTTCCCTCCACTATTAATCTTTTGGACCTCCAGCTACATAGATTACTTGCCCATTGACAAAGCCAGATTTTTCATCCGCATAGAAAGCTACTGCATTCGCGATATCCGAAGGCTTTCCACTGCGACCAACAGGAATTTGCTCTACACTTAACCGTACCATCTCGTCAAAAGAAATACCGATTCTTTCTGCCGTTGCTTTCGTCATATCTGTTTCAATAAATCCCGGCGCAATGGCATTAGCGGTAATTCCATATTTACCTAATTCTATCGCTAGAGTCTTTGTAAATCCTTGTATACCTGCTTTTGCAGTTGCGTAATTCGCTTGCCCACGATTACCTAATGCTGAAGTGGATGAAATATTAATAATCCTTCCAAACTTATTTTTAACCATGTACTTTTGTGCTGCACGAGTGGCATGAAATGCACCCTTCAAATGAACATTCATGACCTGGTCCCAATCATTATCAGTCATTTTAAATAGTAAATTATCCCGAATAATGCCAGCATTATTCACAAGAATATCGAGTGAGCCAAAACGACTAACCACTTCTTCCATTGACTCTTCTACTTCATTAGCATGAACAACATCTACTACTTTTGTATAAATTTCATATCCTTCCTCTTTGAATTCTTGTGCCATTTCCCTTAAAGCCTTTTCATTAACATCTACAACTGCTACCTTTGCCCCTTCTTCGGCAAATAATTTTGCAATACCTTTTCCTATTCCACGGCTTCCACCTGTGATATAAGCTACTTTTTCATTAAATCGGTTGGACATAATTCTTATTCCCCCTAGTTATTATAAATATTGTCCTAATTTCACATTACCTTTTAGTAAATTTCTAGAAATGATTAAACGTTGTATTTCATCCGTTCCATCATAAATTCTCCATAGTCTAGCTTCCCTGTACCAACGTTCGATTGGTAATTCTTTGGTATACCCCATTCCACCGTGGATTTGAAGGACACGATCAATGACACGATTTCCCATGTTTGCTCCATATAATTTCGCCATTGATGCTAAATGACGATTATCTTCTCCATTATCTAAGGTAAAAGTCGCATTTAAAACAAGCCATTTTGCAGCTTCAATCTCAACTGCAGAATCAGCAATTTGCCACTGAATTGCCTGTCTATCAGCAATTGGCTTACCAAATGTCTCCCGTTCTTTTGAGTAATCGATTGCCATTTGTAACAATCTCTCTGATGCACCTACTGCTGTTGCGCCGACAACCCATCTTGCAAAACCGATCCATTCTAAACCAAGTTGATACCCATTATCAACTTCCCCTAAAATGTTTTCTTCCGGTACTCTGACATTGTCAAATACTAATCCAGCTGGTCCCCATTCTCCCATCGTATGAATATATTCTGATTTCCATCCCATATCACGATCTACAATAAAACAAGTAACCCCTTCTCTTCCTGTGCGAGCATGTTTCTCTTTATCCGTAATAGCCATCACCATCACAAAATCTGCTTCATTCCCACCTGTAATAAATGTCTTTTCTCCATTAATAACCCACTCGTTGCCATCTTTTACTGCTGTCGTTTTAATATTTCTCGTATCTGAACCTGCACCTGGTTCGGTCATCGCAAAGCATGACTTCTTATCCCCATTTATGGTAGGAATAAGATATTTTTTCTTTTGTTCATCATTTCCATAGTAAAGAATATTATCTGCTGTACCTCCAAACTGGAATGGCACAAAGGTCTTGGATACCTCCATAATTACAAGTGCCATCATCATTTGTCCTAAATCTGCTCCACCATATTCAGCAGGAGTATTGATTCCCCAAAATCCTGCCTCTTTCGCTTTTAATTGAAGCTCTTTTAACTTTTCATTTGATAGACTAGGTCTGCCCTCTCGTTCATTTCTTAGTACCTCGTTTTCAAGTGGAATTAACTCCCTTTCTACAAATTTCCTAATCGTTTGTTGTACCATCTTTTGTTCATCTGTTAAACGTAAATACATGTTATCCTCTCCTATTCTATTAGTTATAAGTTTAAAATCTGCATACTAACTAGTAAGTATGTTTCTATTAAAAAAAGGAAAATTATGATGTTATACCCCTCTTCATTTATTATATTTCGCTGAATCTCAAATTTTCCCTTTATTTTACTATAAAATAATATTAATCAACGGGATAAGTTCCAACTTCACCATTTTCTACGATTCCAGCATCATATTCCCATTGTAATGCACCATCTTCGGCAATCCCTTCAAGAGGAAGAACCAATTCTTCTTCAGATAGATTCTGAATCCCTTCGTTAACTGCTTTCATAATGGCTTTTCTATCTTCAACAGTACCTGCTGCCTTCATGGCTCCCACCAATACATATAAACTCTGATAATTTAATGCCGTTTCCGAAGTCGCATAAGGCTCATTATAAAGTTCTTTATATTTCTCAACAAAAGTAGTACTTGCATCCGTATTTAAGTCTTCTATAGGAAGAGAGCCAATAGAACCAGTTAACATCTCATATCCTCCCAAGAATCCTGACATTTCTTCAAGCTTTGCTTGATCCATAATCATAAAGCCACCTTCAAATCCCAATTCCTTTGCCTGCTTAATTACAAGCGCAGTTGGTTCAGATGGTCCGCCGACAAAAAGAACATCGGGGTCTGTAGCTAAAGCGTTTGTCATGATTGTAAAATAATCCGTTTCCTTCGCGAAGTCTATCTCTGTCTTGTAAATTATTTCTCCACCTTTTTCTTCCCAAACTGGAACAATTGATTCAGACCAATCTTTCCCATACTGAGAATTCGTTGGAAGTAATGCCATCTTAGTCCCAAAGTTTTCGATCATATAATTACTATATGGTTCAGACCAAATATTGTATTTAGGTGGAATGCCAATCATCAATTCATTTCCTTGCTCATATTGTCTTGGCTCACTTGTATACGCCATGATTATAAAATTGTCCTGTTCATTATATACCTGTGTCGCAAACACACCCCCACTATGTGGAATCCAAACGGCCACAGGTTCATTCTCTGAAACCATTCTTTTTACGTTGACACCTGTCTCGTTCGGTAAATATTTATCGTCAAGTGCTACAATTTCAATCTTATAGGTGGTTCCATCTACGTCAAAACCGGTTTCATTAATTTCATTTGCAGCCATTTCCAATCCATTTAAAACATTTAAGCCATATTGCGCACCTGGGCCACTTAACGGTCCGCTGTATCCTATCTCTACAACTTTTTCTCCCTCTTTCACTTTCGGTGTTTTTACTTCCACCTCACTTGCTTCCGTACTCTCGGCATCATTATCCGTTGATTGGTTATTTGAGACATCAACACATCCAACTAAAATCAAAGCAATTAAAAGTAAACCAAATAAGGAAATCTTCTTTATATTGAACATTCCATTCCCCCTACTTTAAATTCTAGTAAGCTGTCAATCTATTACTAATTATTTATATTACGGACAAAGATTATTATTCGAGTGGTACAGAAATTACTTCTCCATCTTTAACGGCACCAGCATTAAATTCCCACTGTAGGCTTCCAACATCATTGATCTCATTTAGCGGTATAACCATTTTCTCCACTGGAACATTTGGTATTCCTTCATTTACAGCATCCATAATCTCTTTCGGTTTATCAACTGTACCAGCAGCCTTCATTGATTCAACTAATACATATAGTGATTGGTAACTTAATGACGAATCCGCTGTCGCAAACTTTTCTTTATAAACCGATTTATATTTCTCTACAAATATATTACTAGCTTCCGTATTATACTCTTCAATTGGATAGGCACCAATAGAACCATTCAACATATCATAGCCCTCTTCTAGAAATCCCGACATTTCTTCAATTTTAGCCTGGTCCATCACCATAAAAACACCTTCAAATCCTAAGTCTTTTGCCTGTTTAATTACTAGAGATGTTGGTTCAGAAGGTCCTCCAACAAATAGAACATCTGGGTTTGTATTTAATGCATTTGTCATAACCGTAAAATAATCAGTTTCCTTGGCAAAATCAATTTCACCTTCATATACAATTTCTCCACCCATTTCTTCCCAAACCGGTTTAATTACATTAATCCAATCCTTACCATACTGGGAATTGGTAGGAAGTAGGGCCATTTTATTCCCGAAGTTCTCCATCATGTACTTACTGAATGTCTTGGGCCATATATTATACTGTGGGGAAACGCCAATCATCAGTTCATTTCCCTGTTCATACATCCTAGGTTCGCTTGTCTGTGCCATTATGATTAAATCCTCTTGTTCATTAAAAACCTGTGTTGCAAATACCCCTCCACTATGAGGAATCCACACCGCTATCGGATCATTTTCTGAGATCATTCGCTGAACATTCACACCGGTTTCATTTGGTAAATACTTATCATCCAATGCAACAATTTCAATTTTATACGTTTTTCCATCCACCTCAAAACCCTCTTGATTGATCTCTTCAGCTGCCATTTCCAGTCCATTTAATACATTAATATGCTTCATTTTTACCCTCCTTTTTGGAAGTAAATCTATGCACCAATATAGGCCTTACGTATTTCTTCATTATTGAATAGTTCATTACTAGTACCCTTCACAACGATACGACCATTTTCAATGACATATCCTCTATCTGCAATTTTCAATGCAGCACTAGCATTTTGCTCTGCTAAAAGTATGGTAGTGCCTTCTTGATTAATTTGCTGAATAATTTCAAACATCTGTTTTACTATAAGTGGTGCTAAACCTAGTGACGGTTCATCCAACAGGAGAAGTTTGGGTTTCGCCATTAAAGATCTACCAATGGCAAGCATTTGTTGTTGACCACCACTTAATGATCCAGCCGCATCGTCTTTTTTATCAGCTAAAATCGGGAATAATTCATATACGTGCTCCGTTGACTTCTTAATCTCAGTTTTATTTTTTCTATGAACATATGCACCCATTTGCAAATTCTCATATACTGACATTTCAGGAAATAGTTTTCTACCCTCTGCGCATTGAACAATTCCTAACTTGACAAGTTTGTCAGGGGATATACCGTTTACCTTTTGATCCAAAAAGCGAATTTCTCCATTACTTGACTTATTTAGACCACTAATAGCGCGGAAAATAGTACTTTTCCCTGCACCATTAGCCCCTAATAGAACTACCAATTCACCATGACTAACATCCATATTAATTTGCTTTAGTGCAGTAAACGAACCATACTTTACTTCTAAATCAGATATTTTCAACTTCAACTGACTCATCTTCGTCACTCCCTAAATATGCTTCAATAACAACAGGATTGTTTTTAATCTCATCCGGAGTTCCTTCAGCAATTCGTTTACCTTGGTTTAAGACCATTATTCGATTAGCTAAGGACATAATCATAGACATTTTGTGTTCGATTAAGCATACCGTAAGCCCGCTATCTGCCATCTTTTGTATTAATGAACTGAGCCCATCTGTTTCATCTGGATTAACACCAGCAGCAGGTTCATCCAATAATACAAGCTCTGGATCCGTTGCAAGTGCAAGTGCAAATGCAACTCGCTTCTTCTGTTCCTGACTAATATTCGCAATTGGTTCATTCGCTAATTCCGTCAATTCCACAAAATCTAATGCCTGATATGCCTTTTCCATGCTTTCCTTTTCTTCCCTTATCTCTCTTTTCGTCCGCAAAATTGCATCCCAGAGACCCGACTTCGTTCTTAAACGATTACCGATGATGACATTATCAAGAACGGTTGCATCCTCAAATAAATTCGTTGTTTGAAATGTTCTTGCAATCCCCAACCTGGCAATTTTATTAGGGGGCATTTTTGTAATATCATTACCATTGAATGTAATCTTTCCTGAAGTAGGAGGGTGAAAACCGCTAATCAAGTTAAAAAATGTTGATTTTCCTGCACCATTAGGTCCTATAACTGCATGAATATCCCCCTTTTCCACCTTAAGGTCAACTTGATCCACTGCCTGTAATCCACCAAAAGTTTTAGATAAATTATCCACTATTAATACCATTAGCCAACCTCCTTCACATCGGGATAACCTTCATTGGAACCAGGCTTTTTCCTTCTCTGTCTTATTTTTCTTTTAATACCTTCTATCGCACCAACTATGCCATTTGGATAAAAAATGACAATAATAAGCAAAATTGGTCCAAATAAGAGCATTTTGTATTCTTGCATAAATTGAAGTGATTGGGTAAGGAATACAATCAAAAGTGTACCTATAATTGGACCTGATAACGTACCTAAGCCACCGATGACAAGATAAATCAACATTTCAAACCCTAAAAATATAGCTCCTACCTCTGGTCCAATAAATCGTACAAAGGATGCATATAAGGCACCCGCAATAGCTGCAAAGAAACAGGAAATAACGAAGGCTAGAAGTTGATTTTTCTTTGTAGAAATACCTATCGTTTGGGCAAGTTCTTCACTGTTTCGAATCGCAATAAAAGTACGCCCCAGTAAGGAATGAACAATTCTTTTCGTTATAAAAATAGTTAAAATAAGAAAGAACAGAAATAAATAATATTGTGATGTTAGACTTTCAAAAGTGATCGGCCCAATCGGAGTCGGTCCAGGTATTCCAATTAGTCCCCTTACTCCTCCTGTTAATGTATCCCACTTATCAATAATCAAATAAATAATATATCCTACACACATCGTATAAATTGCAAAGAAGTGGCCATTTGTCCTAAGGGAAATTAGACCTACCAAGAATCCAAGGATAATAGACAACACACCAGCAGCTAAAAATGCAAGCCAAAAATTCCATTCAGCCTTTACTGTCAATAATCCAAGTGTATAAGCACCTATTGCAAAGAAACCAACATGAGCTAGTGACAAGTTTCCAGTATATCCTGTAAAAATATTTATTCCGTACACACTAATACTCCAAATGCAGACTAATGCTAGAACATGTAAGATATATTCATTCGGTACGATGAATGGCATGATAAGAGCTAGAACCAACACGAATATTAAACCATTGCGTTTGGATAATAATTTTTCCATTAATTAACCCTCCCTGGGAATAATCCTGTTGGTTTTACAGATAAAATTATTACTAACAACACAAAAGCTATGATGTCTTTATAATCCCCAGAAATATATGTGGCACCAAAACTTTCAACAATTCCTAAAATATAGCCTGCTATAATGGCACCCGGAATACTTCCCATACCACCGATAATGATAATGACAAACGCCTTCATAATGACTAGATCCCCCATACCCGGAAATACTAGATTTATTGGAGAGGCTAATGTTGCAGCAGCTGCAGCCAATATACCAGATATTGCGAAGGTTAACATAGCTACCGTATTAGCATTAATTCCAACTAAAAATGCCCCCTCTCTGTTTTGCGCCATTGCGACAATCGCGGAACCTATCATCGTTCTAGTTAAAAATAGATGGAGAATTATCATGATAATCACTGTAGCAACAATAACAATCAAACGTTGCTGAGTCACAGTAATACCTAGTAAATTTATTGCATTTCCATATGGACTTGACATCTGTTGATAATTTGGTCCCCAAATAACTTGTGCAAAGGCTACTAGAAATAACAGAATCCCAATTGCTCCCATCATTTGATGTAATGCTTCAGCCTTTCTCAATGGATGGAAAATGATACGTTCCGATAATACGGCGAGAGAGGCAATAGCTAACATGGATATAAACATTGCAATCCAATATGGAATTCCAAATATAGTCATTACGGTCAGGGTGACATATGCCCCTACCATGTAAAAGGCACCTTGTGCAAAATTGGGAACATGTAGGATACCAAAAACCATGGTTAAGCCAAGAGCTACCAAACTGTACACGCTACCATTAGATAAACCATTTAATAGCTGCTGAAAAAATAAATCCATTTTCCCCCTCCTAAAAAAATCCCGAATTATGTTACATTTTCTAAAGTCTTTTGACTTCCCCTATCATCTGCTTCGTGTAAGTGGTACTGTTCCATTTTCTTTATGATTTCTTCCGATGGACTCTCTGTCACTAGAGACACAACCACCATCGATACAATGGATAATGGAAGACCAATTAGTATTTCAGAGTTATAAGGCATCTCAAAAAAGGAAAAGGCAATTATAAAACTACTTCCTCCAACTAAAATTCCAGCTATTGCACCTTGAACATTTGCCCGTTTCCACCAAATTCCTAAAACCATAGGGCTAAATAACGCTGCAACCATAAAACCTACTGCACTGTATAAAGTACTACCAAATATTCTGGGGGGTTTAATGCTAAAACCATTACTACAATACCGATTATCCAGGTTACAACCGTAGACATGAACAACGTTTTCTTTTGATTTGCCTTAGGATTTATTACTCCTTTATACAAGTCATATGCAACTGCACTACTTATAGCGAGCAATAGGGAATCCGTTGAGGACATAACTGCTGCCATAATTCCAGCAGCAATAATTCCCATCATAATTGGACCAAACATACTTTCCGCTATTAATAACAACCACATATCGGATGCATAATTTTGCAATACTGCTTCCCCAAATGTTCCAATAAAAGGAGCAGTTAAAAAGGTTAACCCTAACATCAATATTCCATAGATTAACATGCTGATGTTTAAAGATAATTTTGCAGACCTGGCATCTGTTGAGGTAAAGATACGCATAACTAAATGTGGTGTTATACAAACCGCTGTTGCCCATGTAACAAATGCACCTAAATACCCTACTATCGGCACAGTAGTACCCACTGTTCCTAAAGTAGGATTCCGGGTTGCGGACTCTTTAAAGAAATCCATCCATGATGTTGGTAGATGAATAATACATGCAGTAAACAAACTTAATGTAATGAGGATCATTAGAGAACCTTGAAGTAAATTCGTCCATGTAACGGCCAACATCCCACCCATCGACACGTATAAAATAAAGACTAATGCAATAACGACTAATCCCCATTCATAGGACAAGCCTGTAACATAAGATGTAATCAATCCACCTGCCTTCATCTGAGACATCAGATACATCCCTGACCCTAATATAATTACAATTGGTACTGCAATTTTAATGATTTTATTCCCACCATATCTATCATTAAGAAATTCAGGTACAGTAACCTTTCTTGAATTACGAAGAGGTCTTGCAACTAAAATACTTGCTAAAGCAAAACCTACAATAGAACCTACTGTCATCCAGGTTAAAAAAGGAATTCCCAACTGCCATACAGAACCTGGACCAGCCATAAAAGAACCGCCACTTCCCAATGCAGCAAGGATTGCTAAAGAATTCGCTACTGTTCCAACATTTCTCCCTGCTGCATAATAATTATCAACCCCTGAATCAGAGGTAGAGATTCTTTTTTGCGCCCAAATACCCAACAAGATACAAAACAATATATAGAAAATGATTATCGTAACCTCTATAAATTTCAACGTTATAGCCTCCTAATTTTATCTGTCGGTTGAATCTATAAGCGTTAATATGATTCCAGTTATTGGTGCAAGTAAGAAAAGCAGTGCTCCTCCCCATGCAAGTAGCGATACATTGAGAATTTTTATTTCATGTGTCCAAGGGAGGAAAAACATAACAACATATACTACAATACCTATAAAGAAAATTCCGTCTTTCTTCGGTATTAGAAACCAACTATCTTTCCCCATACGAAACCTCCAATTAAAAAATTATTTATATAGAAAACGCTTCCACTTTTGTTTTGTAATAAGCTGTAGTAAAACTGCAAACCTAAACCGTGGATACGCTGTAATGTTCCAAGGTGATTCGGGACTCATTTCTGTAAATTTCCTTAGTATGATTGGTAGTTCCGCAGAGTTACTTTTGTTGTACCCTATAGATAAGAATGAAATTCCTTTGAAGTTGTGAGCCGTTCCTAATAAATTAGCAAAGATACGAGTAATTGGATCATTAGAAACATAGATTACATTTATGGAAAAATTTTTAGTCTTAATAATAAATTGTTCATTGTTAGGATCGTACATAATATTTGGCGGTGCTTTTTCTATTTTATAGTCCATTCCTTGTTTTCCAATAATTTGCTTAAACAATTGAAGCGCCTCTTTTTGGGATATATTTGCATATACTTCCCATTTCCGATTAAACATCTATATCCATTTCCCCTTTCAACACTCCAGTAAAGAATCATCTCGTTTAAAGGTTTAATGTTCCGCCATCAATAATCAGAGTTTCACCAGTAATAAAGGATGCCTCATCAGATGCAAGGAATAAAACAGCATTAGCTATTTCTTCCGGTTTCCCAATTCGTTTTAATGCATTCGCAGTCGATAATATCGGCCACTTATCTGTTTTCTTCCAATCCTCAACCATATTTGTATCTGTTATCCCTGGAGCTATTGCATTTACACGTATATTCTTTCTTCCAAATTCTGTAGCAGCCGTTCTGGTTAATGCCATCACACCACTTTTGGATGCAGAATAAGCAGATACAAGTTTTTGCCCCTTAATACCTGCGATACTCGCTGTATTAACTATGGAACTTCCTGCTTCCATTTTCGGAATAACGTACTTCATTCCGAGAAAGACACCCGTAATATTTATATCCATTACCTTTTCCCATTCTTCTATGGAAACATCTGGTAGTTTCTTTTCTTCACTATTGACCCCAGCATTGTTGAAGAAAATATCGATTCTTCCAAACACACCGATTGCTCGATCTACCATATTCTTAACTTCCCCAGCTTTCGTCATATCACAACGAATGTGCTCTGCTTCTCCACCGTTTTCCTCAATGATTGCTGCCGTCTTCCTAGCCGCTTCTTCCCTGACATCAGCTACAACTACTTTTGCTCCCTCTTTTGCAAATCGAACAGCTGTAGTTCTCCCAATATCCCCTCCACCACCAGTAATAATTGCTACCTTATTCTTTAAACGCATGTCATCCATCCTTTCTGATCAATGAACTAACCAGTTAGTATTTTCTATTTGTTTTTTAATCTCTTTAATTCTTGCTCCCTAAGTTCTCGTTTTAAAAGTTTTCCTACACTTGACTTTGGAAGATAGTCACGAAATTCTATCAATCTTGGAACTTTGTAAGCTGCTAAATTTTTACGACAAAATGTAATAACTTCTTCTTCTTTTATTGACTTATTTTCTTTTAATGTAATATAAGCTTTTACAGTTTCTCCTCTATATTCATCCGGAATACCAATTACAATTGCCTCTTTAACCTGTGGAATTTGATAAATTACTTCCTCAATTTCTCTTGGATAGATATTATAACCGCCAGCAATGATCATATCCTTTTTGCGATCGACAATGTAAAAGTACCCATCTTCATCCATATAGCCTATGTCACCAGTGTGCAACCAACCATTCTTTAATGCTACCTCTGTTTCCTCCGGATTATTCCAATACCCTTTCATCAATTGGGGACCCCTGACTATAATCTCTCCATTCGTTTTAAATGGGGCTTCTTCTAATCCATTATCTGTTTCCACCACTACCTTAGCTTCGGTTAATGGCAAAGGAACACCTACACTACCTATTTTCATTTTGGAATGCGGATTACTTATGGCACCAGAAGTCATTTCTGATAATCCATATCCATCAGAAAGATATGAATTCTTTCCCATTAATTTTTCAAATTTGGTATAGGTTTCCAACGGCAACGGTGAACTTCCGCAAAAAAACACTTTAATATGTTCTAACCCGTACGTTTCAACGTTAGGAAAATGAAGCATAGAGATAAACATAGTAGGTACACCAAAAAAGAACATTGGTTTTTCCTTCTTAATTACATGTAATACGGTCTCTGTCTCAAAACGTGGTAAGATGATTTGTTTATATCCAAATAGATAACCTGTCATTGTAACACTTGCTAGACCGAAGATATGGAATAATGGTAAAAAACTTATGACCACACGATTTGCAGTTTCATCGTTTTTAAATTCTTTTAATAGAAACTCATTAACTAGCTCAGTTTGATTAACAAAATTTTGATGGGTTAACATAACGCCTTTTGATCTCCCTGTTGTTCCACCTGTATATTGGAGCAAGGCAATATCTTCTTTAGGATTTATTTTTATATGTGGAGCTTGAGAATGATATGTATTTATAAAATCATCAAAGAACATATCATTCTCATGCAGTTTAATATTTCTTTTTTCGGTAAACTGAACAACGATTATTTTTTTTAGAGAGGTCTGAGGCTGGACTCTTTTCACTCGTTCATAAACCGAGTCATGGCAAATCATAAATTCAGCTTCTGTATCATTCAATTGGTACTCGAGTTCCCTTTCTACATACATCGGATTTGTTTGAACAACTATTCCACCTAACCGAACAACACCAAAAACAGAAAATACATACTGTGCACAGTTTGGTAACATAATCGACAATCGGTCACCCTTCTCCAATCCTTGCTCGAAAAGGCTACTTGCTAACTTTTCGGATATTTCCTGAGCCTCTTTGTAGGTCCAGGATTCATTTTCAAATTGAAGGGAAATTTCATTTCTAAATCTTTTAACTGCACTATTTAATAATTCCGTTAAAGTTCTTTCCTTAATTTTCATATTAGGATCTACATTTTCAGGATAGAACTCTAACCATCTTTTTTCTTTTGAATTCACGACCTCATCTCCCTCGTATATATACTTTCTAAGGGAACAGCTTACGTAACTCACCTTAAAACTTAAGGAATGGCGATTAGTTTTCCATAAGTCTTACGGTCCGCAAGTACTTCTAAAGCATCTGGAACATTTTCAAAAGGAAATTCTTTATAAATTAATGGGCGGACAGCTCCTTCATTGTATAGGTTCACTATATTATCATGAATTTTCCTAGTCTCTTCTGGATATTTTCTAGCGAATAATCCCCAGTGAACACCAACGATAGAGTAATTTTTAACTAATGCATGGTTGACTGGGGCATCTGGGATTCGTCCACCAGCGAAACCAATGACTAAAATACGCCCATCAAAGGCAATACATTTACGCGAACGATCAAATACGTCTCCTCCGACAGGGTCATAAATAACATCTGCACCTCGACCATTTGTTTCTTTCTTAACAGTAGAAACAAAGTCTTCGGAAGTATAGTCAATAACAACGTCTGCTCCCAAATCCTTACAGACTTTTACTTTCTCTCGACCACCCGCAGTTGCAATAACTTTTGCTCCTATTGCCTTACCTAACTGAATAGCGGCAGAGCCAACTCCTCCAGCTCCCGCATGGATGAGAAGGACTTCTCCCTTTTGTAGTTTAGCCCGATAAAATAAAGCATAGTAAGACGTTTGGTACGTGATAAACATTCCAGCTGCTTCACTTGCCGACATCGAATCAGGAATAACATAAACAGAATCCTCTGAAACACTAACAAACTTAGATAATCCTCCATTTGGAAGGGGCGGTGTAGCAATTACACGCTGTCCTACTTTAAGTCCTGAATTACCTCCTACCTCACAAATAATTCCTGATATTTCTGCCCCTGGTGTAAATGGAAGGGGCGGTTTTTCCTGATATTTCCCTTGACAAAGTAAAATATCAAAAAAGTTTAATGATGACGCTTCAACTTCTATTAATACTTCTCCTACCTTTACCTCTGGTCGTTCCGTTTCTAACAATTCCAATACATCTCTAGGTTCACCTAATCTAGTCACTTTCCAGCTACGCATTTCTGTTCCTCCTAACATTTTAATTCTTAAATAATATAAAGAAGACTTCCATCAGTAGGGGTTTTCCTTCATCCCCCACTGATGCACTTATCGGACCTTTACAGGCAGTTGATCTACCACCAAGCTTCTTTGTTTCCCCAGAAGCTTGAGGTGGGTCTTATTTCCCGTTTAGGTGGGGTAAAATACTAAACGTACAGTATGTTTCTAGGTTCATTATATAACTTGTTTTCGTAATATTCAATATATTTTTACAGTATTTCTTTAAAAACCTGTTGGCCAATTTGCTAACTTCCTCTCACTAAGAGACCCATTTTTAGCACATGCATATTCTAACGTCTGAATTAAAAACTTTCTTGTGTCTCTTGGATCAATAACATCATCAATTAAATATTTACCAGCAGCTTTATATGGTGAACTGTCAAATCCCCAGTTTTTCAGTAACTCTAAGCGTTCTTCCTTTTTGTTCTCGGTATTTTGTAATTGACGACCATATACTACATTAATGCCAACCTCTGGTCCCGTAAAATTAATTTCGGCTGTCGGCCAGGCTACAACAAAATCGGCTCCCATCGTCGGACCGCACATATTGCCATATGCTGCACCAATACTTTTTCGAATAATAATAGAAATCTTTGGTACAGTAGACTGTGCTAGTGCTTGATTCCACATCATAATTTTTGTAGGCATTTTAAGTTTTTCCGCGTCACTAGATACTCGAAAACCAGGAATATCATGTAAAAAAATTAACGGAATATTATATGAATCACATAGACAAATAAAATCTGTTGCTTTTTCACATTCATTGGGACCAGCTGCGCCTGCAAACTGCATAGGTTGATTTGCTACAATACCGACAACTTTACCATTCATTCTCGCTAAGACAGTAATTAATGCTTTTCCAAATGTTGGCTTCATTTCAAAGTAATCTTCATTATCTACAATCAACTTAATCACTTTTTTCATGTCATAGGCACGTTTACGATTTGTTGTAACGATATCGACTACTTTGTCTAAACTTCGATACGGTTCATCATTTGTCTCTTTGCATCTTGGTTCTTTACCAGCATGTTGTGGCATATAGTCTAGGAATTTTTTTATACTTTCAATTGAATCCTCTTCATTTTCCGAAAACTGATCCACTTGTCCCGTATACTTCGCATGAACATCCCATCCACCAAGTTCTTCGTTTGTTACTTTTTCTCCTGTTGCCACCTCTAACATCCTTGGTCCAGCAACAGCCATTGTCGTTCCCTTTGCCTGTGTTACAAAATCAGAGGATACCGCTAGCCATGTTGGACCACCAAAACTATCTCCCAAGATGGATGTTACCATAGGAACTTCTCGCTGATGTCGTAACATTACTTGTGGAAATAGCATTTGACTAATACCGTCAGAACCCATTCCATCGGGCATGCGGAGTCCTCCACCTTCCATTAAATTTATTAAAGGGAATCCTCGTTTTAAAGCGTATTCATGCAGTGCCTTCGTCTTTCGGAAATATACAATTCCTTCTGTTCCAGCAAATACGGTTTTATCTGCAGCTTGCACAACTACCGGGCGGCCATTAACCTTTGCGAGACCAGTTACAATACCATCACCAGCACTTTTATGTTCCATGCCCTCTTGATCAGAATGTGCTAGTAAACCTAACTCTAAAAAAGAGCCTGGGTCCACCAATTTATTAATTCGTTCCCTTGCTGTAAAAAAGCCAAGCTTATGCTGTTGTTTTATTTTCTCTTTTCCACCTCCTAACTTTGCAATTTCTTTTCTATTTAATAACTCTTTAATTTCTTTTTCCATATATGATCTCCTTTTAGAAATTCTAGTAAGATTCAATGCATCTTGGAAGGCACCTTCACGAATTATTACTCCTTAATTTATCTGATTGAGCAAATCTGACAAAATAATTAATTGAATCTGGATTACTCATGGCATCAACACTTGCAGCTTTTTCCACAGAAATACCTAATAAAATTTTACGAACCGGAATCTCCATTTTCTTACCAGTTAATGTTCTTGGTACTTCTTTAATAGCAAATATATCATCTGGTATGTGGCGTGGAGACACTTCTTCTTTTATTTTCATATTTATTTTTTTCTTCAACTTGTCTGTTAAATCAACTTCTCCGGATAATACCACAAATAATGGCATATAAGCTTGATGGAGATATCCACTTAAGTCCACAACAAGACTGTCGAGCACTTCAGGTACAGATTCGACTGCATTATAAATCTCACTTGAACCACTTCTTACTCCCATTCGATTAATCGTTGCATCCGACCTTCCATAAATGACAGCACTACCACGTTCCGTTATTTTTAATAGGTCTCCATGTCTCCATACTCCAGGAAAATAATCGAAATAGCTTTCCTTATATCTTTTATCATCTGGATCATTCCAAAAGTAAAGCGGCATGGAAGGGAATGGCTTTGTAATGACCATTTCACCTATTTCACCTGTGACCGGCTTTCCGTTGTCATCATAGGAATAAACAGAAACCCCCAAGCATCTAGAAGGAATTTCACCAGCATGAATTGGTGATAGGGAGTTTCCAGCCACTATTCCTGCAGCTATATCTGTACCACCGCTAATAGGGGCTATCCTCACCCTCTTTTTTACATAATCATATACCCACTTAAATCCCTCTGGTGATAAAGGAGCTCCTGTATATGCAAAGGTATTCAGATTAGACAAGTCGTATGTTTCACCCGGTTTTATACCTACTTTCATACAATTTAGGATATGGCTGGGGCTAGTTCCAAAGATTGTCATTTTTGTTTTTTCAGCTAATCTAAAGAGAACGCCGTGATCTGGATACGAAGGACTTCCATCATATAAAACAACCGATGCGCCTGTAACCATAGCTCCTACCACACTATTCCACATCACCCAGCCGGTAGTTGTATACCAAAAGAATCGATCATTCGAAGTTATGTTTGATTGCAGATTTACGGATAAAAGAGAAAGTAATATTCCCCCATGCCCTTGAACAATTGGCTTTGGTAAACCAGTTGTACCGGACGAGTATAAAATCCATAGTGGGTGATCAAAGGGTACTCTCTCAAACGTTAGCTTGGCGGGAAGTCCGATTATTTCCTTCCAAAAAGTTCTTTGTTCTATACCACTCATATCAGGATCTTGATTTAAGTATGGTACTACGACTACTTTTTCAACACTAGGCAAATTTTCAACTAATTTTGAAACAGTTTCAATTCTGTTAAAAGGTTTTCCATTATACCTGTATCCATCAACAGTAAATAATACTTTTGGTTCAATTTGTTTGAAACGACCAAGAGTACTTCCAACACCAAATTCCGGAGCACAGCTGGACCAAATGGCTCCAATGCTTACAGTAGCAAGGAACGCTATAATGGTTTCAGGTATATTCGGCATATATGCAACAACACGGTCACCTTTTTTAACACCAATGGATTTTAAATAAGCTGCAATCGAAGCAGTCTTATCCAATAATTCAGTCCAACTTAATTCTGATAAAGGTTGATTCTCAGATGTGTAGAAAATGGCTGTTTTATCCTTTTTGACATTTCGTAATATATGCTCTGCATAGTTAAGAGTTGATCCAGAAAACCAATCGGCCCCTGGCATTATCTCTTTCTTTAAAACGGATTCATAAGGAGTATATGATTTCACTTGATAGTAATCCCAAATTGTCTCCCAGAACTCCTCCATATTATCAACAGACCATTTCCATAAATCTTCATATGTTTTCAGAGTAATATTTTTATTCATCCTCAACCATTTCTTATAATCCGTAATAGCTGCCCCTTCTATTTCCTTATTACTAGGACTCCAGAGTAATTCTCCTTCTTTAACAGTCATATTGCCTTCTCCCCTTTAAAAAGTTATTAATTTTCGGAATAAATTACCCATAGATGATGAATGCCGTTATTATTGCAAATATTAAGGCAATTAATGGTGCAATACAACATATCCAGAATACAGGTTTGTAACCTTCCTTGTGTGTCAATCCAGCGACTGTTAATCCAGTAACAACTGCACCATTATGAGGTAGGGAATCTAAGCCTCCTGAACTAATGGTAGCAATTCTGTGCAAGGCTTCTGGATCAACAAGAGTTGCATAGTGTCCACCTAGCGTATCCATGGCTATTCCTAGTCCACCTGAAGCTGATCCTGTAATACCAACAATGATATTTATTGCAATTGCAAATGAGATTAGTGGGTGACCAGGAATATTAAAAATAGCATCTTGTAACATTTGGAAACCTACTGTAGCTGAAACAACACTTCCAAAACCCACTACCGCACTAGTATTTAAAATTGGTGAAGCAACATTCATAGCACCAGTATTAAATGTTTTCATTGGCCGATCAATATATTTATAGAGTAGAATTCCAGCAGCAATCACTGCGATAGCCAATGATATTTCTATACTTAATTTAATGATATTTAGAAAGAGTAATAAGATAACCGATGGAATAATACTTAAAATAAAAGATGGATATTTTTGCTTGTTGTCAAATTTAAAAGTGTCATCCCCTTTTGTATCTTCATAACCCAAGTTCTTCATCTGATACCTCTTATCTTCTCGGCTTAACCACCAAAGGCCAAATGGTATAATAGTCAATGTTGCTACTATTCCGACAATTGGTGCTGCAGTTGCAGTAGTACCTAAATAATTAATAGGAATTAAATTTTGAATTTGCGGTGTTCCGGGAAGCATCGTCATCGTGAACGTACCAGAACCTAAGAATGCCGAACCAATAAATATTGGCCACGGAATATTTAGCTCTTTAAAAATGGGTCTTGCAATTGGCATGACTGCAAATATAACAACGAATAAACTAACCCCACCATAGGTTAATGCTCCGGTGATAGTCATAATTGCTATGATAACAGATAATCTACTTTTCTTACCTGTAACTTTTAGGATTCCTCTAGCTATACTAGTTGCAGCTCCACTATCTTCCATCACCTTACCAAAAAGGGCACCAAATAAGAATATTAAAAAGTAATTACCTACAAAACCAATAAACCCTTCTATATAATGGTTTGTCAAAGCCGCATCAATCGTAATCCCACTCGTTATTGCGACCAGTGCTGATACGGCTAGCGATATAATCAATAAATTAAATCCTTTTAATGCAAGAAATATTAGTAGTGATAATGCAACAATCGTCCCTACAACACTAGCAATTTCCATAATTATCCTCCCAATTTAATTACATAGGTTTACCCTTCCTTTTTCAAAAGTCTCCTTAATACTTTACCTGAGCTTGTGGCAGGTAAACTATCAATAAATTCTATAGCTCTTGGATACTTGTAAGCAGCCATTTTTTCTTTCGCCCATTCTATCATTTCATTCTCGCTTATTTTTCCTTTATAAGATGGTTTTAGCACGATAAATGCTTTAACGCTTTCGCCACGTTTTGGATCGGGAACACCAATACAAGCCACCTGAGAAATAGCTTCATGATCACTCATTAAAGCTTCAACATCTTCTGGAAATACACTGAAACCAGAGGATTTAATCATTTCTTTTACACGACCTAGAAAATATAAATAACCATCTTCATCAATACATCCAATGTCACCAGTGTATACCCAGCCATCACGTAATGTTTCTGCTGTTTCTTCAGGCCTATTTAAATATCCTTTAAATACACCTGGATTTTTTACCGCAATTTCTCCTTGTTTCCCTGGTGGAAGATCTTCTCCTGTTGCAAAATCAATAATTCGAAATTCTGTTTCGTATGTAGCGATTCCACATGATCCAAATTTGATCTTTTCGATAGGCATAAAGGTATCGCATGTATGCGTTTCACTTAATCCATACGATGCTTCAAGTAAAACACAACCTTTTGTTAACTTCTTCCAGGCGTTTGCTAATTTTTCGTCTACCTTCATACCAAAACTAGTTGCAAAATTTAATTCTAAGGACGAAAGATCTCTGTTTTCGATACCCGGGTGATTTAAAATAGCAGCATTCATTGTAGCAACCGAATAAAATTTATTAATCTTGTATTTCTCTATTGCTTGAATAGTAGCTTCCGTATCAAAACGAGTAAAGAGGACACAGAATAAGGCTTGGTATACAGGAATATTAACACCCATTACCATACCCGCAATATGGCATAGCGGAGCATTGGCTAGGGTTCTATCCCCTTCCCCCAATCTATAGCTATGAACAGTAGCTGCAGTTTTAAATAAAGCATTTCCATAGGTTAACATGGCAGCTTTTGGACGACCTGTCGTTCCTGAGGTAAATACCAATAACCCAACATCATTCCATATGTCAATTTCCTCGGTCTTCGATAATGGATCGGTGGATTGAATTATGTTTTTCATGTCATAGGTATTATTTATAATCCTTTTTTCGATTGTTAATTCTTCAGGTAGCGGAAGTGTTAATTGCTCTGGAAGTAAATCTATATAATTAGTAGTTACTATAAATTCAAGGGATAGAGTTTCACTTTTTATGGATTCGATATGTTGATAAAGTTCTTGGGAAGAGATAATTGCTTTAATTTCAGCTTCAGATATAAAATAAATTAATTCAGACGGCTTATACATTGGGTTCAGCGGAACAACAATAGCACCTAGCATTTGAATAGCATAGTGTCCAATTAAATATTGTGGACAGTTTTGCATATAAAGCGCAATCCGATCCCCTTTGCCGATACCTTTACTCTGTAAAAAGCTTGCAAATTTTTGAGTATAATCACTTAACTGCTTCCAAGTGATTGTATTTCCATAATACAAATATCCGGGTTGATTTGGAAAATCTACCGCGTTTTGCATTAAATATTCATGGAGGGGTTTTTCACCTAAACGATAATTTAATGTTTTTGGAAGTTCTTTTGGCCAACTTTTTATTAATACGTCCTTCACTTTTCCTCCTCCTTTTTATTTCTAATATTCAAAGTTTCCTATTTAATCTCAACAGCTTAAACAACTACCATTAAGACATCCCCTTCGTTAACAAAATCACCTTCTTTTACTTTAACCTCTTTTACTTTCCCGCTTTTTTCTGATTCAATTGGTATTTCCATTTTCATAGACTCTAAAATGACGACATCCTGATTTTCTATTATTTCTTCCCCGTGACTTACCAACACTTGCCAAACAACTCCTGCCAAATTCGCTTTAATTTCCATTAATTTCACCATCCTATAATTTTTGAATTGATTTGGTTTTGAAATAATTCTTTTAATTTATATTTTTCAACTTTATTAGTCGGTGTTCTGGGTAATTCGGAAATCATATAAATATATTTAGGCCACATAAATTTCGGCATGGTTTTCTGTATCCATTTTCTCAATTCGTCTTTGTGTAATTTTTCAGAATTAGGAACTACATAAATAACAATATCATCTTCATTGCCTTGAGTTGCCGGTACTGGAAAGGCTGCACAAACATTTACTTCTTTATGCTGATTTATCATATCCTCAACCTGATAGGAAGATATGTTCTCGCCTTTATGTCTAATTACATCCTTCATTCGGTCCACGAAATAATAATTTTCCTGTTCATCTTTATAGCCTGCATCTCCCGTATGGAACCACAAATTCTTAAATACTTCGACCGTGGCATTAGGAATGTTAAAATATTCATTGAATTGGAGAAAAGGATAACATGGCCTTAGAACGAGTTGACCTGTTTCATTAGGACCACATTCTTCATCATATTCATTAACTATTGTAGCCTCATAAAACGGAGTGACTTTTCCCATATATCCTTTCGGTAAATCTTGATTACCCTTTCGCAAAGGAATTCCTAATTCATTCGCAATCCTTTTTGTTTCTTCCTTCGTGTAACCTTTGTACAAGTTGGTTGGCGTCCCCTGACCTTCTTCTAATTCGTCTATGATTCCGACAAATCCTACCCCCGCTTCCGTTTGTCCATAGCCAGCTGAAACAAAATGAATGCCAAATCTTTCGGCTACTTGATGATGATACTTGGGAAGTGGTTGCATATGGACACGTGTTAATGTGTTGATATGATCGTTTTCACTAGGCTCCTTATTCATAAGCCAAGGAATCATGACATCTAATAAGATAGCGTTGGATGCCTTGCTTACCTTTATCCTTTTCCAGAAATCATTTGGGCTAAATTTATCCCAAAGTGCAACGGTGCACCCGATAAAAGCACCTCTAGCAACCAAGGCAAATGCCCCGCCAACGTGATACATTGGTAAATCATTATAAATTATATCCTCTTGCTTATTAAGTACACGAAACATATACGTGTACCCGTGTATCCAACGAAAAGATTGTACGACACCCTTTGCCTTCCCCGTTGTCCCGGAAGTATAAATTATGTTTGCGCTATCATAATATTTAATCTCAATATTTGGATTGTTTATATCTCCGGAAATCATTTCATCAAAAGTAGTAGTCGGAAACTTATCATGTATTTGGATATCTTTTAATCCTAGAAGATAGTCGTGACTTGCTTTCTTTGGCTCATAGAGAACAACAGGGATAGGGTTCAACTCGGATTGTACCTCATTTAATAACGAAATCATCTGTCTTTCTGTTATGAGAATACTTGGCTGCGTATCATTTAATTGGTGGGTTAATAATCTGCCTTTATAATTAAAATTGATTGGACAAAATACGGCTCCGACCTTCCATATTCCAAACTAGGATAAAAACTTTCTAATATGTTCAAAAGCTTCCTTTTCCGTTTTAACTATGTTATCTATTGCTCCACTTGAGCGGTGAACCTGTGAACCACCAAGTTCTTCCTTAGTCAATTTTTGTCCAACGCCATAATTAACTATTTGTGGCCCAGCAACAAACAATTGGGATATTTCTTCTACCATTACTGAGAAATGCGATGCGGTAACTCGTGCAGCCCCTAATCCGGCAACAGAACCTAAGCACGCTGCAACTACGGGAACCCTCCCCATATTTTTCACTACGTAATCCCAAGCGGGGTTAACCGGTACATAGGTATGCCCCTCTGTTTCTAGAAAGGTCACACTACCTCCGCCACCAGTTCCATCTACCAGCCTTACCATTGGCAATTGTAAATCGTGCGCCATTTGTTCAGAATAAATCTGTTTTTCCATAATTGCACCATCAGCGGCACCGCCCCGGACCGTAAAATCATCCGCACCAACAACAACTTTTCTTCCGCCAATCCTCCCTGTTCCAATTAAGAAGTTTGCAGGTGTAAACTCTTTTAATTCATTTCCCATTTCCCTCATATATTGCTTTTCCAGCAATTGCCCCTTTTTCATGGAAGGTGTTTTTATCCAGTAGATGATGGATTCTTTCTCGTACGGTTAATTTCCCTCTAGATCTATGTTTCTCTACGTTCTCCTTCCCCCCCATTTCCTTGGCTAGTTCTTCCCTTTTTCTTAATTCATCAATTTCTGGTTGCCAACTCATTTCTTGATCTCCTTCCTCAAACAATTAAGAATATTACTTATAAACATTACTACTCCCACCGACAACACTTATGGAATTTATAATCAGGATTGTCGATTGTTATAACAGCAATTCCACCATTCTTTCTAAGATACTAAATTACTTATTTTACTACTGATTCCTCCGAGTAGTCGTACCATCCTTTACCTGTTTTTCTGCCAAGGTGTCCTTGTTTTACTTTTTCTTCAATCGACTTTGCTGGTTTATCTCTCGGATCCCTTGTTTCCTCATAGAGCTGTAAATTTGCATAATAGCCTACATCTATTCCAGAAAGATCCGCTAGTTCAAACGGTCCAAGAGGGTGACTCAAAGCCTTTTTAGCTATCAAATCAATATCCTTAAAGTCGGCATAGCCATTTTCATATAAGTACATAGCTTCTTTTGAAAGAGCAAATAACAAACGATTCGCTATAAATCCATAAATCTCCTTTTCTAGTAATACCCCCGTTTTGCCAATGCTCTCACAAAAATCCATTGCTAACTGTGCCGTTTCATTGGATGTTTGATCGCTTTTAACTACTTCAACGCAATCCATCACTAATGGAGGAAAGAAGAAATGCATATTAATTACTTTGTCAGGCCTACTTGTCACATCAGCAATTTTCGAATTAACAATCGTGGAGCTATTCGTTGCTAATACTGTGTGCTTAGGTACTAGTTTATCTAACTTGGAAAACACCTCCCTTTTTACATCTAACTTTTCAACTACTGCCTCTATTACAAGATCGGCTTCAGCAACCGCTGTTTCCAAATCCGTTGTTAATTGAAGATTTGAGAAAGCTTCATTTTTTTCGTTCTCGGTTAATTTTCCTTTCTTAACCCAATCGTTCATCCGCTTCTCCAATGTTAATCTTGCCTTATCCAATGCCTTTTCGTTAATATCTTGTAAATAAGTCTCATAACCCCCAAGGGCACAAAGCATGGAAATTTGATGCCCCATGGATCCAGCTCCTAATACAGCTACCTTTTGAACTTGATTCACTATCATTTCCTCCTTCTAGATTGTTAATTATTGTGACGATTCTTCTTTTAATTTTCTTCTTAGAATTTTTCCAACACCTGTTTTTGGAAGTTCTTTTCTAAATTCAATAATGCGAGGTACTTTGTATGCAGAAAGATTAGCCCGACAATAGGAGATCAATTCCTCCTTCGTACAATTACTGCCATCTTTTAAAACAATAACTGCTTTCACGGTTTCCCCACGATATGGATCCGGAACACCTACAACAACTGCTTCTTGAATAGATTGATGTTCATATAATACTTCCTCCACATCGCGTGGATAAACATTATATCCACTAGCTATAATTAAATCTTTTTTGCGATCGACGATATAAAGATAGCCATCTTCATCCATATAAGCTATGTCTCCCGTATAAAGCCAACCATCTCGTAATGTTAGGTCTGTTTCATCAGGCATATTCCAGTATCCTTTCATCACTTGGGGACCTTTAATAATAATCTCTCCCACTTCACCAGCAGGAAGTTCCTTATTCCCAGTCGCTAAATCTACAATTTTATAATCTGTACTTGGAACACCAATTCCGACACTACCTGGTTTCCTAGTAGCAAATAACGGATTACAGTGTGTTGTTGGGGATGCCTCTGAAAGACCATACCCTTCCACTATTTTTGCCCCTGTTCTTTCTTCAAAAGATCGTAAAATCTCAACTGGCATAGGAGCACTACCGCTATTACAAATTTCCATACTATTTAAACCATATTCATTTACCTTAGGATGATTAATCAGAGCAATGTACATAGTAGGAACACCTGGAAATGATGTAGGCTGAATATTTTTAATCGTCTCAAGTACTTCTTCCAAATCGAATCTAGGTAATAGAATGTTTATGGCCCCTATATATATCGTTAAGTTCATACATGAGGTCATCCCATATACATGGAATAATGGAATAACGCTTAAATATCGTTCCTTCCCTATATTGATAGTATCCTTAAAAAACTCATAGGATTGCATAATATTTGCTAGAAGATTTCGGTGCGTCAACATGACTCCTTTTGACCGCCCTGTTGTACCACCAGTGTATTGCAATACTGCTACATCTTCTCGAGGATTAATATCCACTTCTACGGGCCGCTTATTTGCACTCTTTAAGAAAGACTGAAATCCTGTGGCCATATCATCTGTTGCATCCCGGCCTTCGATGTTCACTTTAATAACGTGTTTAACAAAAGTATTATCCATAACTTGATTTAGCACCGGTAGTAACGGTTCATAGATGACTATGGTTTCTGCTCCCGAATCATTTAATATATATTCTAATTCTTTACCAACAAGCATTGGGTTTAACTGTGTTACAATACCACCAGCTTGTAAAATACCGTAATAACTAATTACATACTGTGGACAGTTCGGTAGCATAATAGCTGCTCTATCACCTTTTTTGATACCTTTATCTTGTAAAGCTGCAGTAAATGCATCTACAAGATTATTAAGTTCCTTATAAGTCGTCTCCTTCCCATAAAAGTGGATTGCTGTGTTGTTTTGGAATTTGGAAACAGATTGCTTTAACATATCAGATAAGGACATATCAGGAATTGTTATTTCCTTAGAGATATGTTCTGGATAATGTTCTAACCATCTTTTCATTACGAATCCCCCTCAAGATTTAGTTTGAGACATCGTAACACCACGCTTCTTCTACCTCTTATTCACTCTCTTGGAGTACCCTCCATAAGATTTTTCCACTACTAGTTGTTGGGAAACTATCTCTGAACTCTATTATTCTTGGATACTTATAAGCAGCCATTTGGCCTTTTGACCATTCCATAATGTCCTGTTCCTTGACTTTACCTTTATAATGATCATTTAAAATGATAAATGCCTTAACGGTTTCCCCACGTTTTTTATCTGGTGCACGTACTACACACGCCTGTTGTACTGCTGGATGTTTGTATAAAATAGACTCAACTTCTGTAGGCCACACTTTAAAACCTGAGGCATTAATCATTCGCTTTAGACGATCAACAATAAAGAAATATCCTTCTTCATCCATACGAACAATGTCACCTGTTCTGAAGAATCGTTTGCCATCGATTTCTATATGTGCTTTTTCATTCTCTTCATCACGTTGATAGTATCCTATAAAAACTTGAGGACCATTTACAATTAGTTCTCCTTCTTGATTAACCCCAAGTTCTTTACCAGTAGTAGTATCTATAATTCTTGCATCTACATCGAATGAAGGTATTCCTAGACACTGCAATTTCGGTCGATCAGGTGGATTAAAATGGGTATGAGATATCGTCTCTGTTAAACCATACCCTTCGATAAATCGGAGTCCTGTTCTTTCATATAAATCCTCTCCTACCGCCTCTGGGAGAGGTGCTCCACCTCCTCCAATTACTTCTAATGATGATATGTTGTAGTTTTTTAAATTTTGGTTAGATAAAAAGTCGATTAACATCGTACTAATATTGATCCAATGGGTACATTTAAATTTCTCTATTGTTTTTGCAGCGTACTCACGATCCCATCTCGTCATAATCACAAGTGTACTTCCTGCATAAATTGGGGACAGTGTGCTGTGTATTAATCCCGTTACGTGGAAAAGTGGTAAGGTTGTTAATGTAATCGTATCCGCCGTTAAGTTCATCCAATGATAGGCCCCTACCGTATTTGCCTGAACCGTGCTATTTGTATGAACACACCCTTTCGGTAGTCCAGTTGTTCCTGAAGTATAAGGAATTATGGCAATATCTCCACTCTCTCCTTTATATGTAGAAGCCTGAAGTTCTTTATTTAATGCTTCCCTCCAAGGGATAGCTTCTATTTCACCATCGGCTGACTTAGCAACCCTTTGAATGAATGCGTCATCTTCTTTACTGTAATCGGAATAAGTAGCCACTATTATATTTCTTAATAAATTCTCTTTCTTTAAAGGAAGAGCTTTTTCATATAGTTCTTGACCCACAATTGCATGATTAATCCCACAGTCCTTCACATAGAATTCTAGGTCCTTTGTCAAACTCATTGGATTAATAGGAACGACAACCGCTCGTAACCGTAAAATAGCAAAGAAACTAATAATAAATTGAGGGGAGTTCTGCATGAACAGTAGAATATTATCTTTTTCTTTAATCCCCCATTCTTTTTCCATATATCCCGCTAGACTTTCCACTTCTTTAAAAAGCTCCTTGTAGGAATAAGAGGCTCCATAATAGTGAAAGGCTACTTTATCCGGATACTTTCTAGTAGACATTTCAAGATTTTCATATAGCGTTGTTTGGGGAACAGTTAAGTTCTTAGGTAACCTCAATGGCCAATGTTTATAATGATTGGTATTTCTCATCATCTTACTTTTTTATCCTCCTTCTTGAGCTCAGAAATCTATGGTATTAATATAATCTTTCCTTTTGTTTTCCTAGATTGTAGAATTTGATGAACATGTGCTACTTCTTCTAATGGATAAGTGCCACCAATCGTTGTTTTTATTTTCCCTTGCTCTACGAAACTAATTAATTCCTTCAAACTAAAAAGGTATAGATCTGGCTCTTTCATAATCTGTGAAAGAAAAAAACCAATAATGGATTGATTTCTTTTCATTAGTTTAGATGGGTAAAATTTAGGCATATTTCCACTCGCGACTCCATAAATAACAAGTCTTCCAAAAGGTGCTAGACAATTTACCGTCTTATGAAAGACATCTCCACCAACCATTTCTAGTGCAACATCGACACCTTTGCCCCCAGTAATTTCTCTTACCTTATTCTCCCAACCCTCTTCCATGTAGTTAACTAAATCATCCGCTCCCATTTCCTTCGCTAATTCCAATTTCTCAGGCGTACTAGCTGTAGCAATGATTCTTCCTGCACCGAAGATTTTTGCAAGTTGAACCGCTAACACTCCGACACCACCTGCTGCTGCATGAATAAGGACGGTCTCCCCCTCTTTAAGCCTTCCCATTGTCTTCAATATATGGTAAGCGCTTAAACCTTGTACCGGTATAGCTACAGCATGTTCAAAGGCTACTCCATCTGGAATAGGGATAAGCTGATTCGCCTTCACTATCGCATAATCTGCATAGCCACCAGATTCGATTAATGCCATCACCCTGTCACCTTTTTTTACCCCTTTTACCTTTTCTCCCATGCCAACAATTTCACCAGCAATCTCCAAACCTGGAATAAACGGCAATGGTGTTGGTACTACATATGCACCTTCACGTCTAGCTGTATCAGCATAATTTACTCCAATTGCCTTTATTTTTATTAGCACCTCTGTTTCTCCGATATTGGGCAAATCTAATTCAATTAATTTCAAGACTTCAGGACCACCGTATTCCTTAAATTGGACCACTTTCATATCTTATTCTCTCCTCCACTTGCTCATGTTTCATTTCTTTAGTTAGGTACTTTGGATAAACTTATTTAGTCTTCATCCTCTTATAGAGGTTGTTCAAAAAGTCCGGTGATCCTTCTTTTTGAACACGCACTTATATACCTCTACTATAGTTCAATGCATAATGAATTAAACTTTCAACTAACCGATTCAAGTTAGCAAATCGCTGATCCTGAGTTTGGCCTTTCTTAAACCGGTAATAGATTTGTTGACCAATTACCGCAAGCTTAAAATATGCAAAAGTTAGATAGAAATGGATATTGGATAAATCCCTACCACTTTTCTTCGCATATTCTTGCATAAATTCCTCTCTAGTATAAAATCCATTTCTAGTCGTAACTGGCTCTTTATTGAATCCACTTTTTAATTCTTCTGGATCACCAGCCTCTATCCAGTAGCCTAAAGCTGCTCCTAAATCAGCAAGTGGGTCCCCTACCGTTGTCATCTCCCAATCAAAAAGGCCAACCATTTCACTACAGTCTTCAGAAAACATGGCATTATTTAACTTATAATCGTAATGAATGATGGCTGAGTCCTCTCGAGTTGAAACATTTTTTTCTAGCCATTTTGTTAACTTCTCAACCCCTGAGATGTCATCTGTCTTTGAAAGATCATAACGCTTTATCCATCCTGCTACTTGTCGTTCCATAAATCCCTCTGGCTTAGATATGTTCAAAAGGTCTGTTTTCGTATAATCAACTTGATGTAGTTCAACGAGTTTATCAACCATGATTTGTGATAGCTTACGACCTATTTCAGGAGTGTAAGAGATAGATTCAGGAAACTCTGTATCTATTACTATTCCTTTTCTTCGTTCCATAACAAAAAGACTACTACCAATAATTGACTTATCATCCGAATAAATATACGGTTTTGGTGCAGTAGAATATAATGGGTGAAGGTTACTTAAAATTTGATACTCCCTTTTCATATCATGAGCCTTTGGAGCAACAGGCCCATGGGGAGGGCGGCGTAATACCGCCTCCCATGTCCCTATCTTTAATAAATAGGTTAAATTAGAATGTCCTGCTCCAAATTGCTCAATTTCCAGATTACCACTTGGAATGTTAGGGAGATTCTCTTTAATAAATTTAGATACAATTGCTTCATTTAACTCTTCACCTTGTCTTACATTGATTGTGTCATTATAAGAAGACTTCATACCATTTCCCTCCCGTGGCAAACACTTAGATACTATCCGACCAGTATATTATGACTATTCAAAAAATATTCCGGATTATTATCTATATATAGATAATAATCTAGTTTTCTATGCCCTTTAAAATAACATTTGCATAAATTTTTGCTAATTCACTAGGTGACACATCTCCCTCTGGGTTATACCAGTTATAACTCCAGTTCACAATACCTAATACCCCATACGCTATCATGTCTGGACGATCAGCTTTTCTGAATTCACCTTGTTCTATTCCAGCTTTAATTACCGCTTCTACGTTTAAATAAAACTGTTTTCTAATTTCCTTTATTTTCTCTATATTCCCTTCACTTAAATGCCTCAACTCTCTAAAGAAAACCCTAGCACTTGGTCCTTTTTCTGTCACATCCATGATTAATAAAGTAATAATTTCTGTAATTTTTTCTCTTTGGGATAAATGAGAGTTATCAACGATTTGTTTCTGTCTTTCCAAAAGATTTGTAATATAATCATAGTGAATATCCATTAACAATTGTTCTTTACTTGAATAATAGTAGTAGAAAGTCCCTTTTGTAACACCGATTGCATCTACAATATCTTGAATAGACGTTGCACTAAAACCTTTCTTTTCAAATAGTTTGATACTTACTTCTGTAATTTTCCCCTTCATCACAATCGTTCCTCACTGCATAAGATTTTTGTACATTAATGTCTAGCGACAGCGCCCAGCGACTAGTGAGACTTCCTTCACCTTCGTACTTCGCTAAATGGGCGCTTGCGCTTTTCTTATTATAATGTACCACAACGTCTATAGAAGTTCACTAAGCATAGGCGCTAGAACCACCGTCAACTCTTAGAATATCCCCTGTTACAAAATCTGATGCTGTTGATGCCAGAAAAAGGGCTGCACCTTTCATATCTTCATCACTACCGAATCTATTTAATGGTGTTCCAGCTAGAATTTTATCTCCACCCTTTTCTAATAAACCCTTTGACATTTTCGTAGGAAAGAAACCTGGAGCAATAGCATTTACATTAATGTTGTGAGGTCCCCATTTAACGGCTAAATCCTTTGTAAAAGTCATTACAGCACCTTTACTAGTATTATATCCAATGGTATCCATCACGTTTGGATCAGTCCCGCCAAACCCCGCAACCGAAGCAATATTAATGATTTTTCCTTTCCCTTTTTTCATCATAACTTTCCCGACTTCTAAACTCATTAAATACGTTCCAGTTATATTAACATTGATCACTTTTTCCCAAGCTTCAAAAGGCATTTCGGTTATTGGTGCACCCCAGGTTGCCCCACTATTATTCACTAAAATATCTACTGTTCCGAAATATTTCACTGTCTCGTGAACTACTTTTTTTACATCCTCCAGTTTGGAAACATCGCAACTGTAGGCTAATGCCTCCGTTCCAAATTTTCTTTTTAGTTCTTCAGCTTTTTCTTTGCAAGCATCTACTTTTCTAGAACATAAAACAAGGTTTGCTCCCGCATCCGCATAGGCTTCAGCAATTTGAGCCCCTAGTCCACGTCCCCCTCCTGTAATAATCGCAGTTTTTCCTTTTAAATTAAATAAATCCATAACACCCATTTTATTCCCTCCCACTATCATTACTGGTAGTTTTTCATTTCTAATCTCGCAATTTGGCGACGGTGAACCTCATCCGGTCCATCCGCAATCCGAAGTGTTCTTGCATTAGCCCAATGATACGCTAATGTAAAGTCGTCACTCACGCCTGCAGCACCAAATACTTGGATAGCACGATCAAGAACCTTTAATGCCATATTTGGGGCAACTACCTTAGTCATGGCAATTTCTTTTTTCGCCACTTTATTCCCAACGGTATCCATCATATATGCCGCTTTAAGTGTCAATAAACGTGCTTGTTCTATTTCAATACGAGAATCTGCAATCCACTCCTGGATGACTTCATGTTCAGACAATTTTTTACCAAAAGCCTCCCGAATCTGTATACGCTTACAAATATCTTCAAGAGCTCTCTCCGCAAGTCCTATTAAACGCATGCAATGATGAATTCTCCCAGGTCCCAACCTTCCCTGTGCAATAGCAAATCCTTTTCCTTCATCCCACAGCATATTTTCTGCAGGTACTCTAACATTATCATATTCTATTTCAGCATGACCATGCGGCGCATCATCATAACCGAATACTGGTAGCATTCGTTTTACTTTTACTCCAGGGGTGTCTAATGGAACAAGAATCATAGACTGTTGTTCATGCCTTGGGGCTGATGTATCTGTTTTTCCCATTACGATAGCAATCTTACATCTTGGATCTCCTGCACCAGAGGACCACCATTTTGTCCCATTTATAACATATTCATCACCATCTCTTACAATGCTTGTAGAAATATTCGTTGCATCACTCGACGCTACATCCGGCTCCGTCATAGAGAAACATGATCTTATTTCACCCGCTAACAAGGGCTCAAGCCATTCCTTCTTTTGCTTTTCTGAACCATAGCGCGCTAAGACTTCCATATTTCCTGTGTCTGGCGCACTACAGTTAAAAGCTTCAGGGCCAATCACCGATCTTCCCATTATTTCACATACGGGAGCATATTCTAGATTTGTTAACCCCGCCCCATATTCGCTTTCAGGTAAAAATAAGTTCCATAACCCCGCTTTTTTTGCCTTTTTCTTTAATTCCTCCATAATTGGAGGTATATCAGACCATCTAGTTTTTTGTTGATTTAATTGGTCTTGATAAACCTTCTCATTTGGATAAACATGCTCTTCCATAAACGTATTAACCTTTTTCTTTAAATCTAAAACCTTCTCAGAATATGAAAAATCCATTTTATCTCCCCTAACTCTATAATTTCACATACCTACCGTATAGTATGTTCCTAATATTTATAATATTATAGTAAAATTTAAAAATTGTAAACCCCTCTCTTCATATCGACAGTTATTTATCATCTACATATTTATTTATCCTAACTTTTGTCTGTACATATGCTTGCACCAACACATAAATCACAACCGCATATTTCCAATTAAAACGAATTCCATTTTTCAACGAACTTAACCCGTTCTCACTACTCAATACAATAACCGGCATAATTAACGGGGACAATAATATCGAAATAGTACTCCCAGATGTGATAGCTAATACGACCAATTCTTTCGCATATGGTGACACCCTCTCGGCATTAAAATACCGAGCTTCCAAAGTGGAAACCTCTTAAAAGAGGCGGAAGCAGTTCACTAGGATGGGAGCTTGTCTCCCGACAATCCATTGTTGTTCCATTTCTGGCCCACCTTCTAACATGACTGCCATACCCCATGCCACTTGGGGCTCCTAGGTTGGATTGTACCACCTAGGCACTTGAACTATAATACGAACCTATCTCACGACTGTTCCGTACTACCCCGCCAAGCTTGTGCTACGTGCAATATTATTTGAAGCATTCAAATCAGCATGACAAGTATAGCCACATTTTACGCAACGGAATTTATCTCCGTAGCGGTTATTCTTTTCTGCATGACCGCAACATCCGCAAAATTGGCTTGTTTGATAAGGGTTAATATCTACAACTGGAATATTGTGTTTCGCAGCTTTTTCTTTGATGAACTGTTTTAATTGATAGAAAGACCACGAGTGAATGGTTTTATCTGCTCTCTTCATGCTACGACATGTTTTTCGAATGTCGTCTAATGCTTCCATTTTTATGATTGGATTATCAAATTGTAGAGCGAAATCTACTATATCTTTAGCTAATTTTCGGTTATAATCTTTCATCCATTCTCTTTCTTTTTTACCTATACGTTTGATGACGCGCAGCGCCTTTGCTTTACCTAACGAACGTCGTAGGGAACAAAAATGACGTCGCATATAACCGACTTCCTTACCAGAAAAAAATTGTCTTTTACCACTAAAGGGTTCAGAAACGACCGCAATATGTCCCAACCCTAGATCCACACCAATAGATGTAGACTTTTGTCGTTTCATGTTTTCAAAGATGCGTTTATGTTTCTTTTCAAAGTCTAGTTCTGAACTTATTTGTATTGGAATTGCCACATACCAATGTTTTCCTTTACGCAACAATTCCATGGTTCCACGAAACCCTTTCTTCTTTTGCGTCAGAAATGGAAAAAACGTTTGTACATCTTTTGTTTCTACTACCGGTAGTGCCTTTTTCCCCATATTAGAGGTAAATGCAATGTACCATCTTCCATTTTTCTCTATGGAATTCCAGTTTTGATTATTTATTTTCACACCAAGTGACTTTTTGAAAATAGGAATCGTTGTTGCTCGCCCTTTCCTATAATCAGAAACAGCCTTTTTTGCGCGACGAATAGCCTCGTTTTTTATAGAGGATTTGAGGTTGAATGGTACGTCTTTTGAAGAAATTTTTTCTCCATTTTGAATGCGTTCCACACAATCATTTACGCAATTAGAAAACTCCTTTTGCTCATAAATGAATTGTTTATGCTTTTTCTTTGTTGGCTTTTTGAGTTTAACTAATATAGTTTTCGTAGCCATTTTTTCACCTCCCATATGGGGATATTTTACCAAACATATGTTCTATCATCAACCTAAAAGGCCTTAGATATTAAAGTTATTCAAAAATAAAAGACTTGGCATTCATCCCCTCATTAAAATAAGGGGCGTTCTGCCAAGCTCGTAAAATGGTAAACAACACAATAGTAATTCTTATTCCTAAGCTAAAAAATAACTGCATGTTTACGTCTCCCAACAGCTATGTACTCTTATATCCCTTTTCATTACTATAGCACAGCAGCTGTTGGATTATTGTCGAACTTTAGCAAAGAAAAAAAGCATTCACCACAGAATAGGTGAATGCCTTTTTGGAAGGTATCAATTAAAAAAGTATTCCATTCTTGCTTCGACTTCAGGAACTTAAATCACCGCATGCTCTTCCTCTTTCATGTCCGTAATAAACATATACCCCGGAGCATGGGTGATCACTAATTCTGGTCTACTTGCCATGACTACTGCTTGAGGGGTAACGCCACACCCCCAGAATACTGGAATTTCTCCTTCATGTATGGTTACGGGATCACCAAAATCAGGATCATTAATATCTTCAATTCCAATCATGGAAGGATCGCCAATATGAATCGGGGCCCCATGAACAGATGGAAATCTAGACGTAATTTTCGTAGCACGAATTGCATCATTAGGTTTCATTGGACGCATACTTACTACCATTGGCCCTTGGAAAACTCCGGCAGGTTCACAAAGAATATTTGTCTTATACATCGATACATTTTTACCTTCCTCAATGTATCGAATTGGAATTCCATTATCTATTAAAGGCTTTTCAAATGTGAAACTACAACCGATTAAGAAGGAAACAAAATCATCTTGCCAATAAGGGGTGATGTCTGTAACTTCTTCGACCAATTCCCCATGTTTATAAATACGATACTTTGATATATCTGTCCGCAAATCACCAGTTGGTGCCGTCTTTTTCGGTACAGGGGAACCGACATCTGTTACTTCGATTAATGGACATGATTTAGGATTACGCATACTAAACAATAAAAAATCATACGCATATTTCTTTGGCAAAATCACTAGGTTTACTTGTGTATACCCTGGTGCTAACCCAGTTGTCGGCTTTTGCCATTCCCCAGTTCTGATTTGTTGACGTATCTCTTCTGTAGTTTTACTCACGATGCATAACCTCCTTTAATTTCATCAAATTCATTATTAAAAAACCCCTGCTCCAACTGCCAATTGATGTAATATTTTTTCCTGTTTAATACGTAAAGTTTGTGCTTCATGTACACTTATTGCCTCAAATTGCAATTTTCTACCTGGTAAATTCTGAGCAACCCTTGCAATATCAACTGAAATGACAGTGGCAATCCTTGTATAACCACCTGTTGTTTGACGGTCTGCCAAAAGTATAATGGGTTGACCATTTGCTGGAACTTGTACCGTACCGGGAAAAATACTGTCTGAGATAATATCCGCTCCTGTTACATGTTGAAGTTTTGGACCATTTAAACGCATACCCATTCTATCCGTCTGTTTTGTAATTTCATATGTCCCAGTCAAAAGTGTTTCGATACTTTCTTGTAAAAAGGCATCCCGATCAGGTCCTAATATTACTCTTATTTTTTGATCCGATTGATAATTAGGAATTAGATTATCGGGCAATCTTCTCACTCTGTTCTTCCCTGTTACTTTTCCAGAAGGTAACAAATCATCTTTTTGTAAAAATCTACCCTCGATTCCTCCGATCCCAGCTTTTACATAGGTAGAGCGACTTCCCATGACAACCGGTACGTCTATCCCACCTGCAACAGCAATGTATGTATAGACACCCTTCTTGGGCTGACCAAACGAAAGCGATTGTCCTTTATGAACGAAAATGGAAGTCCACATTGGGATATCTTTCCCATCCAGTTGAGGAGATAAATCGGCACCACAAATAGCGATGACAGTATCTTTCAAAAATTGTAATTTAGGTCCCATGATTACCGCCTCGATTCCAGCAGCGTTTCGTTCATTCCCAACAAGTAAATTCCCTACTTGGAGGGCATAAGGATCCATTGCACCAGATACTACCATTCCATATTGTTGATATCCTGTTCTTCCAAGGTCCTGAACTGACGTAGTTAGTCCAGATTTTTCTACCTTTATAACTGCATTTTCCAAGTTACATCCCTACTCTTTTTAAAATAATTCCATTGTTCGTTAATTCTGTATTTAATTTCTTCACAAATTCTAATGATTTTTCACTATCCCCGTGTATACAAATGGTATCTGCTTGAATCCGTATATCTGAACCGTCGACCGCTTCTACTCTTCCTTCTTTAACCATACGTATAACCCGTCCGACAGCTTCATCTGGGTCAGTTACCATGGCATTTGCATGACTCCTAGATGTCAAGCTTCCATCTGGTTGGTATGTACGATCAGCAAAAACTTCTTCCGCTACTTGCAAGCCAACTTTCTTCCCCATATGTATTAATTCACTACCTGCTAACCCATATAAAATGAGTTCTGGATCTACATCATGAACAGCTTGAGCTATCGTTTCTGCCATCTCCTGATCTCTACTTGCCATATTATATAATGCCCCATGAGGTTTTACATGATTTAGCTTTGAGTTGTTTATTCTTGCAAAAGCTTGAACCGCTCCAATTTGATAAACGATTAAATTATAAAGCTCGTCCGCATCTAGCTTTATTTCTCTTCTACCAAATCCATGCAAATCCATAAAGCCTGGATGTGCTCCCACTCCAACGTCATTTTCGACTGCTTTTTGTAGGCTCTTTTGAATCACATTATGATCTCCTGCATGATAACCACAAGCAATATTTGCTGACGTAATGTATTTCATGACCTCATCATCACGACCAATTTTAAATGGACCGTAACTTTCTCCTAAGTCACAATTTAAATCAACGTAATTCCCCAAAACGTTCACTCCCCTTCATAAAATGCTATTTCTACTTCATAGCTATTTTCTTCAACTTGTTTTTCTATCTCCTTATATTCGGATTCTGATACCTGAACGAAACGAATATAGTTCCCAGCTTTTAATAAAATAGGTTTATTTCTCATGGGATCATATAGTTTCACTGGTGTTTTACCAATGATTTGCCATCCACCCGGGGTTTCCATAGGATACACACCTGTTTGCGAACCAGCAATTCCAACGGAACCTGCTGGTATTTTTAATCGTGGTTCTTTCAGTCTAGGTGTAGCAATTTTTTCAGACATCCCACCTAAATAAGGAAAACCAGGTGTGAAACCCATCATATAGATTAAATAATCCGAGCTTGTATGAATGCGAATAACCTCATCTATACTTAATTGGTTGTGATTCGCAACCCGTTCTAAGTCAGGTCCTGTCTCACCACCGTAATAAACAGGTAATTTAATAACATTTGCTGGTGGCAATGTTATTTTTTCTAACTTTTCTCGCATGCCTTCTATTTGTTGCTTTATTTCTTCAAATGTAATTATATATGGCTCATAATATATGGAAACCGCCGTATAAGTAGGAATCCATTCGATAACGCCTCGTATCTTTTCTCTTTCTATAAACCACGAAAGGCTGCGGATTTTAGCATTTGTTTCTTTTGAGATAGAATTTCCTAATTGCACTCTTATCCCACAATCTCCTAACGGTTCAATTTGAAACATCTTATCCCCACCATTACTAGTTTTTCTTTCCATTAAAATAGTTGCGGTATCATTTGAATCAATGTTCTCACACCTAAATACGCCGTTAATATAACGACAATCGCACCAAACACCGTTAACCATAAAGGATGTTTATAATCACCAACTATTTTCTTATTATGTGCTGCAAAAAGCATTGGTCCTAATGTTAAAGGTAAAATCAGTCCATTTACTGCTCCAGCTAAAACGAGCAATGTTGCCGCCTCGCCGATAAATACAAAAACAATGGTAGAAAACAAAATAAATCCAATAATCCAATACTGATAATACTGTTCAATCTTCGGATGAAACGTTCGTAAAAAAGATACCGAAGTATACGCAGCACCGATAACGGAAGAAATTCCGGCAATCCATAACACTAGACCAAATATTCGATACCCAATGTCGCCTGCTGCATATTGGAATACAGTTGCTGCTGGATTGGATGGATCCAGATGAACACCGGCATAAACAACACCTAATACTGCTAAAAATAATAAAATACGAACAAGGGAGGCAACTATAATTCCCGTTATAGAAGTTTTTGTAACCTCTGGTATACTCTCTTTCCCTTTAATTCCTGCATCTAATAAGCGATGCCCGCCAGAAAAGGTAATATAACCACCGACCGTTCCACCTACAATTGTAATAATCGCATAAAAATCTAATTCCAAAGGAACAAACGTTCGATACACCGCATCGCCAACGGGTGGTTGACTGACAAACATCACATAAGCAATTAAAACAAGAAGTACAGCACCTAGAATATTCACGATTCGATCCATTGCTGCTCCCGCCTCTTTAGACAGGAAAATAAAAATACAAATAGCGGCTGAAATGATTGCACCAACTTTCGGATTAATTCCGAGTAAAGCATTAAGCCCAAGTCCGGTACCACCAATATTTCCAATATTAAAGGCAAGCCCACCAATCACAATAAAGAGGGCAACAACTATTCCTAATCCGGGAATCACTGCACTGGCAATCTCCTGGCCTCTTTTACCAGATACTGCAATAATTCTCCATACATTCAACTGTGCTCCAATATCTAAAATAATGGATACAAGGATAACAAATCCAAAACTAGCTAAAAGTGTTTCGGTGAAAACTGCTGTTTGGGTTAAAAAGCCAGGTCCAACAGCTGAAGTTGCCATAAGAAAAGCAGCACCAATCAAAGCACGGCTTCTATTTTTTTTCTCCTTTTCTGACAGCAATGGTGTTCCACTATTCTTCTTATCCGACATGTAATTCTTTCCTCCTAGGTGTTTCTTCGTAATATTTAGGATTTCCCTTCTTTTTCGTACTATTCTTTAGGTTGTTTATGATGAAATTATAAAACTAAGGCATAGCCACCCTTTATGGCCAATGCCTTAGTTGCACTTATACTAGATTACAATGTTTATCCATTCTTATCTACCGAAAAAAGCTTTAAAGAAGGATTCCATCAGTAGGGATTTTCCTCCATCCCCCACTGATGGTTAGTCGCACTTATCGTGCCTTTACAAACAGTTGATCTCCCGCTTATTTTTTTGTTTCCCCAGAAGCTTAAGGTGGGAATCTTACTGCCCGTTAAGGTGGGATAAATACAGTTAGAATGTTTACAGTATACGTAAAATTATAAGGGATTTTTAATTTTTTTGTCTAGTATAAACACCAAGGCTACTGCAAAATCCCCAAATTACGATAAATTAGATGAAGGAGTTTTTGATTTATATTTAAAAAAGAAGCACTAAAGCATTTCCAGCCCCAGTGCCTCTTTACCTTCTATTTTAGTTCCAATAACTTTTGTTTTAATTCATTCTCCATATTTTGTAGTTCTATTTCGGCTTGTTTACGTTTTTGGCGTCCTTCTGATTGAATTTGCAAGGTTTCTTCTATCGTTGAAACAAGATCTTCTTGAGTTTTCTTCATTGTTTCAATATCAATCAATCCCCGTTCATTTTCCCTTGCAGATTCAATCGTGTTTGTTTTTAACATTTCCGCATTTTTCGCGAGTAGATCGTTCGTAGTCTGCGTCACTTGTTTCTGTGCTTCCACTGCATTACGTTGTCGTAATAATGTTAGGGCAATTGCGATTTGATTTTTCCATAATGGAATAGCAGTCAGAACGGATGATTGAATTTTTTCTACTAATGCCTGATTCGTGTTTTGAATGAGACGAATTTGTGGAGCGCTTTGCATTGTAATTTGTCTGCTTAATTTCAAATCATGAATACGTTTATCGAGTCTGTCCATAAATTGAATGGTATCATTTACTTCTTGTACATCCATTTGATTTTGACTACGTTCTGCTTTTCGTTTTAATTCTGGTATTACTGTCATTTCAAGTTCCTGGATTTTCACTTCTCCAGCCGCTATATAAATATTAAGCGCATCATAGAAATCTCGATTTTTATCAAACAATTGTTGTAAAAGTTGATTATCCTTCATAAGCGCATTTTTACTTCGATCTAGTCTCACACTAATCCGATCAATTTGTGCTCCTGTTTTTTGGTATTTTGACAGGATTTCATTCACCGTACTGGAGATTTTACCAAACATTCTTGATAAGAAACCACTTTTTTCTGTCTTTAATTCATCTGGATTAACGGATTCTAATTTCTTCATTAAATCATTTAAAATACCACCAATCTCCTGTACATCATTATTATCCACCTGTTCTAACATCGAATGGGAAAAATCATGTAGTTTTGCTTGAGCATTCGTTCCATACGTAATAACAGAGTCAGGCGATTTATGATCAATTTGTTTCGCAATTTCATAAGCCTTTTGCTTGTCCGATTCCTGTAATCCGTCAATCATCTTCTTCGGCACATTTTCGTTCGATTTTATCTCCGTTATATCCTTTGGTGATTCATCCTGAGTTCCAAATGGATTGGCAAGTAAATCCTCTATTTCATCCGAGCGTTTTGATTCGTTCATTTAATAAATCCCCCTGTTCGTTTTCTTCATGCGATTAATGGAATTCTTAGCTACATCCAATTCAAAATGTAAGGTATCTACATCGTCATTTAGCATAATATATAAATCTTTCTTCACGGATTCATTTAAACTGTTTAATGTCGAGTCTGTCTCATGTAAGGATACTATCATTTCCTTCGATTTAGCTGGTTGTGAGGAGAGGAAGGAATATTTTTCTGCAAGCTCTACTAATGAATCCAAACGTTCATAAAAGAATCCTTCTGCTTTATAAAACCGCTTCGGCTCTTTTTTGGTGTTGGAATATATTTTTCGAACGGTACGAATCATTTCAATGTTTCGTTTCGCATGTTGAATACTACGAACATTTACTAAAGCGCGTTGCAAGCGTGAAATTTTTTCTTTCGCTTCTTTTAAGTTTTTTTCAATGTATTTATATTCCTTATGTGTTAGTCCATTTTTCTTTACAAAACGTCTATTAGAAACTCCTCCTACAGTTAGAAACGTTAACCCTCCACTAATTAAAGCATATACACTGGAAAGAAGAAATGTTTGCTCTAAAGCTAAAAAACTTAGAAGCCATATCGCAATCATCATAGTGAATGATGAAATCGACTGTATCATAAATAGAACAAATGTCCTCAAATGGTTCATCTCCTATTTTCAAACTTGATTATCTTTTATTTACCCTTCTAATACGTATTCATACCCCAAAAGGTTTCATATATCTTCATTTTAATAAATTTGTCCAAACAAGCCAAACTAGAGAACGGGTTCAGATAATTGTCAAAATAATTCGCATATGGTAGAGTATTAGAAAACTTGGTATTCACTACTATGCTGTGGGGAAACCTTAATTGCACCTATGCAAGAAAAAGCTTAATACTTTCTAAAATTAAATTTAATATGGAAAGGAATATTCCGATGACAAATAAAATTGGGATTGATGCCGGAGGTTCATTACTTAAAATAGCGTATGAAGAAAAAGGGAAATTCCATGTAAAAACATACGGAAATGATGAATCAAAGAATCTAATCCAGTGGCTAACAATGCTTAACCCCGACGCAACACTCTACATAACTGGTGGAAAAAGCACCTCCATTAAAGAACAAGTGATGCAAAAATGTGTGTACATAGAAGAATTTGACGCAGTAACAAAAGGCGCACGTTTTCTTGTAAAGCGTGAAAATCCAAGCTTTCAAGATGACTTTATTCTTGTAAGCCTAGGGACGGGAACATCTATCTTTCACGTAAAAGAAGAAGAATCTTATCGGCTTCTAGGCAGTGGGATTGGTGGTGGAACATTGATGGGACTCGGCTCGCTCCTTACTGGAAGAGGAAATTATCAACATCTTATAAATCTTGCTGAGAAAGGCTCTAGTCAAAAAAGTGATTTATTGGTGCGGGATATTTATGCACCAAATGAGCCACCAATTCCGGGAGAACTTACCGCAGCTAACTTTGGCAAAGCCCACTTCAATATGCAAGCAAAGGTGGAAGATCATGTAGCAGCACTTATTCGACTAATCGGAGAAACGGTTATTTCTTTGGCTAGTCAAGCAGCCAAAATTACAGGGGTTGAAAAGATAGTATTTGTAGGAAGTACGTTAAACGGAAATAAACCTTTAAAAGAAGTTTTAAGTGGATTTCAAGGTATGATGCAATATGAACCAATTTTTCTAGAAAAAGGCTCATATGCTGGAGCAATCGGCACCCTCATTTAATAGGATGCCGATTTTCATTCTGTAAAGGATATTTGCCCGTAATAATTGGGAAGCATTTCTCTTAACTTTTTCCCATATCGCTCTGGTATCAGTATTCTTGTAATGTCATGTATATGGAACTTCACATCGCCGACAATCCGCCATTCTCTTTCTAAATAATAATTATCTTCATCTGCATCTGTTTTAGAAGCATCAAAAGGTTTGAAGTAAGCGAAAATATGTTTAATGAGAAAGGAATCTAGTCGTTCAAGGTTTTCCAGATGTTCCGGTGAAAATCCTTGTTCTTTAAACATCTTCTTTAATTCATTCATCCATGTAAAATAACCTTTTACATTTTCCTTAAAATATGCTTCCCTAGCACATTTATTCGAATCTCCAATTATTCCATTTGTAGCAAGATAATAAACTGGATTGGCTCCTTTTTCCACAAGAAAATCCTTTTTAAAAGCTAAACCAAAATTACTATACTTTTCCATATGGAGAGATAAATCATTTATCGGAATATCTGCAAAACAAGTAATTCCTGGTATGACAATATTCTCCAACCCATGAGCATTTGGGTTAATTTTTATGTTTCCACCAATGTCTTTATGTAAAAGCCAACCGCTCCGAATGATATCAATAAGCAAGTCAAATCGCTCATGCTCCGGTTTATGTCGACCAACAAAATGTGTCAATTCCTTGGAAACATATCTCTGGATAAGTTCCATATACATTCCCCTTTTTAGTACTTAGTCTAGCCAAAATAACAATCTTTTTTCATACATTATCAAACAAGTTACTCATCCAATAAAAGAGAAACGAACATATTAACAAAAAAGCCCTTTCTTTCTCTTGATCTTTCTCCACTTCCTTAGGCTTATATTGTAATTCGACAAAAATTCTCTTACTTCATAAATTACTCTAGCTATTAAAAAGTCGTTGCACCTTAAACAAGGAACAACGACTTTAGTATTACCATATTATCTATAGCTACCGCAAAGACATCCAAGCTCGGTTACGTTTCCATTCCACTTCAACAGAGGTAGAGAAGAACTGCGATAGGTTTTCTTTTGTGAAAATTTCTTCTGTACAGCCTTGAGCGTAAACCGAACCTTCTCGTAATAATAATGTTTTAGAAAAAACAGGTAAAATTTCTTCCACATGATGGGTAACGAATATAATCGTAGGAGCTTTTTCTTGTCGAGCTAACTGATCCACTGTTAGAAGTAAATCTTCTCTAGAAAGAAAATCTAGACCATTTGTTGGCTCATCTAATATAAGCAGTTTAGGTGATCCCATTAGTCCTCTAGCAATCAACACTTTTTGTTTCTCACCTTGGGAACAAGTTTGGTAGGTTCTCCCGACCAGTTTACTACAACCAAGCTTCTCCATAATTTCTAGAGCCCTATTTCTATCCATTTCAGTATAGGAATCGTATAAACCAATGGAAGAAAACTTACCACTTAAGACAATTTCTTCTACAAGCGAAGATCCTTTAATCCGTTCCCCAAGAGATGAACTAACCCATCCGATTGATTTTCGTAACTCCCGTAAATCTGTCCGCCCAAACGTTTGTCCTAAAACAGAAATGTTGCCCGTCGTTGGCCATATGTAACCATTAATCATATTAAGTAATGTTGTTTTTCCAGAACCATTAAGGCCTAATATCGCCCAATGTTCTCGCCTTTCTACTTTCCAATTTATATTAGAAAGGATTGATTTCCCTTGTCTTTTCCATGAAACATCCTGGATATCTACTACTGTTTCCACACGAATCCCCCTATTTTAAAAAACTATATATTCTCTAACCATTCGACACCTTTTTTTATTTTCCTGCCTTAAACCATAAGAAGGTATGTTTATGATTGTGTTTGAATCCTGTTTGGGCACTCATCAATTTTATCCTTCTGCATTTTCGTTCCGATTCCTTTTTATTTTTACCTTAACAAAAGGATAAGCACCCAAACCTTCCGTTGAGATCATACATACAGTAATAATAAAAGTTCTATATTAATTATGATAAAAAAGAAGGGAGTGTTTTCTGTGAAAAAAGGGAATTTTCCTGATGGATTTGATCTGGATATGGCACCGGTTCGTAATTTCGTGCGAAGGTTAGATTCTGTGTTTAATGAATCGTTTAAACATCTTCAAAAGAATTTTAATCTAAATTCTTTTCCCATTGATGTAAAAGAAACTAATAGTGAAATCATTGTGCATGCAGAATTACCAGGATATAGCCGTGATCAAGTTAAATTGGAAATAACCGGAAACCAATTAAGAATTATAGTGGAAGATAGAAGAAGTTTTTCTGAAAAAGATGAACAAAATTCTTCTTATCGTCACGAAGAATCCTTCCAACATAAGGAGCGGGTGATTGCAGTTCCTTTTGAAATTCCTGAAAAGGAAACGAAAGCATCTTTTAAAAATGGACTTTTAAAAGTGATCATTCCGAAGAAAAACTCGAAACGAAAATTCATTAATATTGATGAATAATGAATTCACATGAATAAAGGTAGTGACTTCTTATTAATAAAGTCACTACCTTTATTCGTTTATTTTAATTATTTATTTCTTCAACTTTTGCCATCACAGCATTTCGAAGTTCTTCTAGTTTATTTTCACTAGCTTCTAATGTGTTATCCTTCACCCCAAAGTAGAATTTAATTTTCGGTTCGGTTCCTGATGGACGTAGGCAGAACCATGATCCGTCTTCTAGCTTATATTTTAGCACATTCGATTTTGGAAGATGTATCGTTTCCTCTTTGTCGTCATTCACTAATTGACGCCTGCTAGATTGATAATCCTCAATTTCTACTACAGATTTACCAGCCATTACCTTTGGAGGGGCACTGCGAAAAGCTGTTAAAATAGAGTTGATTTGTTCTACTCCATCTTTTCCTTTCAATGTTAATGACTCCAACCCTTCACAATAATAGCCATATTGTTCGAATACTTCTAAAAGACCTTCGTATAACGTCATGCCTTTTGTCTTATAATAAGCAGCAACTTCTGCAATAAGCATACAAGCTTGTACCGCATCTTTATCACGTGCAAAAGGTTTTACAAGATAACCATAGCTTTCTTCATAACCAAACAAAAAGCTTCTTTCTCCTGTTTGTTCAAATTCTCTAATTTTCTCACCGATAAATTTAAACCCAGTTAATGTATCAATTGTATCTAGTCCATGTGCTGCTGCAATATCTCGTCCAATTTCAGATGTTACGATGGTTTTAAGAACTGTCGCATTAGATTCTAATGTACCTTGTTTTTTCTGTTCCGTAATTAAATAGTGTAATAATAATGCTCCAACTTGATTACCAGTTAGTACTTGATATTCCCCTTTTTCATTACGTACTGCAACACCAACACGATCGGTATCTGGATCTGTCCCAAGTAATATGTCCGCATGAATCTTTTCGCCATATTGGATTGCTAATTCAAACGCTGCGTGCTCCTCAGGGTTAGGAGATTTAACAGTTGAAAAACTAGCATCCGGAAGTTCCTGCTCTTCTACCACTTGAACATATTTAAATCCGATTGCTTCTAATCCTTTACGTACTGGTTTGTTTCCTGTTCCATGTAGCGGGGTGTACACAATTTTGAAATCATCTGCCACTTGTTGAATAACTTCCGCGTTAAGGTTTACAGTTTTTAGCTGTTCTAGATAGGCACGATCAACTATTTCACCAATCATATTAATAAGACCAGCTGCTTTAAGTTGCTCCTCATCCCCTACTTCAACCGCCAACTCATTTTCTACAGCGTTTACTTTCGCAATAATTTCTTCCGCTACTTCAGGTATTACTTGAGCACCGTCTTCCCCGTACACTTTATATCCATTGTATTCGGGAGGATTGTGGCTTGCAGTAATAACTATCCCACTAAAGGCATGTAAATATCTTATAGCAAAAGATAATTCAGGTGTGGATCTTAACGATTCAAAAACATATGTATGTATTCCATGTTTCCCTAATGTTTTTGCGGCCTCCATTGCAAATTCAGGTGATTTAAAACGACAGTCGTATGCGATGGCAACTCCACGTTTTTTGGCTTCTTCGCCATGGCTTTCTATATACTTGGCTAACCCTTCTGTCGCTTTTCTAATTGAATATATGTTCATACGGTTCGTTCCAGGGCCAAGCTCTCCCCGAATTCCACCAGTTCCAAATTCTAATGTTTTATAAAAATGTTCTTCCAACTGTTTTGGATCATTTGCAATACTTTCTAATTGTTGTTTTAATTCCGGATCCAATCCAGAAAAATGTTTCCACTTCTCGTAATTCGCTTCCCAACTCAAGTCTAATTCCTCCGTTCAAACTAATAGATTACTTATCTTTTTAGTAGATAGGACTGCAAAAGTACAACTTAGGCATCCGCCCAGCCTAAAGCAGATGGCAAGTTTTTTTAAGAGGACTTCCATCAATGGGGGTTTTCTTTCATCCCCACTGATGGTTAGTCGTACTAATCGGACCTATACGGGCAATTGATTTCCCTCCTACCACTTTCTTTGCTACCCCAGAAGCTTGAGGTGAGAGTCTTACTGCCCGTTTAGGTGGGATAAAATGTGATTAACAGTCTATTTCATTATACTTGCCGAACGTCGTTAAATCAAAGATGTCTTGTCTTCTTATTACGCTATAAGTCGACACAAAAGTTAATTAACCTGAAATAATTCGACAGAAGCGTAAAAATCCGATTTATTTCCGGGGAAATGTTCCACCGAATATAAGTAAAACAGGTTATTCGACATGTAAAGAATGATTCACTAACAAAATTAGAGTATAGAGTCTTTTTCATAAAGAAATTAGAAATCGAGCATCCACTAGCATGTCGTGACAGTGTCTTATTTGCACTAATTCAGGTAGAATGCTTTCTATTTACTTTAGTGACAGCTAACTTCATGATGATTATCAAAATTTTGTCGTTTTGCTTTAGTGTTTTTGCAAAGAGCCATTACATACATAAATCTTTTGTGAAATAGATAAGCCTCTATATTTCTAAAAGACTAGGTAAATTTCCATCCAATAGTTTTAACTCTTCCGATTCATCTAGTGATAAAATCGAGGAGAACAATGCTTTAGTGTATGGATGTTTTAGACTTCTTCCTAACTCTTCCGTCTCTCCAATCTCTACAATTTCTCCTAAATACATAACAGCAATTCTATCACAAAAATATTGGACAACGTTTAAATCATGAGAAATGAATAAATATGTCAGTCTATATTTTCTTTGTAATCGTTTTAGGAGATTTAAAATCTGTGCTTGAACGGAAACATCCAGTGCCGATACACCCTCATCTATTACCATAAATTCCGGTTCTAAAATAATGGCTGATGCGATAGCAACGCGTTGTCTCTGCCCACCACTTAATTCATGAGGATAGCGATCCATAAAGGTATGATCCAGTCCTACTTCTTCAAGAACCTCCATTACTCTTTGTCTACGAAACGCCTTATTTCCAATTCTGTGAATATTTAATGGCTCTTCCATTATCCAGCCAATTGTCTTTTTGGGATTAAGCGATGCATACGGATTTTGGAAAACAATTTGTACTTGTTTTCTCCATGCTTTTAATTCCTTTTTTGTATACGTGGATACATTCTTTCCCCTATATTTTACGGTTCCAGAAGTTTGATTAATCAATTGAAGAATAACCTGACCAAGCGTTGATTTACCTGATCCACTTTCGCCAACCAGACCAAATGATTCCCCTTCATATAAAGAAAAACTTACACCGTTAACAGCTTTAACATATTTATTTTTATCTGAGAAACTTTTTCGTGCTTGTTTATAATATTTATATACATTTTCTACCTCAATGATTGGTATAGTCATGATGTAAGCCCAGCTCCTTTTGTATAGAGATGGCATTTTACTGTATGTGTTCCTTCTATTTCTTTTGTCATTGGCATTTCTATATGACATGCATCAAAGCAATGAGAGCAACGATCAGCAAAAGGACATACACCTATTTTTCTATCTTGTAAAGAAGGAACTTTTCCCGGTATGGTAAATAACTCCATACCACGTTTTCGATGATCTGGTATGGATTGAATTAATGATTTTGTATAAGGATGTTTCGGATTTTTTAATATTTCCGATACAGCACCTTCTTCTACAATATGTCCAGCATACATGACAAGTACACGGTCACAAATGTTCCGAATGACCCCCCAGTCATGAGATATAAATATCATCGATGATTTCTGCTCATTTTTTATTTTTTTAAATAAAGCTAATATCTGGGCTTGTATCGTCACATCTAGTGCGGTTGTCGGTTCATCAGCAATGATAAGATCAGGATCTGCGATAAGAGCAATTGCTATAGCAACTCGTTGTTGCATCCCACCAGACAATTGATGGGGATATGATTTGTACAACTCTTCCGCTCGAGGTAGACCAACTTTTTTCATCATTTCAATCGTCCGTTTTTTTATTTCATCCTTTGAATAGGATGTGTGTACTTTTAATACTTCTCCTATTTGTTTTCCTACTGTAATTAAAGGGTTTAAAGCAGACATTGGCTCTTGGAATATCATAGAAATATCCTTTCCACGAATTTCTCGCCAATCTTTGTCTCTTAATTCCCTTAAACTCACTTGTTTATATTCCATCTTTTCATATTCTACTATTGCATTTTTAGGCAAGATTCCTAAGATTGCTTGAGTTGTTAAGCTTTTTCCACAGCCGGATTCTCCAACAATTCCAACAACCTCATTTGGATAAACAGAGAATGTTATATTTTCTAATGCCTTGTAATTTCCATTAACTAATTCGAAGGAAACGTTCATGTTCTCCACGGTTAGTATTGGTGTACGCAATGTTTTGTCCTCCTCGTATCATTGAATGGGGCTATGCTTTTCTATCTTGTTTATCCCGTAAACCATCTGCAAGTAAGTTAAATCCTAAAACTAAAAACGTAATCGCTAATCCTGTTAAAATAACGTACCATGGAGCGGATGCTATATAGGCTTGTGCTTCTTTTAACATTCGTCCCCAACTAGGATCTGGTGGTTGTACGCCCAACCCAAGATAACTTAACCCTGATTCAGATAAAACCGCTCCCGAGAAACTTAATGCAACAGCAACTAAAATAGGAGAGACTGCATTTGGTAAAATATGTTGGAAAATGATTCGGAATGAACCGGCTCCTTTGGCAATGCTGGCTTTAACAAAGTCATATTCTTTATATTGAATAAAACTACTTCGCGTAATTCTAGCAAAAGATGGGATGCTCATAATCCCTAAAGCGATAATGGTATTCGTCATTCCTGTATTAAATACTGCAATGAGCATAATAGCAAGAAGAATACCAGGAAAAGCAAGCATCGCATCTATAAATCTACTAATCACTTCATCAAACCAACCACCAAAATATCCTGCAATGGCTCCAAATAAAAAGCCAAATATGAACCCAATTGTAACAGATGAAATTCCAATGATAAATGCGGTCTGAGATCCCTCCATTATTCGGGATAAAATATCTCTACCAAAGTTATCTGTACCAAATAGATGTTCCATTGAAGGGGCAGCTAAACGATTAGCGGAATCCATGGCGTTCGGATCATATGGGGTATAAAAAATACTAATAATCATTACTAAAAGTAAAAATACAATTAATCCGACGCCAATATAAAATGGAATACTCTTTGCCTTCTTCAAGTTCATCACCCCTTAAGCCGAATTCTCGGATCAATAACCTTGTATAACATATCCACGATGAAATTAATGAGAAGAACGATGATTGCAATGTATAATACCATCGACTGAACTAATGGAAAATCCCTAGACGTAATGGATTGAATGAGTAAATTTCCAAGTCCCGGTAAGGAAAATACATTTTCAATGATAATACTACCACCAAGCGTATCAGCTATAAGCAATCCCATAATGGTTAATACCGGTATTAACGAGTTTCTTAAAATATGACCGTATAAAATAGAACGTTCCTTTAGTCCTTTCACCCTAGCAGTGCGAACGTAATCCATTTTGGACTGATCTAATATCGTATTTCGTAAGTAGCGAATGACGATAGCAATATTTCCAATCGCTATCGCAAATGATGGTAAGAAAAATGAACGTAAAGCACCAAGAAAGTCTTCCGACCATGGTACATACCCATAGGTTGGAAATAATTGTAATGTCACACCAAAAATTAAAATAAGAATAAAGCCAAACCAAAAAGAAGGAATGGAGATTCCAAGTTGGGTCAATACATTTAAAAAGATTGAAATCCACTTTCCATCTGATCGAGCAATAAAAATTCCTAAAGGTACCCCAATTACAACCGTAAAAAATAAAGATAGAATGGCGAGTGAAGCAGTAACGGGAATTCTATCTATTACGATATCACTTACTGGTAGTTGATATCGTAAAGATTCTCCAAGGTCCCCTTGCAAAACGCCCGCTACCCAGTCCATATATCTCTCAACTGGGGAACGATCTAAACCGAGTTGTTTCTCTAATTGTGCTACTTGATGCGGATCAGCGTCGATTCCCAATATAATTTGCGCAGGGTTACCAGGTAAAAGTTGAAAAACGAAAAAGATCATAATAGAAACAATGATTATCGTAGTAATAAAGCTTGATAGTTTATATAGAAAATATCTCATCGTTTCGGTCTCCTTACTAAAATGCGAACAGTATGTGGATCCTCTAATACTGTTCGCTTAATAGAACTATTGGTTCGTAATTTTCAAATCTTCTAAATTAAACTTCTGAATAGGGTACATTTTTAACCCTTCTAAATCGCTTCGCATTGCAATCGTACGATCAGGGTCCATAATATATACACTTGCCGCATCTTCTGTTAATAGGCGTTGGGCTTCTTTATAATACCCTGCCATCTCTTCCATGTCTGTCGCAGCAATAGCCTTTTTAATTAATTCATCATAATTTTTATTATCGTAATTAACAAAGTTAGAACGGTAATCACTTACATATCTTACAAGTATCTCATACGGATCTAATTTTCCTGTAAATGAAACAACTGTTGCTTCATATTGTGCATTTTGATAAACCGTTTCTAACCAGGAACTAAATTCGATCGGTTTAATATTTACTTCAATACCAATTTGACTCAATTGTTCCACAATCACTTGTGCTGTATCAACGTGAAATGAATAATCAGATGGTACCGTTAATTCTAAAGGGAAGCCATCCGGAACCCCGGCTTCTTGTAATAATGATTTTGCTTCCTCGATATTTGGAGCATACACATCTTCTAATCCCGCTTCATAGTAAAAATCCATCGCTGGGCTGAAATTTGACCCTAGTTTCGTACCCTTTCCATCTGCCACTGTTTCAATAATTATATCTTTATTAATTGCTAGGTTGATAGCTTGACGGACACGGACATCATTTAATGGTTCCACATCATGATTTAATGCCATTAATTGAACCATATTTTGTGGACCAGATACCGTATTTACAGAATCACCTAGTTGAAGCAATCCTTGAGGGGTGATTCCAGGAATGATGTCAATTTCACCTGACTTCATGGCTAGAACGGCAGCCTCTGGATCTGGCATCACAATAAATTGAACTTCACTTATTTCAGGTATATTTTGTTGATCATAGTATTCTTCGTTCCTTACCAATGTCAATTTCTGTCCAACTTGATATTCCTTAAACTTAAATGGACCTGCACCTATAGGGTTCGTGCTTTGTTCTTCATAATCTGCAGGTAAAATAGGACGAATATTCGCAGCTAAAAATGCAGAGTTTTTTTCTTTTAACGTAATTACCACTTCATAGTCAGACGGAGCTTCTATTTTTTCTATCATTTCAAATTGGGACGAAAGAGGTTCTTCTCCATTTAATCCACTTAATCTTTCATAAGAATAGATAACGTCCTCAGCTGTTAAGTCAGAACCATTATGGAATGTTACTCCTTCTTTTAATGTAAACGTATAGGTTAAGCCATCATCTGATATCTCATAAGACTCAGCTATGGCTGGAATTAGTTTGCCAGTTTCATCTGTATCTAGCAATCCGTCAAATACGTTGTCCATCATAGACTGCGTGTCTGTTGCAGCCGATATGTAAGGGTCTAAATTATCTACTTCTGTACTCATGGCAATTTTGATTACTTCATCCTGATTCAATGTTTCCGATTTATTACCTTTTGCAGTTCCATTGGATTCTTCCGTATTAGAGCCTGAGCATGCTACTAATAAAAGAATTGCAATGGTTATGTAAGCTAATTTACTAACTAGTTTCATTTTAAACTATCCCCCAAAAGTAATATCATATAAAAAAACTTTCCCCTTGTTTTTATGAACTTTTTAGCTCTACATCTCACCCTTCTCTTATTTGAAAATAACAAGATAGTCATGGTTATTATTTCGCCAAAGAATGGCAAAAATCCTTTTTTATCAGAAATATTTTCGCACTTATTGGTAAACTTTATAATGATTATATAAAGAAGACTTCCGTTAGTGGGGGTTTTACTGCCCATAAAGAAAAAAGCTAGAGAAAATTGCGTATCGCAATCTCTAGCTTTATTCAGAAAAGGCCACGTCCGGCTCCAGCGCCTTTGTTCTTTATAGAAGTTTCCATATTTCTTCATACACCTTTTTTAACGGTATGTAATGTGTCTTAGCTATCGTTTTACATTCTTCATATTCCGGGGAACTTTGAAATACTTTGCCGTTTGATATTCCTTGTTTTACAGTGACTGGGCCCCATTTGGTATCCACTTTTATAAATCTCCTTTGCATGCGGTGAACAGTTATAGGATAATAACGTATTCCTAACGTTGTCGTTTCTTGCAGCAAAATTTCCTTCATTTTTTCTAATTTATCCATAGAGCAAAGAAGTTGAAGTAATGCACCTGGACGGTTTTTTTTCATATAGATGGGCGTATAAAAAACATCGTTAGCACCCGCTGTAAATAATAACTCCATCACGTAACCAAGCAATTCCCCTGAAGTGTCATCAAGGTTTACTTCCATTTTCACCATATTGTTATCGATATGCTCTTCGTTTGGAGGGTGTTTTATTTCCACTTTCACTCATTCCCTTCCTAACTTTTCCGTGCTAACCGATCTATTAATACTGCGTTATACGCACCACCGAAACCATTATCAATGTTCACCACACTAATTCCACTGGCACAGGAGTTCAGCATCGTTAATAGTGCAGAAAGACCTTGAAAATTAGCACCGTAGCCAACACTTGTAGGAACAGCAATAACAGGATGTGATACGAGTCCACCGACAACACTTGGTAATGCCCCTTCCATTCCCGCAATGACAACCGACACTGTGGCTTGTTGAATTTCTTTCGCTTGATCTAATAAACGATGAATACCAGCTACACCAACATCGTAAAATCTCCGAACATTACATCCCATTATTTCCGCTGTCACAGCAGCTTCTTCCGCTACTTTTAAATCAGAAGTTCCCGCACAAAGTATCGCTATATACCCATCATTATTTCCATCCGTATTTTTAGTGGATTTCCAATATAAAATCTGCGCTAATTTTTCATACGTTAACTCTGGATGAACTTCCAAGATCTGATTAGCCTTCTCTTCTGAAATCCTCGTAATAAGAACATCATTTTCCTTTGCTTTTATAGATTCTAAAATGGAAATCATTTGTTCTACTGTTTTTCCTTCCCCATAAATAACTTCGGGGAAACCTTGACGCTTCTTACGATGATGATCCACTTTTGCAAAGCCCAAATCCTCATATGTAGCAAGTTGTTTCTTTGCTTCTTCAATACTTAATGATCCATTTTGAACTTTAAGTAAAATATCTTCCATATTTCCTTCTTCCCTCCCCGAAAGTATATTCTTTCATTCTTCACCTATTACAACGCGTAATACGTTCGGATGTTGAGGGAAAGTTTTCGTTCCCGCTCCATAGCCAACTTTTTTCACCTTCATCGAAGGAAAAGTACAAAATTCCTTAGCCAACACTGCGGCAATAGCAGCACCTGTTGGAGTAGTTAGCTCTCCCCTGACTTCACTATTTGCGATAGGAACATCACGTAAAATTTCTAAAGTTGCTGGTGCGGGTACCGGATAAATTCCATGGTCGATATGAATTTTCCCAGAACCAGTTGGGATTGGGGAAGCCTTGATTTCTTCAACTTCAAGTTGTTCCAATAATATGGCAGTACCTACAATATCAATGATAGAATCCACTGCACCTACTTCATGAAAATGAACAGTCTCTAGTGGCATTCCATGAATTTTCCCTTCCGCTTCACCAATTTTTTTAAAAATTTCTAAGGACATATGTTTAACCTTTTCCGACAAATTCGACTCTGAAATCATACGTACAATATCACGGTAAGCTCGATGATGGTGATGATGGTCTCCATGACTATGGTTGTGAGAATGTGCATGGTCATGTACATGATGGTCGTGATGGTGTTCATGGTCTTTACTGTGATCATCGTGCTCATGATGGTTATTGGTGTGATGATTATGACCCTCACCATGCTCATGAGAATGGTCGTGATTATGCGTATGTTCGTGTGAGTGGTCATGATGATGTTCTTCATTTTTTAACACGACATCAAATTTAGTTCCTGTAATTCCGTTTTTCACTACCTTGTCCATTTTCAATTCATACTCATCCGCAAAGTTCAATTTCTTAAGTTCTGACTCCAGGTGAGAAAAATCTCCTCCAGCATCAAGTAGTGCACCTATTGTCATATCTCCGCTCATACCTGAAAAACAATCAAAATATAATATTTTCATTCTAAAGCCCCTCGTATTTATAAATTTCCTTTTTTAAAAGCATATCCATCTTTACCTTCTTACTAACCGTTTAGATAGGGTAAATCATTAAAAACTTTTCCAATCCATCTAAAAAAGCAGTTTTTAATCTTATATCGAGATTAAAAACTGCTACCATAGATCCCTAAATCAACACGATTTAAGCATTAGCTGCAAGTTGCTCGTTAGCAGCTTCAGACAATACTTCATTCATACTACCAGTACGATACCCTCTTAGGTCACAAGAAACATAATCAAATCCTAATGATACTAGTTTATGTTGAATTTGCTCACGCTTCTCAAGTAAGGAAATGATTTTATCTGCTGCCACTTCAATACGTGCAACATTGTCATGATAGCGAACACGAACTTCATCAAAACCGATGCCTTTCAGATAAAGCTCTGCTTCATTTACTTGATTAACGATTTTTTTATTTAATGTTGTTCCATAAGGGAATCTTGATGCAAGACTACAAGATGCTAATTTATTCCAAACTGGTAGATTTAATTCTTTTGCTAGTTCACGTACGTCCGTTTTATACATATTTACTTCTTGGAGTACACTACGAATGCCCTCTTCTGTTCTTGCTTTTAACCCAGGACGGAAATCTTCTTCATCATCCATAATCATTCCATCTAATACATATGGAAAATTCATTTCTTTCGCAAGTTCATTTAGATGAGTGTACAACAATTTTTTACTGTAGTACCAGCTATCTGGATTATTTACAACGATTCGTGAATCCTCTAATTCTTTTATTTCTGTCTTATGAACACGGACACCCATGTCTTCCGCAAATTCAACAGCAGCATCAAACTCAGAATCACGGAATAGCTCGGAATTCACAACAACAGCTAATACATTGTCATTTCCAAGTTCTTGTTGAGCTCGCTTTAAAACAACTGCACTATCAACACCACCAGAAAACGCAACCATTACACGGCCCATGTTCTTTAATATTTCACCTAAACGACGGTTCTTTTCTAACATCTTAGTCACTCCATTCAGCACATTTTCCCTCTTAGGAAGTTTAATCTTAGTAAGTTTTTATCTAGATGACTTCCATCAATGGGAGTTTTCCTCCATCCCCACTGATGCCTAGTCGCACTTATCGGACCTTTACAGGCTGTTGATCTCCCAACTACCTTCTTTGTTTCCCGAGAAGATTAAGGTGAGATTCTACTGCCCGTTTAGGTGGGATAAAATAACACTTTATTTATTTTCCAAATCTTAAAATCTTATAACTTTAAAATACTTTCTTTTTGTTTAGTTGTCAAACCAAATGCCGGGCGCTTTCCGAATTTGGTTTTAACAAGTTATTAACATATTCATATATATTCTTATCCCTTCCTTATGTATTACCAAATTAATTTAAAATAACAACGACCACCAAATCTGCATTAATTTGATGGTCGAAAAGTTATATTATTTCAATCTTTGATCTAGCTCACTCATTATTTCTCCGGCTTTTTGCCAGTCTCCTTCAGATAGTGCTTTTTGGTATTGATTGAAAAGATCAGACACTTCACCTAGTACTTCATCCGCATTTAGAATTGGATCCGTATTTGGCTGGTCTTGTTGATCTTCCTCTGTATTGCCCTCATCTGTTACCTCACCGTCAGCATCTGGAACTTCTTCTGGTTTAATTCCCTTTTCTACACGATCCACAATCTTCTGCAACGCTTCATCAAACGTAGCTTCCATTGCAATATGATCACCATATGCAACAACGACTTGTTTCACTTCAGGAAGAGAAGTCTCGTTAGAAGATTCAATGTAGATAGGTTCGACATAAAGAACCGTATCTTCTATCGGTAACGCGAATAAGTTTCCGCGAATGACTGAAGATCCACCTTGTGACCATAAGTTTAATTCCTGAGAAATGACACTATCTTGGTTTATCCGGTTTTCAATTTGCTGTGGTCCATAAACGTTTTCTTGTTTAGGGAACCTATAAACAAATTTTTCACCGTAGTGTTCCCCATCATTCCGAACCCCCATCCAAGCAATCATATTTTGCCTGTTTCTTGGAGCATATGGCACCATAAGGATGAACTCTTCTTCATCATATTCAGGAAGTTTCATAGTTGTATAATAAGGTTCCATTTCGACATCTTCATTATAGTATTTTTCGGTTGGAAACTGCCAATAATCTTCTCTATTATAGAAAAGTTCAAGATTTGTCATATGATAGGTTCCATACATCGCGGATTCAATCTTAAATAGTTGCTCCGGATAACGGAAATGACTGCGTACATCATCAGGAATTTCCGTAGTGAACAAGTTCGGGAACATATTCTGGTATGTCCGTACGAGCGGTTCATCAGGATTAGTAATATAAAAGTTTGTTTCTCCTGTATAAGCATCGACTACAACTTTAACAGGGTTTTTAATATAATTGTTTCTTCCGTCAAAGTTTTCCGCATATGGGTATCCTTCCCCAATTAGATACGCATCTATCATCCATGCAAGACTTCCATCATCACGTACGAAAACATAAGGATCATCATCATACTCAAAGAATGGAGCAATACGCTCTACACGTTCCATAATGTTACGTGTTTGCAGTAATTTACTATCTTTATTGATTTGTCCAGACACAAGAATACGAATGGATCCTTCATCAATGGCAAATAATAAACGATTTAGACCCGTTAATGGAATTCCCGCTTCTTCTTCATAGCGGGTGGATACATTCTCTTCACCAGCTGGATAGTCAAATTCATTTACCTCTGTATCGACAATGACACTCCGATAATCTTCTTCCCCAAAATAAATTTGCGGTTTTTCAATATCGATCGCACCTTGTGGTGGTAAGTTTCTAACTAAATATTCTGGTTGACCTTGAGAAGTTACTTTATTCACTTGACTCATTGCAATCCCATATCCATGTGTATAACGTAGGTTTTGGTTAACCCATGTTTGTGCCTGCTCCGGCAAATCTTCTGTATTCAATTCCCTAGCGCCGATAAATACTTGCTGATACTTCCCATCAATCTTATAACGATCAATATCGATATCATTAAATTGATAATACGTACGGAATGTTTGTAATTGATTATAAACATCCAAAAGTGGTCTAGCATCGTTAATACGTACATTATCTATTGTTAGTTGATTTCGCTTAATTAAATCTTCGCTTAATGAATCAACATTACCAGGGTGTTCCTTTTCTTCCATTCCTTCTAAGCCATATGCCGCCCTAGTGTAATTCAAATTATGTTCTAAGTACGGAGCCTCTCTATTAAACTCGTTTGGAGAAACGATAAATTGTTGAACGACAAATGATGCTCCTTGCCCCAAAATAATAATTCCAAAATAGATAGCTATTGGCATAATAAGCTTATGGATTCTTCCTTTACGTAAACTAAGAATAATCCAAACAGCAGCAATAATTGAAAATGCCGCAAGAACGTAAGATACTGGAATATTAACCATACGGTCTGTAAAACTTAGCCCGTGCACGACACTATGTTGAAATATATTAACACGATTAGTCAATAGCGTACTAAACGGTTCTAAAACGTGAGTTACTGCCAACAACACCCCAACAATTAATACCGTTAGAGATAAATGTGACTGGGCAGATTTATTCATACGATAAATATGAAAGACTGAATAAGCGGCAACCTCTACTATTAAAACAAATATACTTAAACTTAATAGTAGATTCACTACAAATTTCAAGAATGGTAAGACATACATATAAAATGAAATATCCCGATTAAAAAATGGATCTGTTTCACCAAATGGTACATAGTTCATGATTTTGAGCGCTGGTTCCCAACCAAGCCCCTGCACCGTTGTACTTCCAATTAAGCCAACAAATAAAGTTCCTGCTAAAATAATTAAGTTTAATGTTTTCCCTCTTTGTAAAAATGGTGGAAGCTGGTGAATAGAAAATTGCGAAAGATAAGTTCGTTTTATCCAAAATAGGGTAATATACGTAATAATTGCAAATAATACAAACCCTATAGCTCCAAGCATAACCTTAATACTTAATATGGTGGTAAACACAGAAGAAAAGTCTAGCGAATCCATCCATATGTATTCGGTAACCCAGCTTAAACCAAGTCCAACGATAATGAATAGCACAACTAAAAATCCGATAAAAATACCAGAGCGACCACCTAGTTTTTTCATCTTTTTTAACTGCTCTACATTTGAACCATTTGGACCATCTGTTCTTCCCCTAAAAGCCATCTCATACCTCCTATTTGCTGCACTTATACAGACGGGAAAGATTTTTATACTTTCCTACCTGCAAAAAAATGATAACTACTTATATCGTAACAGATATACCGTATATTGTCGCTTAATTTTTGGAAGATTTTCGAAGTTGTTTTTCGACAGAAAGGAGGTATAAAGAAGACTTCCATTAGCGGGGGCTCTCCTTCATCCCCACTGATGGTTAGGTGCGCTTATCGGATCTTTACGAGCAGTTGATCTCCCACCTAACTTCTTTGTTTCCCCAGAAGCTTGAGGTGGGACAAAACTAAACTTTCTTCCTGCATAAATGGTAATTTGGTGTTAACTCATTTCCCTTTTATTTATGACATGTTCTTCAACTAACTTATCTTTTATAAATACAATTTCATGAACGTAGCTTCTTATGGTGGATTCTAAGTACTTGATTCGTATCCAATCTTTTTCACATTGTTCGATTCCATAAAAATAAATGAGGTCCATTTTTTCATTACTATTTACCATAAATTTAATCATTTCCTGTAAAGCCGGGCGTTTTAAATTACTTGCGGGATAGCCAATGTCTGAGAATTTCTTTATGATTTGGATATTAAACTTTTTACTATGTTCATTCATCGTCCACTCTTGCCTTGTAAATTGTTCATTAGGTTCTAGCGGTCTTATCATATATAGAATAGCTTTTTTCAACGTTATCCCATTCCTTTTCTCTGACTCTAGTAATATCAGGTTTTAATCTCTAGTATGGGCAGGAAAAAAGCTTTTCAGACCATTGGCAGATTAATTGGTAAGGAATAGCCAATAGGCTTTAAGGGTATAGTTAAAAGATATAGAAGAATACATATTAGAGGGGAATTTTACTGTGATTCAGATTTTAGCTGTAACTTCTGAAAACAAGAGAGTTTTAGAAAGGGACTTAGATAATTTCGAAACCCATAAATATAAATGGTGGTGGATTGACTTTAATAAGCCCACTGAAGAGGAAATTGATAAATTAAAATCCGTGCTCTACTTCCATCCACTTGCTATAGAAGACTGCATCCAAGGACAACAACGATCCAAAATGGACTATTATGATGATTTTTCATTAGTCATCACCCATACAGTTGGTGAATTGAAATATAATCAACATGAAATTGGTTTCTTTCTTGGGGAGCATTTTATTGTCACGTTCCACCTAACCGATTTGGCCGAAGTTAATTTAGTTTGGAATAACTTGATTAAACAAGAAAAGATGGATCATTGGGATGAATTCCGTGTCTTTTATGAAATTTTTGATAAAGTGGTAGATAACTTTTTTCCAATCATTTACCACTTAGAAGAAGAAATTAATGTCGTGGAAGAAAATCCTCATCATTTGGGCATGGATATTTTATTGGATCAATTATTCGATTTAAGACATGAACTACTCAAATTACGGCATACAATCAATCCGATTCGTGATCTGCTGTACCGTATCTTAAATTCACATCATCTCGTAGGTATTCAGGGTCGCAGAGAATACTTCATGGATATCTATGACCATTTACTCAAGCTTTCTGAAATGGTTGATTCGAATCGCGACGTTACGAACGATATTCGAGATAATTTCATTTCCATTAACTCCTATCAACAAAACCAAGTGATTCAAATTTTAACGGTTATCACTTCGATTTTTGCACCATTAACCTTTATCGCAGGAATTTACGGAATGAACTTTACATATATGCCTGAACTTAAATGGCATTACGGGTATTTTATCGTTATTGGATTAATGATAGTTTTGACCATTATGATGATATTATGGTTTAGAAAAAAAGGGTGGTTTTAGAAGGTAAGCTATATAGAGTATAGGAACTTATAATGGAAATGAGTTCCCAAACTTGGCTAAAATCTAGAAAATGGGTACTCATTAAGGTTATCAGTGCCCAAACAAGATTAAAAATTTGGAGTAGGGTCACTCATTGAAGTTATGAGTGACCTTACTCAATTAAAAATCTAGGGAATGGGCGCTCATCGTCGTAATGAGTTCCCAAACTCAATTGAAAATCCAAAGAACTGGCTCTCATAGACGTAATGAGTGCCTGAACATAATAAACATAGATAGAATTATTTTCCCGCCTGTTTTTCCATGAAATATATAGCACTAGATATTAAAAACGTTTTTGTTTCTTTCTGGAAGAATCAGCTTTTTTCCTTCCAGTTTCCCTATTTGTTGTTCCTTGCCCTTCTACATCTGGTGAACCTAAACCATGTGTTAGTGGATTAACTTTTCTTTTGGACATTGTAATCACCTCCAATGTTAGTGTTCCTTAAAATAATGTGGTTATGTTACTTTAGAAAAATTGACATTCGCTATAAATCTTGGCAAAAGTCTCAATTCCCTTATGCAAAGAGTTTTCTTTTCTATCATCTAAACGGAAAAGACGATCCATTTTGTTAGATCGCCTTGTTTAATGCTATGGAAATGATAAGTGCCATTTTACCAGTCACTCTTCATTAGATTTTTCTATTACCCGATACTTATGATGCGCTACTACTGTATTAGAATAGCCATGATTTATTTCCTCTAGTACTTTAAAGCTCGTTGATGATAAATCAACAATGATACTATTTTCCGCGTTTGAGGGTAATGCAATCCCTTCCAAAATAATATTATTTCGTAAAAATTGAACAACATCCCCCGGCTTTGCCTTTTCTTTATCCCCTTGAAATGCTTCTACCTTTCTCCTTTTCACTTTCTCCACAATAGTCACCCTTTTTCCCATTGTATTTTTCCCCAAAATCATCCCTTTACAATATTGCCCATTAGCTGTTGTTTTTTTATTCATCTGCGTATTTTAATCGCTTTTAAGTTTCATCCCAAGTATACTATCATCCTATGTAAAAAACAGAACTTATATTCTTTTATTTCCATACGTATGGTGTTTGTTGGTATACATAGTAATTTAACCAGTTAGAGAAAAGCAGATGACTATGTGACCGCCAAGTATGTAGTGGACGTTTATTTACATCATCATTAGGAAAATAATTAACAGGTATATCTATATCTTTCCCACGTTCTAGGTCACGGTGATATTCATCTGAAAGTGTCATTGCGTCGTACTCCAAATGTCCAGTTATCATAATGTTTTTTGCATCTCTAGATATGATAATAAACGGCGCATCTTCCTCTGATTTCGAAAGTAAAAATAAATCTGGATGTGATTCAATTGCTTCTTTTGAATTACCGGTATGCCGAGAATGTGGAGCTTGGAATACTTCATCAAATCCTCTCACTAATTTTACTGTTGGATCTGCTATGGTATGTTCGAATACCCCGAAACATTTCCTAGGTAAATCATATTTCTCAATTCCGTAATGATAGTACAATGCGGCTTGTGCTCCCCAACAAATGTTTAATGTCGATGTAACATTTTCCTTTGCCCAATCCATAATTTGAGTAAGTTCATTCCAATAATTTACTTTCTCAAATTCCAAATGCTCAATGGGTGCACCAGTAATAATTAATCCGTCATATCGATTATTCTTTACTTTTTCAAAAGTTGTATAGAAGGAATCTAAATGATAACTACTCACATGAGTAGAGCGATGGGTCGCTGTCCTTAAAAAAGTAATATTTACTTGTAATGGCGTATTACCCAATAGTCGAAGTAACTGTAATTCTGTTTTTTCTTTTTCAGGCATTAAGTTTAAAATTAATATATTAAGTGGACGGATATCTTGTGTAAGCGCCCTATCCTCATCCATTACAAATATTTTTTCCTTATTTAATAGTTCACGGGCTGGCAATTGTTTTGGTATATTAATCGGCAACGAACATTTCTCCCTTCCCCAAATTATCTGAATGTTATATTCCATTATAAATTTAAAGTAGCCCCATGTCACCCTTCGATTCCTATACATTTTTGTCGAAAAATATCTTTTACAGTCTAAATAACAGAAGAGAAGTAAAAATTCACTTCCCTTGGTTTAACTCCCATTCCCTATTATAATCGGGATTGATGAAACAATAAGAAGGTCTTGTAAATTTCCCGCTAAAATTATGAAAGCCATTCAAACATATGTAGAAAAACAAACTTCTTTCGAAAAGCCAATAGAATTGGGAAGGACAATTGGAATTAGAAAAAAGTGAAAACTAGGTGATAAAAATCCTTCCATATTTTACTGAAAGATTTTTTATAAAATTTATGTATATTTATATATAGGATTGTGATATACTATTATTAACTTATTGATGTTCGTGTGCAATATTAGAAAACTTGGCATTCGCCAAGCCTTAGGTGAATGCCTAGTTGCACTTAAGCAGAAAGAAGGTCTCATGCTTTCCTTTCTGCCAAGTACTTAAATACTTCTTCAAAGTAATTATGGTCTTGGTTATCTAGAACAGAAATTAGTAATAAACGTGCCGTGAGCACATGGAGGAATTTTCTATGAACAAAGGTTCAGTAAAATGGTTTAACGCAGAAAAAGGTTTTGGATTTATCGAAGTTGAAGGTGGAGACGACGTATTCGTACACTTCTCAGCAATCCAAGGCGACGGTTTCAAAACTTTAGAAGAAGGTCAAGAAGTTTCTTTCGATATCGAAGAAGGTAACCGTGGACCACAAGCAGCTAACGTTACAAAACTATAAGTTGCATTCACATAAAAAGCTCTTCTCATTATTGAGAAGGGCTTTTTATTTATCTTCCTATTATATTTTAAGAAGGTGAAAAAATTGATAGAAATATACACGGATGGGGCGTCTAGTGGAAATCCTGGGCCTAGCGGGGCTGGTATATACATAAAAGCAAATAAAAAACAATATGAATATGCCATACCTTTAAAAGATTTATCAAACCATGAGGCCGAGTTTTATGCCGTTATTAAAGCTTTGGAAATCTGTAAAAATGAGTTTCCAGGTGAAATTTTATCATTTCGATCGGATTCCCAAATCGTCGTAAATACCATTGACCGTGATTATACGAAAAACAAAACATTTCTACCTCTGTTAGAAAAGGTTAGAGAACTATCCACCCATTTTGCTTATGTTTTTATTAAATGGATACCAGAAAAACAAAATGGAAATGCGGATAGGTTGGCAAGAAAGGCAATTCAAGATCAAAAATAGGGCAGTTTCTATTTAGAACTGCCCATTAATTAGTGATCAATCTCTTTCTCTTGCTTTCTGTGTATCTCTAATATTCTTTTGAACGGTGATAGCTGCAAATATGCTGAGAACAAATGCCATTCCATAGAATCCTTTCTCACTTAAGACCATACTTCCTGCATTGAATAGTCCAATACCAATTAATGCAATTGCGATAATCAGTGCCAACCAACTAATACCATAATAAATACTAGTAACTGGTACTCCCTCATCTTTATCCCTTACTGCTTTTTGTAAGGATACTGCTGCATAAAGTCCGAATACTAATACTGCAAAGTAATATCCCTTTTCGTTTAGCTGCATTGCTTCAGCATTGAATAAACCAATTAGATAAGCTGCAACACCTATTAAAAGCGCTGCCCAAGACGCCCCTTTGAAAGCTGAGGTCGGTTCCCCCTCTCTTCTTTCCTCTTTTATTTTTACATCGCTTTCTTTATTTAATAATCCCTCATCTTGACGTTCCATGAATGATTCCCCCCATTTTTTATTTACGACCGACTCTTAAGCTGCTCTAATACCCCACTTAGAACATACATTAAATTCTTGATAGTTTATCTTATGCAAAAGTGGTAATACATTATATGGATTTGCTACCAATAAATGTAAGATAATTTTATTTTAATTATTTAGGCAAAAGAATAACCAAGAATTGTACTATTAACTAAAGAGATCGTGCTTTCTTCCCGTACATTAACTTAATATGAACATCATAGGATGTACCTTCTTCTATATGATTAGGATCATCTGATACTTCAAGCAGTTCCTTTAATTGAATAGGCTTTTTTTGATTGGCTTCAATCGTCATTGGATATGGGCCTGCCAGATTCATAAGTGACTCCATTCGTACCCCATCCTCCATGTACGGGGAATCTATAAATTCTAATTCAAAGGACACATCTTCATTGCTTCGATTATGTAAAACAAGATGACATTCCCCATCCAATAGATCTTGACCCACAGATTCAAAACTACACTCGCCATTGTTATCGTATGAGATGGCTGCAATGCCACTTGCTAATGTTTCTTGGTAGATGGTAATAAGAATATTAGGCAAAAATGAATACACAAGGACAACGATGATTATGGTACGCCAGTGATATTTTTTCATGCCAATACCAAGTAATATCATGGCGATTACAAATAAAACGGATCCAATGATACCAAGAAAAATATATCCATCATGATTGCTAAGTGGGAACGACATGAATGTAAAATGCGCTCCTAACATGGCATTATTAGGAATGGGAAATATAAAGACATACATATAGCTAAAATAACAAACGAAATAATGAGTGCCAATTTGCTTCTTATCATCCAATTCCTCCTCTCTTAATCGTATTTAGCGAACTTATTTAAACAACATCTCCCCTTTTATTTCAAACCAAACATTTTCTACTGTAGCTATAACGATGATTGCCAAAATAAAGGCTGCTCCACAAAGTAAGATCTTGTTTCGTAACCTAGCATTAAAGCGCTTATACAACATGCCTATGAGAATGACAATTGACACAAAAATAGGGAAACTGATGCATATCGCTATTATGTCAACAATCGAAAATGGTTTACTTATGTATGAATCAGAATAAATATTCAGAACAAGAAGTGCTAGAAACAATATGAATTGATAAACAAAAAATCTAATCCGGCTCATAATTGGCTCCGTTCTATGGGTTGTTATAAAAAGTATAAATCATTAAGAAAAAAAGAATATACTTTTATTTTAAAAACAGTAATCCCTTTAAATACGAAATAGCAGAATCTTTGTTTTTCTGTATAATATTAAAATCCTGGTAAATCTATGTTTACCAGGATTCCAAGTTGCTTTTCGTTCAAACACTATGAATATGTTTTGTACCCAAAAAGGGAACCTATACCCCTTTATAATCTATTATTGTTTTCCTTTTTTAACCCATTCGGCAACCGTTACGGTACGTTTCGCCTGATGTTTCACTGCAGCTTCCACATCTTCTACCATTTTACCATCTTGATCCACTGTTACGCTTGTTCCGTATGGGTTTCCACCCGCACTAAATAGGACTGGATCTGTATAACCTGGTGTTGCAATGATTGCACCCCAATGCATCATAGAAGTATATAGCGATAACAATGTTGCTTCTTGACCACCATGTGGGTTCTGTGCTGAAGTCATCGCACTGACAACCTTATTGACCGTCTTACCATTTGCCCAAAGTCCGCCTTGAAGGTCTAGGAACTGTTTCATTTGAGAAGCTATATTTCCAAATCGTGTAGGTACACTAAATATGATTGCATCCGCCCATTCCAAATCATCTGAAGTTGCCACCGTTACGTCTTTTGTAGCTTCCACTGTTGCTTTCCAAGCTGCATTTGCTTCAACCACCGAATCTGGTGCTAACTCTTGAACTTTTAATAAACGAACTTCCGCACCTGCAGCTTCTGCTTCTTCTTTTGCCCATTTAGATAGTTGATAGTTTGTTCCACCCATTGAATAAAAAATTACAGCTAATTTAATGTTTGACATATTTTCAATTCTCCTTTGGTGTTCCAAGTATTTTTTATTAATCCCATATATTTCACCATTTTATTATTCCCGATTATCAGGAATAATATTTATTTGATTCATATAACTTTGAGATATTTGTAGTTAATTACAATGCTACCCTTTAGCGTTTCCTTCCTTAAAAAAATAAGCAGCTCAACTCATACGTGAATTGAACTGCTATGTTTATTATTTAAAATACAATCGTTTTATTTTCATGAACAATAATTCGATCTTCTAAATGCCATTTTACTGCACTTGCTAATACACTACGTTCAATGGATTGGCCGATTTTTTTCATATCGCTAGCATTATCACGATGATCAACACGGCCAATATTTTGTTCTATGATTGGACCTTCATCTAGGTCACCTGTTACATAATGGGAAGTGGCACCAATCATTTTTACTCCCCGAGCATAAGCACGTTCGTACGGTTTCGCCCCAATAAATGCAGGTAAGAAGGAATGATGAATATTGATAATTTGGTTTTTAAAATTTTTCACAAAGTCATCTGTTAGAATTTGCATGTAGCGAGCTAGTACAATTAAATCGACTTCATACTCTTTTAGTAATTGCTTCTGTTTTTCTTCAACTTCTTGTCGAATGTCCTTATTAGCAGGAATATGGTAAAAAGGAATTCCAAGGGATTCCACCATTTCACGACATGTATCATGATTACTTATAACTAATGCAATATTAGCCATTAAATCTCCACTTTGGTATTCCCATAATAATTCTAGTAAACAATGTGGTTCCTTCGATACGAAAATCGCCACATTCTTCAATTGACTAACATACATAATTCTCCAATCCATATGAAATTCTTCCGCAATTGGTTGAAAATCTTTTTCTATTTTATTGGCATTTTTCATAAGGTTAGGACATTCAAATTCAATTCGCATAAAAAATTGTCCACCCTCTGGATCCATTGTATATTGGTCAGATTCGACAATATTCGCCCCTTGTTTAAATAAAAATTCCGAAACAGTAGAAACAATCCCTGGTTGATCGGGACATTTAATTAAAAAGCGTGCTTTGTTTTCATTTTTTTCTGTAAAACCTTTAATTCTATCTTGCATATAACTATTCATATTAAATACCTCATTATTTTCCGTGTACTCGATCGCGTAATAACGCTTTCTAATATTACTTTATGAAATTCTCGTTCTCTAGTCAAGACGATGTTCATTATGTTTGTTATAATATCTATTAAATTGTTGCAAGTTTGGGGGGACTAGAAGTGGATCCATTAGATATCATGATGAATTTAGACCACGTTATTCCATATTATCAACCTATTGTAAGTGCAGATACTCGTAAAGTGATTGGCTACGAATTAAAAGCTTATTACTTAACCGAGGATGGTGAAAAACAACGTCTAGATTGGTTTTTCAAAGATAGTTCCATCCCACATGATTTCCGATTAGAAGTCATTACTTGTATCCAACAAAAAGCACTAGATTATTATTTAGAAACTGATAAAACCGTCCTTTTATTTTTCAGCTACGATGCGGAATTACTTTATGAAGACGATGGTGAGACGATCCTTTCGCTTTTACAATCCTACGAAAGTAAAGGGCTCGATCTAAGTAAGATTGTTCTAGAATTGAAGGAAAAACAAATAACAGAAGAAGTATATTCTCTCAATTCCTTATTTAAATACATAAAAACTCTAGGAATCCAAATCGCTTTTGATGATGTCGGAAAAACAAGCGGGAATTTGGATAAACTTACTTATTTCGAACCAAATATCATTAAAATCGATGTCAGCTTTTTGAAAGAAGATGCGTTGCCACACTTATATAATGATGTCCATTATTCCATTTCCATGTTAGCACATAAAATGGGATCTACATTACTTTTTAAAGGAATCTCCACGTATAATCAATTTAATTATGCGTGGCGAAACGGTGGAAGATATTATCAAGGGCGTTACTTGGCAAAGTCAAATCCACAATTTGTAGAGAAAGATACGTATAAGGATATCATGGAGAGGGATTTTCAACTATTTGTTAAATACGAAAAGAAAAAAATGAAAGCCCAACTACAACTTACTACTGATATCCAGCAATTATTCAAGCAAACCTTGCAAGATATAGATGCGAATGCACCACATGATGAAATTATAATTACCATTGGAAATGCATGTAGTCCTTTCGCCTTCCGAGTATATATTTGTAATGATGAAGGAATACAGTTATCTTCCAATGCGGAAAAGAATCGTGAAGGTAATTGGGAATTAATTCCAGAGGGCAGACAGAAAAACTGGAGTTGGCGTCCTTACTTTTTTGAAAGTATTGTACGGATGAATGTAGAGAAAAAAGGAATCCTCTCCAACTTGTACACGGACATTGATCGAAATGAACAAATTCGTACCTATTCTTATCCAATTTCAAAGAATAAATATATTTTTATGGATATACCATATGATTATTTATTTGAACAAGAAGGGCTATTGTGAAAAACAAAGGTGGAAGCGCCCGTTTAGCGACGTACGGACTGGACTGAGCCGCAGGAGATAAAGGAAACACGACGAACGGAGTGAGTCGATGTTGACTTATCGTACGGAGGTGAAGGAAGTCTCGCTAGTCGCTGGGCGCTGGAGCCGGACGTGGCTATTTCTGTACCTAAGTTATCCAACGCCATACAAATTTTATAACAAAAGCCCTTTTTCATTTATCTATTTTGAAGATTCAATGAATGTGCTATATTGTTAATAATGTGAAAGGGGTTTTTCGGTATGGAGATAGAGCGTTCAAAACAGCAGACAAATAAGGTGTATTCATTCTTATTAATTAGTGGTATTGTTTTAATCGCATTAAATTTAAGGCCAGCTATTACATCTGTTGGGCCTATTATTGGTTCTATTCAAGCAGATGTTGGTTTATCAAGCTCCAGTGCTGGATTATTAACAAGTTTACCAGTCATTGCATTTGCGATTATGTCACCGTTAGCACCAAGTTTAGCAAATCGGTTATCTAATGAATGGGCAATGTTAATTGGATTACTTATGTTATTTATCGGAATTAGTATACGTTCCAATTCTATTGTAATCCTTCTTTTTTCAGGAACTTTATTAGTCGGACTAGGAATAGCGGTATTAAATGTATTATTGCCTAGTTTTATTAAGGATAAGTTTCCTCATAAAATAGGTTTAATGACTAGTTTATACACAACAGCAATGGGAGTTATTGCTGCAGCTGCCTCTGGTCTCAACGTTCCAATTGCGGATGGATTAAATCTCGGTTGGAAAGTCGCTTTATTTATATGGGGAATACCTACGCTTCTTGCACTATTTAATATTTTCTATTTGGCACGAAAGGGAAATTCTGACCAGCATATGGAGAGAAAGTTTATCCGCACGAATAAAAAAATGTGGAAATCACCTCTAGCTTGGCAAGTTGCTATATTCATGGGTACGCAGTCGTTTTTGTTTTATTCAACGATTTCATGGTTACCTACCATTTTAAATGACCAAGGGGTTAGTATGGCTACAGCGGGTTGGATGTTATCTTTCACACAGTTTATAGGACTTCCTGCAAGTTTTCTCGTTCCAGTTATAGCAGAAAAGTTTCGTAATCAACAGGGAGTCGTTATTTCTATCATTATTAGTTCGTTTCTTGGTTATGGGGGACTTTTATTAGGTACAACAACTACAATGATGGTTATTAGTTGTACATTTATCGGATTTACGCTAGCTGGAGCTTTCTCACTGGCTTTAACATTAATCGGACTTCGTGCAAGAACGGCAATTGAAGCCGCGGAATTATCAGGTATGGCTCAAACACTAGGTTATTTACTTGCCGCAACAGGTCCGTTATTAATCGGTTTTCTGAACGATATTTCCAATGGATGGACGCTTCCTTTAATTGTCATCTTAATAGACTCTGTAATTGTTCTTATATTTGGACTAGGTGCAGGCCGTAATAAATATGTATAAGTTTTTAGATTGAAAGGAATTAACATGTTAGTTGATTCCTTTTTTATGTGCGGTACAATCGCCTAAAACCTATAATTCTACTTTTTCAATTAAATTCTATACTAAATTCTCCTAGATAATTCTACTATTTTTAGAAAAAAATGGTATAATAGATTTATTATTGACAAGTTTAGTAGGAGGAAAGTGAAAATTGGCGAATAAAAAAGTAATCATGTCGGTTACAGCAGGTGCAGCAATTGCATCGGCTATGGTCGGAGCGGATCAAGTTGAAGCAGCATCTCATAAGGTACAGAGCGGAGATTCACTTTGGACTATTGCTCAGAAACACAATACAACAGTAACGAATTTGAAAAAGATAAATAACTTAACCTCGGATTTGATTTTTCCAAATCAAGTACTAGAAACAGGTTCAGCAAGTTCTTCAGCCAAGGATACTGCATCGAAAAAACAAGAAAGCTCAAAAAGCACTTCTAATACATATACAGTTAAAGCTGGGGACACTTTAAGTGGAATTGCGTCAAGACATAATATATCCCTTACTAATTTAATGAAATGGAATGGATTAGATACTACTCTTATCTTCCCTGGAAATGTGCTAACTGTAAGTAAACAAGAATCTCAAAATACGAAAACAAGCGGAAAAAAAGAAACTAAAGTCAGCTCTTCTACTGTTTATTCCGTTGTAGCTGGAGACTCTCTTTCTAAGATCGGTGCAAAGTATAATGTCTCTGTAGCTAATCTAAAGAAATGGAATAATCTAAGTTCTGATTTGATCTATGTTGGTCAAAAATTAAACATAGCTGGTAAATCTAGTAACAATTCTTCAACTAGTACATCATCTTCGGCTAGTAAACAAGATGGAAATAAAGCTTCTGTATATACGGTCAAATCAGGAGATACCCTTTCTAAAATTGGTAAGGCACATGGGGTTAGTGTCGCTAATCTTAAGAAATGGAATAGCTTATCGTCTGATATGATATACATTGGACAAAAATTAAGCATTGGTGCTACGAAAGAGAAATCAACTGGTTCTGTAAAAAGTACAAAGACTGGCTCTTCTACAAATACAAATGTAGACTACGATGTTAACAAACTAGTTAGTGTTGGAAAAAGTTTAATAGGCATCCCTTACAAATGGGGCGGTACAACTACTAGTGGATTTGACTGTAGCGGATTTATTTATTACGTATACAATCAAGCTGGAAAGAAAATAAATCGTCTTTCTACGGATGGTTATTTTGAACGCTCTTATTACGTGAACAATCCACAAGTTGGGGATTTAGTCTTCTTTTCAGGAACTTATCGATCTGGTATTTCTCATATGGGAATCTATCTTGGAGATAATAAATTCCTCCAAGCTGGTACAAGTTCCGGTGTATCTATTGTAAGTTTAGATAATCCTTATTGGAGTAAGCATTTCGATAGTTTTAAACGATTTTATTAAAGTTAGAAAACGAACATCTTCGTTAGTATCTGATCGAGGGTGTTCGTTTTTCTTTTGGGTAATCCCAGTTTAGCTGGGGTAAAGAAGACTTTCATCAGTGGGGTTTTCCTCTTCATCCCCCACTGATAGTTAGTCGTACTTATCGGACCTTTACGGGAAGTTGATCTCCCACTTACTTTCTTTGTTTCCCCAGAAGTTTGAGGTGGGAGTCTTACTGCTCGTTTAGGTGGGATAAAACATTAACTAAAGATAAAAAACAAAAGCTGTCGGGGGACGACAGCTTTTGTTTTATTTAACGAAGAGACAGCAGTTAGGTACTACTATCTTTTTCACTTATGACTTGGAGGTTATGTAAGAAGAATGTGGGCTAACTTTCTAAGGAACACCTTTTCATCTTTGACCAAAAATATGAAACGAAGGTAATAAGTATTATTTTTACCGCATACAAATAACAACTAATTCATAGAATCAGCCAGTATTCTTTCTGATGTTATTGATAAATGATAAGTATGATTATGAAAATAATATTATTCTATTTAATTTTACAAAAGGTCCCTTAGAATAGTTTGAATATGTGAAATGGATATTTAGTATTTTGACAGAAGTTGTTCTTTGAAGGCCAAGAATAAAGTGTTAAAAAGGAGTAAACGGTGAATAATTAGTAGAAATCTTTTATTCAGAGGTTTGACGGTTACAATGATGTAACGTCATAATACTGAAATATTGTCCATTCACTCTACACAGTACTGTACTGGCATTCGAGGCAAATGAGGCAATACATCCATTCCGACAATTATTAGTTTTAAAGTAATAGTTTGAATATCCTATCTTTCTGTTTTTTATGTAAGTTTATCTCCTCCTTAGTACCTATTATCTTTATTATAGTATATAAAAGTGAATTGTCAATTGAATTCTAAAAGTTTATTATTTTAATTCCATTTTTACTTTTTTAGTAGGTGTTCAAAAAGGAGGATAAAAAGGTTCGAAGTCGGCTAAATGCGCTATTGCCAGCTAGAAACATCGTAGTGTCATCTTCACCGGATTTTTTTAAAAACCTTTTTTTTATAGATTAGATAACTTTATATTAATCAAGTGAATATTGTTTAATTATCCCATCATATTTATTATCCTTATTTTCAAGCAGCATTTCTACATGAGTATGTCCTATTTTAATATTTCCTTGAATGGGTACACTGGCATTCGCAAGGCATTTGGATAGATGCATAAGAAGATGTTTTCCCAGCAATTAACTCAAGTTTATTCCTATGACATATTCCCCCTTCCATTTCCATAGAATTTATTAACAATTTCAAAGGAGGAGTTAAAATGGAAGAGCTAATCACAAAGGAAATGGTAGAAAGATATTATGAGTTAAATCTGGTAAAGAAAAAAATCGAAGCAGAAATTAACCAATTAAAGAAGATCTTTCATACATATTTTGATAATGAGTATGGGGAGAACGAAAAAAGCGAATTAATCAAAGAACAATATAAACTACAAAGACAAGTTCGGAAAACAGAAAAGTGGGCGGAGAAGGATACCGTGGAAAAACTAGAAGAATTAAATATGAATGATTTAATTCAAATCGTTAAAACACCAGATAGCGAAAAGATTCATGCCGCCATTGAGTTAGGTTTGCTTAAGAAAAGTGATATCGAAGGATGTCTTACGAATAATTATACGAAAGCAATCACTGTAAAAGCGGTTAAATAAAAAGGCTTGTTTCGTAATAAAGTGAAACTCATTCAGTAGGGGGCATCCAACCAGTTAAGGCGGATAAAGAAGAATGCCATCAGTGGGGGTTTTCCTTCATCCCCCACTAATGGTTAGTCGCGCTTATCGGACCATCACGGCCAGTAATTAGTCCACAGTTTAAATATTAACTTTAGCTGAAAACACGATTAATTTCCTCTATTTCATCCTCAGTAAGAGTAACGTCCAGTGTCTTTTGATTTTTCAATACCTGTTCTGGGTTTTTCGCACCTGGAATAACAGCGGTTATCGCGTCTTGGGTCAAATACCATGCAAGAACTATAGAAGCGACTTCAGCATCTTTTTCATTCGCAATGTTACGTAACACTTCTACTTTTTCTAGGTTTTGTACGAAAGCTTCACCTTGAAGATGTGGCATGTTATGTCTTAAATCATCAGCTGGGAATTTTGTGTTTTTATTATATTTCCCTGCTAAGATTCCAGCAGCTAATGGGAAAAATGGAATAAAAGCAATATTATGTTCTAACGTATATGGGAAAAAGTCATTCTCCGCACCACGAGCTAATAAGTTATACTCTCCCTGGAATACATCTACATAGCCATCTTTGTTTGCTTCCTCAAGTTGTGCAGGCGTTAAATTAGATGTTCCGATTCCACGAATTTTCCCAGCATCTTTTAGTTCTTGTAGGGCTCCTACCGCCTCATAAAGTGGAGTTTTACCATCGGGATTATGAATATAGTACAAGTCAATATAATCCGTATCTAAACGTTTTAAGCTAGCTTCAACCGATTGCTTCATGAATTCTGGCGAATTATCAATTTCTACTTTTCCATCCACAATACGTTGAGCACCTTTAGTTGCAAGTACTACTTCACTACGCTTACCTGTTTCCTTAATAGCCTGACCAACTAATTCCTCTGAACGACCAATTCCATAGATGAATGCTGTATCAATGAAATTCATATCATGATTGATTGCGGCTTTCACTAGATCAATACCTACTTGTTCATCCAAATTCGGATATAGGTTATGGCCACCAACAGCATTTGTGCCAAGTCCAATTGGGTTAACCCATAAATCCGTTTTACCTAATTTTACTTTTGTCATTCCTATCATTCCTTCCCTCACTTAAAACTTAACTTAGCAACTTAGCAATCGCTATTAGGTTAGGTGAATGCCTTAGTTGCACTTATACGGCGAGTAATCGGACCCCTAGACGGGAAAGATTTTTTCTCTAACTGCCAAAAGAAGAAGCTGCGTAAAGAAGACTTCCATCAGTGGGATTTTTCCTTCATCCCCCACTGATAGTTAGTCGCACTTATCGCATCTTTAGTGTAGTTGATCTTCTTTTTTACAAAAAGCTTGGTGTGGCAGCCTTACTTCCCGTTTAGTTGGGATAAAACATCCCCTTCTCCATTGTAACCCATCCATCTATCTTATCAATTGTTTTACTCTATTAGAGGATCCGAATAATTGCATTTTTTCTTTTACCACTTCTGTTATAGCATCCATTGCAGGTATTAGGATAGATTGTGGGTTGAACAACTCTTTGTCATTTGTAAGAATTTGGCGTACTGTTTCAGCCCATGCTACATTGCATTCTGTATTTACATTAATTTTAGCGTGTCCTAATTCAATACATTTTTTAATTTGATAATCCGGAATTCCAGAACCACCGTGTAATACTAATGGAACATCCGTTAGCTCTGAGATTTCTTTCATTTCGTCAAAACCTAATTTAGGCTCTCCTTGATATGGACCGTGTACCGATCCAAGCGCCGCAGCTAAAGCATCTACCTTTGATTCTTTCACTAAACGTTCGCATTCTATTGGACTAGCATATTCTACTCCACCAGTTACACCATCTTCTGTTCCACCAACAGAACCTACTTCAGCTTCAACTGAAACACCTTTTCTACTTGCATATGCAACAACTTCACTTGTCATTTTGATGTTTTGTTCAATTGAATATTTCGAGCCATCAAACATTACAGAACTATAACCAGCATCAATGGCTTCCTTACATCTTTCTACACTTAAGCCGTGATCAAGATGCATCACAACAGGTACTGTAATATTCATTTCTTCTATCATTTTTTCAACAGTTGAGGCAATTAAGCGAAAACCACCTAAGTAATCCACGATTCTATCTGAGGAAGCGATAATAACGGGTGATTTTTCTTCTTCTGCTGCTTTTAAAATAGCCTGAACCCATTGAAAATTATTCATATTAAATTGACCAATAGCATACTTATTTTTTGCTTCATTAAGAAGTTCTTTCATAGAAACAAACATTTATATCACTTCTCTCGTTTTTAAAAAATATTATTGATTAATGGACCCCTTTACTTCATAATGTTTGGAAAGCACATCTACCATCGTTTCTTTCGATGTTTTAATCACTTCTTCGGGATTCATTTTATAATATTCCGGTCTAAATAATTCGATGGAACAAGCCTCGCCATGGAATCCAATTTCTTTTAAAGTAGATAAAATTCCATCTAAATCAATTGCACCTTGTCCTGGCCAGCAGCGATCTTCGTCTCTTAAAATTCCGATTGGATAATCATCTGTATCATCGATGTGTAAAAGGAAAATTTTTGAACCATCCGCCTGTTTTAATTCATCTAATCTAGAACCCATACCATGGAAATGGAAACAATCTAGTACCAACCCGACATTATCACGATTAACTTCTTGTACAATTTCATATCCTTGCTTAAACGTATTTACAGTAGCTTGGGGGTGACCGATAAATTCAAAAGCTATTTTAATCCCATAACCTTTAGCTAAATCAGAGAACTCCCTTAACATTTTGACACAACTTTTCTTAATGTCTTCAAGCAGGATCTTTTCCTCAGTTATGTTAGGGACAGCCACAATATATGGTGCACCTAATTTTTTCCCAATCTCGAGCCATTCCTTAAATGTTTGAATAATTTGTTCCTCATCTTCTTTAGATCGATTGTTAAAAAACTCTAACGCGTTAAGTGAAAGTAATTTCAAATGATGAGTACGGAAAAACCCTGCTAAATCATCGAGACTATGATTCTCTAAATAGGCAGGTAATTTCCACATTTGAATTTCAATAAAGTCAAATCCATACTTTTCGCAAAGTTCCAAGTCTTGTTCTAACGTTGCATTTCCTTTCGTAGTTGCGACATTATAAGCTAATTTCATCCTCTACACCTCAACTATCTTCCAAGGGGATAAATTTATAATTAGTTCGTTACAACTTTTTTTGAAGTAAATTCTCGTCAATATATTTCCTTGCTTTAAGTGCATATTCTAATGGATGGGCTTTGGCAGGATCCTGTTCTGCTTCAATGACAATCCAGCCTTTGTAATCGTTGTCAATCAGAAACTGGTAAATTTCCGTAAAGTCAATTACGCCATCTCCTGGTACAGTGAACATTCCCTCTAGGAAAGAACCTAAGAAGGATTTACCCTCTTCTTTACATTGTTTCATTATATTTTCTCTTACATCTTTAAAATGTACATGTTTAATGCGATCCATATGTTTGGTTAAAAGTGTCATATAGTCACCATCTGAAACAAAAATATGACCAGCATCATATAATAGATGAACATGATTTGGATCTGTATTCTCCATTAAACGATCTACTTCTTCTAATGTTTGCACTCCAGTTCCCATATGATGGTGATATGCTAGTTTTAGATTATATGCCTTGGCAATTTTCCCAAGTTCATTTAATCCTTCACATAATAAATCCCATTCTTCATCCGAAAAATATGGTTTATTAGCAAAAACATCTGTATCTCGTAAACCTTGAACGCTATGTGTTTGTTCAGAAACAACGGCTGCATCTGCATTTACTTTTTGTAAGTAATCGCAGTGATCATGAAATGCTTTTGAAGCTTCTTCAATACCATCACGAATAATGTAACTAGAAAACCATTTACTTGCTATTTTAAGGTCACGTAATTGAACTTCCTTATTTAAAACATCAGGTTCTGGAAAAAATCCCCCAACTTCTGTTCCTTCAAATCCACTTATTACAATATCTCCTAACAGATGCCCTAATGTATTGTCTTGACCAATTTCGGGAATATCATCATTTCTCCAACCAATAGGTGCAATTCCCCAATGAATTTTGTTAGTCATCGTTCTTCGCCTCTTTTTCGTACGTTAGATTTCTAAGCTAGTATGATAGTTTCCGACAACAAAGGAATCGTTGTCGGATAAAGAAAACTTCCATCAGTGGGGATTTTCCACCTGTCCCCATTGATGGTTAGTCGCACTTATCGTACCTTTACGGGCAGTTGATCTCCCACTTAGCTTCTCTGTTCCCCGTTAGCTTGAGGTGGGAGTCTTACTGCCCGTAAAGGTGGGATAAAGTATATATATTTAGTACTGTTTTGCTTTTTCAAGCATTTTACTATTTTCTTCATAGGCTTTCTGAATACTTGGTGATTCGGAAACCTCAGCATTACCTACATGCCACCAGTTTTCATAACCCTCCGTCATAGTCTTAGGCAATACTTTAATTTCAATTAAAGTAGATACAGTTTGTTTCTTCGCGTCTTCAATTGCAGCTTTTAGTTCACTGGCAGTATTGACACGATAAACTTTTGCACCATAACCTTCTGCTACTTTTGCATAATCGATATTCATTATTTGATTATCATGGGTTCTGAATTCTGTGAAATAGGTTCCCATTCCATTCCCCATTTGAAGGTTATTGATACAACCAAATCCGGAGTTATCAAATAAAACGACATTGATTTTTTGGTTATATTGAATAGATGTAACCAATTCGGAATGAAGCATGAGAAAACTTCCATCACCAACAAAGGAATAGACTTCTTTTTCAGGTTCAGCTAGTTTGATTCCTAACGCACCAGAAATCTCGTACCCCATACAAGAATAACCGTACTCCACACTGTACGTATTTGGAACAGCTGGATTCCAAATTCGTTGCATGTCTCCTGGAAGAGAACCTGCCGATGTAATGACGTTACTATCTGGATCTACCGCTTCATTTACCGCAAGGAGTGCGGTTGTTTGCGCAAGTTCTGTACCTAGAGCATCTGCATATTCGTTAAGCACTTCTTGAGAGAAATGGTCTTTAATTTCTGGGTCAAAGGATTCACGATTAAATTCAACGTTTGCTAAACGGTTGCGTTCATTTAACCATTCCGCTTTAAGTTCTGAAATGATATCACCAAATTCGGAAACATATCCTTCCAATAATGGCGCCAATTGTTCTAGAGTTGTTTTCGCATCTGCTACTACTTGGAAAGCATCTAATTTATAAGATTGCATACGACTAACATTGATATTTAAGAATTTGGCTTGATCAAAATCAAAAGCAGTTTTGGAAGATGTCGCAAAGTCTGTATATCTCGTACCAATACCAATAATTAAGTCAGCTTGTTTCGCAGCTTTATTTGCAGAAAGTGTGCCAGTAACACCCATTCCGCCTAGATTATTCTTAAATGTTGCTTCAACTGTAGATTTTCCGGCTTGCGTTTCTACTAATGGAATATGATGTTTTTCGGATAGTTCCATTAATATTTCACGAGCACCCGAATATTTTGCACCGCCACCGACTAAAATAAGCGGCTTTTTACTTGCTTTAATTAATTCTATTGCACCTTGAATCTCTCTTTCTACCGGTGCTTTACGGTCTAAATAATGAACACGTTTTTTAAAGAAAGCTTCATCATAATCGTATGCCTCTCCCTCTACATCTTGGGAAATAGCAACCGTTACAGGACCAGCAGTTGCAGAATTTGTCATCACTTCAAATGCACGGATTAGACTAGACATTAACTGTTCAGGTCTAGTTACACGATCCCAATATCTAGAAACTGGTTTTAATGCATCGTTAGTTGTAATTGCTGCACTATATTCCTGTTCTACTTGTTGTAATACTGGATCTGGTTGTCTCGTTGCAAAAGTATCTCCTGGTAAGAATAGGACGGGAATATTATTGGCAAGAGCAGTACCTGCTGCAGTAACTAAATTAGCAGATCCAGGCCCTACCGATGTTGTCACCGCATAAATTTTACGGCGTAACATTTGTTTACTATAAGCGACTGCTGCTAAAGCCATTCCTTGTTCGTTTTTACCTTGGATTACTTTTAAGTGACCAGCTTCTTGTTCAAGAGCTTGACCAATCCCAAGAACATTACCGTGTCCAAATATATTGAAGACTCCCTCTACGAAAGGAAATTCTTCCCCATCCACATGGATATATTGTTGATTTAGAAATTTAACTAATGCTTGAGCAGTTGTTAATCTAATTTTTTTACCCATTCTTTAAATCCAACCTTTCCCTGTAGATTTAACCTTGTTGAGCAATTAAACTTTCGATTTCTTCAACGGTTGGCATTGCTTCAGAAGAACTGTGTTTACTTACAACGATAGCTGCAGATGCACTGCCGAACTTTAACGCTGTTTCAATGTCTTTTCCGTTGACAATTGCGTATAAGAATGCAGAAGCATAAGAATCTCCAGCACCGAAAGTTTTTAATACTTGAGTCTTATAGGCAAGACCTCTGTACACATCTCCGGCTTTCGTATATGCATAAGATCCATCCACACCGTGTTTAATAACAAGTAGCTCCGGACTATGGTTAAATAGATCGTTCACAGTAGCTTCGTTATTTCCTTCGCCCTCTTCAAGGTTTTCCATCATGTCATACTCATCACGAGTTCCGATTACAACGTCGGATTGTTCTGCAATTAAGGAGTAATAGATAGCTGTTTCTTCCTTAGAAGCCCAAGTGTATGGACGGTAGTCTAATTCAAAAATTACTTTTACATCATTTTTTCTAGCTAGGCTCACTGCTTTAATAACCGCTTCACGGGAAGGACTTTTAGCAAGGGCTGTACCAGAAACTAATAAAATTTTGGATTGTTTAATATAATCTTCATTAACTTCATCAGGATTTAAATAAAGGTCAGCAACGTCTTCACGATACATCAAAATACTGCATTCTTCTGGGCTTTTAATTTCTGTAAAAGTAAGACCTGCTTTATGTCCCTCTTGATCCACAACCATGTTAGAAGTATCAATTCCTACTTCACTCATGTATTGCTTAATGAAGTTACCATGTTGATCATTAGGAATTTTTCCGATAAATCCTGCTTTTAATCCTAATTTTGAACTTCCGATGGCAATGTTAGCTGGCGATCCGCCAACATATTTCGTAAAAGTCATGGTTTCTTCCATTGGACGGTTATATTCTGCTGCATTAAGGTCGATACACGCACGGCCAATTGCAATAATGTCATAGTTTCTATCTTGGTTGAATTCAATACTCATTATGTTTACCCCTCTCAAAAAAGAAAATCTTATTTACGGTCTAAAATCCACTCATGGTCTGGATCATTATGGAATTTCCAAATACGTGTCGGGCCTGCCATTACATTTAAGTAATAAGATGTATAACCATCAGGTACTCCTACTGGGTGGTAGCCAACAGGAACTTCAACAACATCACCATTTTCCACAGTCATGGTTTCATCTAATGAACGATCGTCTGTATAGACACGCTGGAAGACAAATCCTTGTGGTGGATCCATTTCATGATAATAGCTTTCTTCTAAAAATGATTCTTCAGGTAGATTGTCTTGGTCGTGTTTATGTGGTGGGTAACTTGAGAAGTTTCCACCCTCCGTAAACACTTCTACTACTAATAAACTATTTGCAGATGGATCAGAATCAGGAAGAATATTATGAACATGGCGTTTGTTTGAATATTTTCCTCTATCTTCAATACCGTTATCTTCTGCTTTGATTAATTTGGTTGGTAATTGTTTTTCTGATGGAGAATAACATAGGGCAACTCTAGCTTTTGTTACGGCTTCCACTTCGTATGTGCGGTCATTAGAAACATACACGCTATCCGTTGGCTTCTTTTCAAATACGCTTTCACGAGTTCCAATGTTCTCAAAGGATTCATTGCCTTCTTTTACGTTAATTTTTCCAGTTAACGCAACAATGCAACATTCTTCTTTTTCTAATGTTTCTTCATATTTAGCACCAGGTTCTACATCTATCACTTTAAAACCAACATATCTTAAATCTGAATTTTTTTTGTTCACATCATGAACTAAAGTGACACCTTCAGATATCGTTTCTTGCATAGGTTTGTGGAGTAATTTACTCATTTAACTTTTCCTCCTTAACGTATAGAAAGTATTCATTTTTAGAACAGACCCCTTTACTCTGTAAAGAGGTCTAATTGTATTGTAATGATAGATTAATAGTTCTTATTAGTTAAATTCAGGAGCAGCGTAACGTGCAGTTACAACTTTTTTACGAGTATAGAAGTCTACACTGTCTTTACCGTTAGCATGTAAAGTACCGTAGAAAGAATCTTTCCATCCAGAGAATGGGAAGAATGCCATCGGTGCTGGAACCCCTAAGTTGACCCCTAACATACCTGCATCAATATTTTCACGGAAGTAACGTACAGAAGAAGTGTTCGTTGTAAAAATACAAGCTCCGTTAGCAAAGTTAGATTTGTTTGCAGTTTCTACTGCTTCCTTCAAGTTTTTAACACGAATGACGGATAATACTGGAGCGAAAATTTCATCTTGCCAAATTGTCATTTCAGGTGTTACACCTTCAAAGATAGTCGGCCCAACGAAGTAACCACCTTCTAAATCATCTTTACGACCATCTCTAACTAGTGTAGCTCCTTCTTCCAAACCTTTTTCAATGTAGCTAATTGTACGTTTTTGGTTTTCTTCACGGATAACTGGTCCTAAGAATACACCATCGTCAAGTCCGTTACCCATTTTCACGTTGTCTGCCGCTTCTTTAAGTTTTGCCATGAATTCGTCAGCAACATCTTCTTCTACTGTTACAACAGCACATGCCATACAACGTTCACCAGCAGAACCGAATGCAGCAGAGATAATATCCTTAACTGCTTGATCTAAGTCAGCATCTTTTAATACAGTAGTATGGTTTTTCGCACCAGTTAACGCTTGAACACGTTTAAGGTTTTCGCTTCCACGTTTGAATACATATTCACCAACTGGTTTAGAACCAACGAATGAAATAGCCTTAATTTCTGGATGATCAAGAATTCCATTAACAACATCATGTGCACCATAAACGATGTTGAATACTCCATCAGGAAGGCCGGCTTCTTTAAGTAAGTCAGCTAATTTTTCAGTTAACAATGGCGTTTTTTCGGATGGTTTTAATACGAAAGAGTTACCCATTGCAATTGCCATAGGGAACATCCAACAAGGAACCATCATTGGGAAGTTAAATGGTGTAATTCCACCGATAACTCCAATTGGATAACGATAGTTTGCAGCTTCAACATCTGTCGCAATATTCGATAGAGAGTCACCCATCATTAATGTAGGAGCACCAGCTGCGAATTCAACGTTTTCAATTCCACGTCCAACTTCACCTAATGCCTCTGTCGTGTTTTTTCCGTTTTCAATAGTAATTAAGCGAGCTAACTCGTTTCTATTTTTTTCTAATAATTGTTGGTAAGCAAATAGAATTCTAGCACGTTTTTGAACTGGAACTTTACTCCATTTATCAAAAGCCTTTTGAGCTACTTCTGCAGCGTGGTCTACATCTTCTTTAGTTGAGATAGGAACTAATGCAACGATTTCCTTTGTTGCTGGGTTATAAACTTCCTCATATTTAGTAGTTTTGCTTTCTACCCATTCCCCATTAATAAAGTTTTTTAGTTTTCTAGCTTCAGCCATGCTATATTCCTCCTCGTTTATTTATCCTTATAAATGATTCTTTAAATCTTATACTATTTCATGAAGTTAAATAACTTATGGTTACATAATAATACTGTTATCGCTTTCAGTCAATAGTTATTATCAAATTATGTTAACTTCTTTGTTAACTTTATATGAACTTAGCCATAAATCGATTAAGAGTAATAGAGTTTGAATAGATAGATTGGGAGAATCAATTTTATGGAAATTAAAAAAACTACACCTTCCGTAATAATGGTAGGTGCAGTTTATATAGAACGATTAAAAACCTGCTGGCTTTTTATTATCTGGTGTATCATAGGATCTGAATTTTTGTTCCAATTCTTCAAGTGATACACCTTTTGTTTCTGGTACATATTTTACAACGAATAATACGGCAAGTACATTTAATACCGCAAATACGAAGAATGTAACTGATAACCCAACAAATTCTAATAAAATTGGGAATAAAAAGCTAATTACAAAGTTGGTCATCCATAGTAGGAAAACACTCACACCCATTCCAAGTCCACGTAATCTCAATGGAAAAATCTCAGCTAACATTAACCATGTTACCGGCGCAATCGCACCTTGCATAAATGCTAAGAATGTAACCGTTAATGATAATACAACATACGGAAGTGCTGCAGTCCCTGCTAAAACATTAGAAAAAATAGCAATAAGTGTTAGGGATACGATTACCCCAATCTGACCTACAATTAGCATAGGGCGACGTCCGAACTTACCAAGTAAACCAATTCCTATTATAACTGCGATAACCGCAATTGCCCCATTTGCAACATTACCAATTAACGCTGCTTGTGTTCCAAATCCTGCATCTCTCAGTATTTCAGTGCCATAATACATAATTGAGTTAACACCAGTAATTTGTTGGATAACCGCAAGACCAATTCCTAGTAGGACAATCCTTCTAATCCAAGGTACCGCCAAATCTTTCATGGAGGCCTTTTCAATATTTTCTTCCAGTTCAATATTATCCTTAATTTCTTTTAGTTCTGTATTCGCTTGTTGAATATTTCGAATATCTTTTAGTATCTTTAGGGCATCCCCCATTTTACCTTTAGCTGCATACCAGCGAGGACTTTCTGGAACAGACAGCATTCCAATCCATAAAACGACAGCTGGAATAGTTGCGATAACAAGCATAATACGCCATACACCAGGATCTGCTACCGTATTACCTAAAACAGCATTGGTAACATAGGCCAAAAGCTGCCCAGTAACAATCATGAATTCGTTTTGCGTAACCATTCGACCACGACGTTCTTTTGGAGACATCTCCGATAAAAATGTTGGCACTGTAACCGAAGCCCCACCAACCGCTAATCCAAGGAAGATACGCGAGATAACCATAATCGGCACGTTAGGAGCAAACGAAGTACCTAAGGTTGAAAAGAAAAATAGTATTGCTAACCATAATATTAATTTCCTACGTCCAAATTTATCAGAAAGTTGCCCACCAAATACAGCACCGAAAGCGGCACCAAATATTAACGAACTAGAAACTAGACCTTCTGTAAAAGCGTTCAAGTTTAATTGATCCGGTAAGGACATAAATGGAAGTGCACCATTAATTACCCCTGTATCAAACCCAAATAGCAAACCACCAAAAGTTGCTATCCAAGTAATTTTAGAAAGCTTCTTTTTCCGCTCAATCGCTGACAAATCATTTGTTGTCATCAGTCTTCCTCCCTATTATTCTAATCTTTTAATCTTAGATTAACGTTAATTTCAGAATGATGAACCCTCCCCTAAAAGATACCAATAAAATTAAAGCGTTTACAAAAGAGAGGTAAAAGAATTTATTTTATTTGCTCTCCTTTCTCTATTAAACTTTTATATTATTGCGATAACAATTTTATTTTATTATACTATGAAAGAAAGGTCATTACTTAAAACTGCTATATTATTTAGAAATCTTGCTAAAATAGGTGAGCGCTTTACTAATTTTAATATATTAACGTCCCATGGGAGGTATACTGTGTCTGAAAAAGGAGTATTAGCTCAATCAAGAATATATTTTCATACAGCTAGCCCTTTTGCGAAAAAGGCATTATATTATCTTATAAGCGGAGGCAATTATGTATGTTCAATCCCATATGAAATTAACAGAGATAATCTTCCACAGTTTTTATTGATTTATATAAAAAGCGGTAGAATGGAACTTCATTATAAAAATAATGTAAAAATAGTAAAGAAGAACAACCTTATTCTTCTTGATTGTAATGAACATCATATATATCGTGCACTGGAACGAACGACTTTTGATTGGCTTCATTTTAAAGGTAATGCCAGCAGTGCTTATTTTGACCTACTTTATAAGAATAGTGAATGTGTCATTTCTCTTGCAAATAATTGGACTATTGCTAACTATATAAATCAACTTTTAACTAGCATGAAACAAAATAATGTAGACGAACATTCCGCTTCCATTCTTTTACATAAAATCTTTTATGAGTTGGAGATTATCTCTAACCATAGTCCAGATTCACAAGATGAAGCAATTAGGCGCGTCATTCTATATATAGAAAATCACTTCATGGAGAATATCACGATTGAAGATCTAGCAGAATATGCGCAATTAAGTCCATATCATTTTTCAAGAGTATTTAAAAAATATACCAATCTATCACCACATCAATATTTGATTAATACCCGCATTACACATGCGAAAGAGTTATTATATTTTACTACGTTGCCCATAAATGATATCGCATTCAAATGTGGCTTTAATAGTTCAGCACATTTTATAACAACATTTAAAAAACACACAAACCTCGCCCCAAATCAATTTAGAAAGATGAAGTTCTAGACCAATTGTATCTTATTTATTAAAACTGTAGATAGATTTCTACAGTTTTTTATGCTTTTATAAGTAGTGGTTTTTTCCATCCTCTACCGACTTGTCGAACCTTTACGGGCAGTTGATCTCCCACCTACCTTCTCTGTTTCCCGGGAAGCTTGAGGCGGGAGCCTTACTGCCCGTTTAGGTGGGATAAATGAATAGAAAACATAAGAATGGTTCTCGAAATTCATCTTGTTCTTTTATCATCCATGGCTTCCCCTGTCATCATGGACAAAACATCTTCTTTTTTACTTCCAAATGTACGTGAGAATGCCTATCACGGACTTTTCATATTCAGTTTTACTTCTAAATGTACGTGAGAACGCCTATCATGGACTTTTAATACATCTTTTTCACTTCTAATGTCCGTGACAACTTCGCCACGACACTTCATGATTTACGTCACTTATAGCCAAATAGAAAGTAAAGGAAGTGGTGCTTCAGCTTAATTTAAGCGGCCCTAAGCATCATACCCTAAATAGAAAAAGGTGAGTTTCATCCTCATGGATAAAACCCACCCTTATTTCTATACATTCTGACTTATATCACTGACCATTCCAACACTTTCTAAATATTCCCTTGTTCGTTTTGCAATTGGAAGTGGTTTGTCAAATGGAGCTGGGTACATGTCTTGCTCGACGATGGCCCAACCATCAAAGTTCGCTTCATTCAGAACCTTCATAATCGCCTTGGTGTCAACAACACCTTTATCTGGTTCACAGAAAATATTTTCTTTCACTGCTTCGGCTAAAGACCAATTTGCTTCTTGCATTTTCTTCTTCACATTCACATCACAGTTTTTAATATGCAAATAACCAATTCGATCGTGATGTTTCTTAATAAATGATAATGGATCTCCACCACTATAAACATGATGGCCTGTATCGAAACATAATTGAATATCAGTATCTTTAAGTAAACGTTCAATTTGCTCTTCTGTTTCTACATGAGTTTCTCCATGTGGATGGTATACGGTTTCTAATCCATAGTTTTCTTTTGCGTAATCTTTTATTCGCTTAATATTATGAATAAAAGCATCCCATTCCTCATCATTTAACTCTTTCGGACGAATAAGCTCACCAGTAAATAAATCTGTATACGTTGCATCAATTAATACAACATACTTAGCAGTTGAAAACTGAACCTGCAATTTTGCCATATCATCTAATTGAGCAATCATTTTATCTACATTTTCATTTGATGTTAAATCATCCATTAACGTAGTAGCTACTAAATCGATGTTTCTCTTAGCTAATTCTTCTTTTAATGGTTCATATTGATTCGGTAGATATCCCCATGGTCCCAATTCAATAGCATGGTACCCTGCTTCTTGGATTTCATCTAAACATCTATTCCAAGGCGTTTGCTTCTCATCATCTGGGAACCAAACTCCCCAAGAACATGGGGCTATTCCTAGTTGAACACTCATGCTTCCACCGCCTTTTTAAGGCTAACCCATTTACCTTCTTTAGCAGATTCTAAGACCGCATTGATGGTTCGATCTACTTTCGCACCGAAGGCAAAATCACAAATATAAGGTGTTCCGTTTGTTACAGCTGATAACAATTCATGAACTTCTAGTATTTTAATATCATTGAATCCAATTCCAATTCCTTGAGCTGGGTTAAATGCATTAAATCCTCTATGCTCAGGTCCAAGATAAACTGTACGATATCCTCTATCCACTTCCTCATCAGAATGGAAGTACACATTTACTTCATTCAAGCGTTCAAGTGAATAATGAACAGATCCTTTTGTACCTTGAATTTCATAGGAGAGATAATTTTTTCTTCCTGTTGCTACACGGCTAGAAGAGATATTACCAACCGCACCATTTTCATAGTTTGCTAACACGGTAATTAAATCCTCATTTTCTACTTCTGCCATTTCAGAAGACCCCTCTGATTTTGGCCTTTCTTTAATAAATGTTTTCGCTAATGCATTTACATTTTCCATATCGCCTAATAAATATTGAGACACACTTAATAAATGAGATCCCAGGTCCCCTAATGCACCACTTCCAGAGAACTTATTAATATGACGCCATGTAATTGGCAATGCCTCATCTAATAACATGTCTTGATCATATGTACCGGAAAAACGCATAATATCTCCTAGTTTTCCAGATGTAATTAATTCTTTAATATAATGTGTCGCTGGATTCATTACATTATTAAATCCAACATAATTTACTACCCCTTTTTCTTTCGCCAATTCTGCAAGCTCTTGCGATTCACCAGCAGAAAGTGTAAGAGGTTTCTCACAATATACATGTTTTCCATTTTCTAATGCAGCTTTTGCAATTTCATAATGTAAGAAGTTTGGTGTAGCAATATCCACAACATCCACATTCGGATCCGTCACAACATCCTTCCAGTCCGATGTATAACGACGATATCCTAATTTTTCTACAGCTATTTTAGCCGCCTCTTCACTTACGTCAGATACTAGCTCAAATACGGGTTTTCCACTTTTAGGTCCAAATAATAGTAAAGCGTTTACAAATGAATTCGTATGAGATTTACCCATCCATCCTGCCCCAATTAAACCTATTCTTATATCCATTATTTTTCTCCCCTTTTACTTTCGATTATATTAATTTGCTATATACCAATATTTTAATATACTTATGTTAATAGGTCATTACTGAAAATTGCTATATTAATTGAAAAAAATTGCTCTGTTTTTTCGTTAGGGAAAGGAGAAACAAGATGGATGAAACAGGAGTCTTACCTCCCTCCGAAATCTACTTTCATACAGCGAGCCCCTTTGCAAAGAAAGCATTATATTTCCTATCGAACGGTGGTAGCTATATTTGCTCTAGTAAATACGAAATTAAACGGGAAACATATCCTCAGTATCTATTAATGCATGTAAAAGAAGGAAGTATGGAATTTGGTTACGATCAAAATAAATATGATGCGAAAGCAAATTCAGTTGTCTTTCTCGACTGTTATAACCCTCATTTCTATCGGGCATTAGAAGACTACACTACTATAAATTGGTTTCATTTTACCGGAAACGCTAGTCAGACCTTTTTTGATACATTATATCATTATAATGGATGCGTCTTTTCGCTTGAGAATAATTGGAGGATTCCTGAATACATGGAAGAAATTTTAAGCATGATGAAAAATTCTAATGTCAACGAACAGTCTGCATCTATTATCATACAACGAATCTTTTACGAATTAGATGGCATTTCGAATCAATCGGAAGTAGAATCAGTAGACCAAACAATAAGTCGATCGCTTTCGTTTATTGAAAAACATTATATGAAAGATATTGGTCTTAAAGATATTTCGGAGCAGGTGAACCTGAGCCCTTTTCACTTTTCAAGGGTGTTCAAAAAACAGATGAACTATTCGCCCCACCAGTATTTAATTAGTTATCGGATTAACAAAGCAAAAAACTTTTTACATAATACCGCTTTGCCAATTAACGATATTGCCTTAAAGTGCGGCTTCAATAGTTCTTCTCATTTTGTGAATACATTTAAGAGACACACGAATCTTTCCCCGAACAAATTTCGAAAAATGAAGCTATAATTTGTGTAATTATTTTTAAAACTAACACACAAAGAAGCCCTTAAGATGTCAATTCATCTTAAGAGCTTCTCCATTAAACTTAGTTTTCTTCTATTTCTTTACGGTTTTTCTTAAATAGCTTCGATAATAATTCATAAACAATAGGGACAATAATTAACGTTAATAGGGTGGAGCTTGTTAAACCACCAATAACGGTAACGCCTAGTCCTTTCGAAATTAAACCGCCACCGCCAGAACCAATTGCTAACGGAATTAACGCACCAATCGTTGCAATTGCGGTCATTAGAATTGGTCTGAGACGCGTTGATCCCGCTTCAAGAATCGCTTCTCGAAGTCCCATGCCGGAGTGCTCCATGCGAATAATTCGGTCTACAAGTACAATGGCATTCGTAACCACGATACCAATTAACATTAATAGACCCATCAAAACAGAAACAGAAATGGTTTCACCCGCGATAAACAGACCAACTAATGATCCGATTACCGTAAACGGTAATGAGAATAGAATTGCAAATGGCGCCAGACCTTCGCCAAACGTTACAACTAAGATAAAGTATACAATCAAGATTGCCGCCAACATTGCTACACCAAGCTGTGTAAAAGTCTCAGTCATATCTGCAGCAACTCCGCCAACACCAACTGATACACCCTTAGGTAACTCTAAATCCTCAATTGCTTTATCTACTTCAGATGTAGCTTTTGATATATCATCATCAAGGATCGTACCTGAAACCGTTGCGTAATATTCTCCTTTACTACGTGCAAGGGTATTTAACGTTGTACCTTCTTCCACTTTTACAAGCTCAGAAAGCGGCATTGTTGTGCCAAGTGCTGTTGGTATTTCTGTTGCTAGTAGTTCATCAATTGACTTAGGTTGTTTAGCTTCTTCCTGCTGGACAACGACATCCAATGTGTCACCATCTTTTTCAACCGTTGTAATCACTTCTGGTGTCGAGGATGTCCTTAGCATTCCAACAATTTGTCCTGCTGTTAACCCATACTGCAGTAACTCATCTTGATCTACATTAAATGTATACTCAACATATGCGTCTTCAGTACTAGAGGAAACATCTTTTAATCCATCATTCTCTTTCATCACATCTTCTACCATTTTCACAGATTCATTTAGTTTATCTAAATCTTCACTGTAAAAAGTATACTCGAGTTCATCGGTAGACATCGACATACTTGAGAAGTCTTGGCTCTTCCATTCGCCTGATTGACCAATGTTAAACACATAATCCTCAATTTCCTCACGTGCTTCTGGGAAATTTTCCATGTCTGGGTCAAAGATTAGGAACATTAATCCACCATTTCCTCCTCCGCCCATCATTGCTGCCATTGGATCGCCATTATCGGTAACAGATAATTGAACAATATCAATGTCTTCACGTTTTAATAATTCTTTTTCTACTTCTTCAATATTTTTTAATGTCTCTTCCTTTAACTCACCGGCTTCTGGCGTATACGTAAGATACATCACCTTTTCTTCTTCACTACCTAGGAAGCTGAAACCAATCAATGGTGTTAAAGCCAGACTACCAACTAATAATATAATAGCTGCAAGTGATGTAATTATTTTATGATTTAGTGCCCAGTTAAGGATACCTTTGTACCAATTAGCTAACTTACCAGCTTCTTTATGACTGTGTTCTGTTCTTTCGCTATACAACTTTTTCTTAAATAAGAAGTGAGATAGTGCTGGAACAATGGTAATCGCAACAATTAAGGAAGCCGCCAGTGCAAACGTCATTGTTAATGCAAATGGCATGAACAATTCCCCTACCATACCACCAACAAAGATAAGTGGTGCGAATACCGCAACCGTTACAAGTGTAGAGGATAGGATTGGTTTGAACATTTGAATGGTCGATTCACGAATTAATGCACGACCTGTTAATTTCTCACCCTTCAAGTGCAATCGCCGGTAAATATTCTCAACTACAACAATAGAGTCATCGATAACACGACCGATTGCAACCGTCATCGCCCCTAGTGTCATAATATTTAATGTCATATCTAACCAGTTAAGTAGAAGTAAAGCCATTAAAATCGAAACTGGAATAGATACAATGGAAATAATAGTAGATTTAAAATCACGCAAGAATAAAAGAATAATTAAGATGGCGATTAATCCACCGAATAATGCCTTTTCAACCATCGTAAATACCGAGTCCTCAATCGGTTCTCCTTGGTCAAGTGATATATCGATTTCGAGACCATCTATCTTTTCCTGCTCTTCTTTTATTAAATCTTTTACATCGTTCACAACATTAACCGTATTTGCTTGTTGTCCTTTGACAATTTGTATTGCAATGGCATCTTCCCCATTTGTACGTGAAATTGATTGTACTTTACCAACTTCCTTAACTGTAGCTATATCGCTAAGCTTCACAAATGGTGATGGATTTGTTTCCGATGGTGTTACTGGGATTTGCATTTCCTTTAACTCATCAACTGTCATGAACTTGCCGTCAATAGATACAGCTTGTTCCCCTTCTTCAAATTCATATAGCCCTAGGGAAACATCTAAATTACTTGCCTGGATCATTTGTTCGACATCATCTTCAGTTAAATCAAGTTCTTCCATCTTGGCTTTATCATAAGCAAGCTCGACTTCTTCAATATGTTGACCTGTAATGGTGGCAGATGCAACACCGTCGATCTTCTCGATTTTTGGAAGAAGAATGTCCTCTACTGTCGATGTTAATTCAACAATATCTTCATCCTGACTACTAACACTTAATGCAACAACTGGCATCATATTCATACTAATGGCTGAAATGGTTGGCTCCTCTGCATCTTCCGGCAAGGATACTGAATCTAATGCTGCTTCCAATGCACGCTTGGCCTCATCCATATCAACACCATAATCATATTCCACTTGAATATTGGCCATGTTAGAATAAGAGTTAGAATAAACAGCTTTCACGTCCTCCAAACCTTCTACAGCCTTTTCTAAAGGGATGGAGATATCTTCCATTACCTGTTCAGGGGTTGCTCCAGGATATACATCCGCGACCATTAAAAAAGGGATGGAGATATCCGGGATGGTCTCCATTTTCATACGTGTTCCTGAATAAATACCAGAAACTGTTATAATGATGGTTAGCAACCATACTGCTAGTTTATTTTTTAAAACAAAATTGACTAAACCTTTCACACTTTCACCTACCTAAATTGACTTATGAATTCTATTTATCTATACTAATGACTAAACGGTCATCTGTCAATCATAAAAGCAGGAGAAGATTATATGAGTAAAAAACAGTTAATTATGGATAAAGCATTAGAACTCTTTGCTAAACAAGGTTTCGAAGCTACTTCTGTTCAGCAGATAACAGATTACTGCGATATTTCAAAAGGTGCCTTTTACCTATCATTCAAGTCAAAAGATGAACTGATTATTGCGTTAATCGATCACTTTATGGAAGCAATTACATCTGATATTGACTATATAGTCAAGACAACAAAAAACGAAGAGCTTTTGTATTCATTTTACTACATGAACTTTCAATTTCTTCATAAACATTCAGATTTTGCTAAAGTTTTCATTAAAGAGCAAACTCATTCTTTAAATGAAGATCTACTTGTAAAGATGCGTTATTACAACGCATTAATTGATAACACCATTTTATTGATGATTGAACGATTATTCGGGGAGAAGGTTACCGATACAAAATATGATCTTATGTATTGTATTAAAAGTTTTATGGGGATGTATTCCGAGTTGTTTTTCTTTAATAGCACCACATTAGATTTGGATTTAGATTTACTAGCACATTCACTCGTAGAAAAAACAAATTTACTAGCAAAACATATAAGTATCCCATTTGTCACAAAAGAGCTTTTCCAAGTTTCTAGTCAAACGTTAAATTTAGAAATGAAACGGGAACAACTACTTGACTTACTGGAGCAAAAAATAAATGAAATGGATGAACCGATCATAAAGGAGTCGTTAATACTTATAAAGCAGCAGCTACTTCATCAAAATTTAAGTCCAGCTATTGTAAGTGGATTACTTGAAAACATACAAAAGCATCCACATTGTAAGTGGATTTCTTACTTATTGCGCAATTATTTTCACATGTAAGCAAGCTTAAAAAGGAAATTAGCCAACCACGCTAATTTCCTTTTCTCATTCTATTATTCTATTGAGCCAAAACCAATGGCGAGAAGATAATATAAGTGACAATCATCGTAACAATAACCAATGCACTCACTGTATAACGGTGTTTCCATTGTTCCATGCCAACCTTGTTATGTGTTTTGAATTCAAACGGTTTATCTAACGGTTTAATTCTGCCAACTAACCAAAGAACGAACACATCAAGGATGAACATATAACTAAAGATGTATAGATAATGAACATCTATGAAAGCAGTAGATAATAAATATCCTACAATATGGAATACGAATGTAACTTTCGCACCAAGTGGTGTAACATATTTCGAATAGAAACCTAAAACAATGATTGCAAGTAATGGCATACTATAAAGTCCATTGAATTGTTGGATTACGTTATACAATCCACTCGGAGCAAACGCGATGAATGGAGCAATGATAATAGAAACAATACCAACTAGAATTGTTGTTAACTTACCAGCACTAGCAACCTTTTGATCAGATGCTCCTTTATTAAACATAGGTTTATAGAAGTCTAAAGTAAATAAAGTAGCTGTTGCGTTCAATGCACCCACAAACGAACTTAAAATTGCACCAAAGATAACTGCACCGAAGATACCATATGACCATTCAGGTAAGATAGCTTCTATTAAAGCAGGGTAAGCGTTGTCAGGATTTGCTAATGAATCACCAAACATAACAAAAGCAATAATTCCAGGGAATACTAAGAAAAACGCTCCAAAGATTTTAAAGAATGCTACATATAAAGCACCTTTTTGACCTTCTTTTAAGTTTTTACCTGCAAGGGTTTTTTGTACAATCATTTGGTTTGTACACCAGAAGTATAGATTATTAAAGAACATACCTAAAAATAGAGTAGGCCATGGAACAACCGGTGAATCAACTGCACCAATTGCATTTAATTTTTCAGGCGCTGTATCTTTCACCAAATTTAATCCAGACATAAAGCTTCCATCACCTAAAACAATTAATGCAATAACCGGAATCGATAGACCCCCAACAATTAATGCAACACCATAAATCGTATCACTATGTGCCGCTAGAGAAAGTCCACCGACTAGTAAATAAAATAGACCAATAATACCAGTAATAGTAGAGATAATAGCCACGGCTATTAGCGGGTCTACACCTAATAACTTATCCACTGCAAATATTTTATTAAATACAAGTGATCCAGAATAAAGCACAACTGGTAAAAAAGATGTCATGTAAGTGAAGATGAATAGGAAAGAAAGAATCCTTTTCGTAGTCGTATCGTAACGAATCTCCACAAAATCAGTTACAGTATCCACACCATATTTCATATATTTAGGAAGAAAGACAAGCGCCAAGAATACAAGCGCAAAGGCAGCGGTTACTTCCCATGCCATTACTTCCATTCCGGCCATGTAGCTTTGACCATTTTGTCCAACTAGTTGCTCTGTTGATAAATTTGTCATGATTACAGTTCCAGCAATGGTAAACGCTGTCAAACTCCGTCCACCAAGGAAAAAACCATCTGAACTATCCATGTTTACTGCTCTACTTCGTTTATATGCATAAAACCAAATCCCACCAACGATTAATACAAATGTGGCAAATACTATTCCCATAATTTATCCATCCTTCTTTTTCTGCATGATCTATTGAAGAATTATTTTCCCCAAATTGCGAAAGGCGTGACCCAACGCACTCGGGAATTTTATAATATCAAACGTTTTCAAAAATGAGACTAATTAATCACGAGTAACATCAATAAGTTCTTTCGTATCAATAGATTGTTGTAGTGCATATGCAACTCTTGTTCCTTCTAAACCGTCACGTGCACTAACTCCCGGTTGACGTTTTTCTCTAATACAAGATGCAAACTCTTTCATTTCATTTAAAAATGCATCTCTGAAACGTTCAGGGAAATGTTGTGATGTAGGTCTAACGACACCGTTTTCATTAAAGACCGTAACTAAATTCTTGTCTGGTTGAGCCCCGATCCGTAACATTCCTTTCGTTCCTATTAATTCTGTTTCTACATGATAGCCATGAATTGCGTTACGTCCAGCCACAAGTAGAGCCATCGTTTTATCTTCTAATTGCATCATTGCAGCGCCGGTCTCCAATTCACCAACTTCGTCTAATTCTGGGTATGCAGCATTTTTACCAAGTGCCCAAACACGGTTTACTTCTTTACCTGAGAACCAACGAACTATGTCAATATCATGAATAGACATGTCGGCGAAAAGTCCACCGCTGTTACTTGCCCCAGCAAATTTCACAAAGCTTTCCAAACCTGAACAAGGATCAATACCATAACAACGAATAACCGTTAGTTCACCTAAATCCCCGCGTTCTACCATTTCTTTTGCATATTGGTACGACTCATCATAACGTCTCATAAATCCAAGTTGGAAAACCAGTTCGGGACGGGATTCAATAATTTCAACTGTCTTTTTAATTTCTTTTATTTCTAATCCAATTGGTTTTTCACAGAAAACATGCAACCCTTTTTCCATCGCTAGATTAATTTGTTCTGTATGAAATCCTGATGGTGATACAATTACGACTGCATCTAAGTTTGGACTATTAACCATCTCTTCATAGGAAATATATGTTTCTGTTACACCAAGTTGTTCTCTAGCATAGTCTAATTCTGATTCTACAACACTACATGCAGCAGTTAATGTCATTCCCGGTATATTGGAAGCAACATTATTCGCATGTGTTTTACCAAGTCTACCTAAACCTACAATACCTACTTTTATATCCACCATTTATGCATCCTCCATTCAGAAGCGTACCAATACTTAATAATAAATTAACCGCTAAGTATTAGTTACACCACCAAACTATCATGTTATGATTATATATTAATTGTGGATGCGTTTTCAGTCAAGTGTTTTTTTGTAGATCTTTGTCAAATTCTATAATTTTGTTGGTAAGTCTTGTATTCTACCATAAAGAAAACTATCCACTATTCATTAATAACAATAACAAACGTAGTGATTTATATTGTGAATATCACTACGTTTCTTTCTAATTGTGAATAAGTGGTTAATAACTTAAAAATAAACTCGATAGAAAAGATTTAAACATACCAATTATTCACATGTTTTTATTATTAGTTAATACTTTTCAATTTTTTAGGTGTTTTGGAGGCTGTGCTGTTGATTCCCTTACAATTAATTCAGGTACAAATAAAGTTCTTTCCGTAGCCAAATGAGGCATCTTGATTTGTCTAATTAAAACATCCACAATTTTGTCTGCCATGTCTTTAATTGGTTGAGCAACAGTTGTTAATTCCGGAACTGTTGTTGTAGAAAGAATCATATTATCAAACCCAATGACGGATATATCTTTTGGCACTTCCAGCCCTAAACTTCTTGCTGCTTTCAACGCTCCTACCGCTAATATATCATTCGCCGCAAATACCGCAGTTGGTCGATCCTCTTTTTGTAACAACCCAAGCATCGCTTTCTCCCCATTTTGTATCGATGCTGTCGTTCTTATTACATTTTCTTCGCTTACTGGCATTCCATGCATTCCTAATAAGTCACGATATGCGTGTAACCTAAGCGTACTGCTGTGAACCTTTTCAGCAATTACTGCAATATTTTGATGCCCCAGCGAAATAAGATGATTAATAGCTAAAAAGCCACCACGGTAATCATCGACAGAAACAACATTAAAACTTTCGGTTAAATTATCTTGAGCAAGTAATGTAACGGGAATATTGTTTTGGTGAAACTCTTCTACTAAGTGAATGTTTTGGAACCCAGATGCAATAATAAATCCATCCGCCTGTTTGCTTTGCAGTAACTCTATATACCGTTTTTCCTTTTCCTCATTATAATCCGTACTACAAATAAATAAAGTTAACCCCATTTCGTGTGCTTTATCCTCTATGAATCTCGAAATCTCTGAAAAAAATGGGTTCGAAATATCTGGAATAATTAATGCCAAGGAATCTGTTTGTTTTTTGGTTAAAGCTGAAGCAACTACGTTAGGTTTATAGTTTAGACGCTGGATCACTTTGTTTACTTTTTTTCTAGTCGGATCGCTTATACTACCTGTTTTATTGATGACTTTGGATACTGTTGCTATGGAAACTTTTGCTTCTTTCGCAACATCATATATTGTCGGTTTCATCCTTACCCCCTCCATACTAAAAAGAAACAGATAATACATATGTAACATCTAAGAATCTATTGGATTCTCTATGAAACAGAAATAAAGAGGACTTCCATCAGTGGGGGTTTTCCTTCATCCCCCACTGGTGGTTAGTCGATAAAACTATTAAAAAACTTATGTAGATAAGAAAGTTAGGACTCTCTTATCTGCATAAAATGGTTAAGCGCTTTCCAAGGACCTCAAAAAAATATTAATCTACTCTACTTACTTCTACTTCTGTACCAGATTTTATAGAGGCAAAACAAGCTTCCAGCGTATTCATATTATGAATCGTACTCTTACTATCATAACGAGGTTCTGCTTGATTTAACATACAATCCGAAATATGCTCCATTGCTAATTTATATTCATCGCCTTCGATGATTTCTTTCCTCACTTCCCCATCATTACTAATAACTTGGATAATTCCTTCTCCATTAAATAAATCTGGGCGATATGCTCTTGGGACTTGAATAATCCCCTTGGTACCAACTACCTCATAACTCATATGTTGAGCCATATCCATACTACAATCAAAAACACCTTTAACCCCATTGTCAAATTCCATAATCCCAGTGGTAGAAATATCAACAGGGTTTCCCTTATGAATTGCTTTTGCGTATACATGAGTAGGCTCTTGTTTTAAAATGTCACGAATCGTGTGAATACAATAAACTCCTACATCGTAAAGGCTCCCACCACCTGTTTCCGTCGTTAATCGGAAATTACCATTCTTATTATCTAAGAAAAAGGAACAATGGGAGCGGACTAGTTTCACATCCCCAATTTCTCCAGTAGTAATAATATCTCTTACTCTCTGATTTTGTGGATGATATTGATACATAAACGTTTCCATGAAAAGTACATTATTTTTCTCGCAAACCTCTATCATTTCTTTTGTATCCTCTACCGTTAGTGCGGCAGGTTTTTCGCAAAGAACGTGTTTACCGGCTTCAGCTGCCTTCTTTACCCATTCTGCATGTAAATGGTTTGGAAGCGGAATGTAAACGGCATCAATTGATGGATCATTTAATAATTCTTCAAAACTATGATAAGCTTTTGGGATATTAAATTTCTTAGCTTGTAAACTAGCACTCCCACTCGCACTATGACTTGCAATTGCTATTAACTCTGCATTTTTAGCACGTAATATAGCCGGAATTGTTAATTTTCTTGCGATATCAGCTGTACTCAAAATTCCCCAATTCACTATTGACATAAAAGCACTTCCTTCCTATAAATATTTATCCTTTTACTGCACCCATCGTCATTCCTCGTACAAGGTGTTTTTGGGCAATAAATGAGAATATCAATACTGGAATTATAGATATAGTTGCAGCGGCTGTCAAGGCGCCCCAGTTCGTTTCGTACTGCGTAATAAATGTTGAAATACCTGCTGGGAGTGTCATCATGTTTGTTGAATTTAGCAAGAACATCGCAAACATAAATTCGTTCCAAGTTAAGATTAGGGTAAAAATAGACGTCGCTACAAACCCTGGTAAAACCAATGGTAACACTATAATGTGGAATGATTTCATTCGAGATGCACCATCAATCATCGCAGATTCTTCAAGTTCTTCCGGAATTTCTTCAAAAAATGCCTTTAACATCCATACTACAAATGGCAAGTTAAATCCGGTATACACAATTAGCATCGCCCAATGTGTATTGATTAACCCTAATTGTTGCATGATTAGATACATAGGAATAACAACAACTATCGGTGGCAACATACGAGCAGTTAAGATGAGAAAAGAAATCTTTTCACTACGATTATTTTTCATTTTGAAACGTGCCAAACTATAAGCCGCGTAGGCACCGATTACTAAACAGAGAATCATAGATACGAAAGAAACAATCATACTATTGATAAAAAACTGTGGGAACGCACTACCACTTGCAAAAATTCCATTAACAGGATCAAAATAATGTTCCCAAGTTAATTCTTTAGGGAAGAACGTTTGCGCTTTAGCAAATAGCTCCCCTTCCGTTTTTAAACTAGTAATGACCATCCAATACAACGGAAATAATACAAATAGAATGGAACCTACTAGGAATACATAACGGAATATGGTAGACCCTAATTCTCCTCGAGCAACCGTATTTTTGAATTTAGACATATCCTTATCCCTCCTTTAGCCTTTAGCCTGAGATGTATTCATCATTCTTATTAGTAAAGTAGAAATAACAATGGTAATAATCAATACAATAAATAGACCAGCAGAAGCAAATCCAAAATCTGTAAACTTCATTGCGGAACGATACATTAAATAACTGATTGTTTCTGTTGAGGTTCCTGGACCACCCTGTGTTAAAACGAACACCTGGTCAAACGTACGAAGTGCATCCATCGTACGGATCACTAGAGCTACAATAATAATTGGCTTTAACATCGGAATAGTGATAAAACGAATGATTTGGAATTTAGTTGCTCCATCAATTGCTGCCGCTTCAAATGGATCACGTGGTAAAGCCTGTAATCCGGCAAGAATAATTAAGAAACACATTGGCATCCATTGCCAAATATCGACAAAAACTAAGGAAGCAAACGCTAAAGAAGCTTCTCCAAGGAAATTAATCTTCGGTAATCCAATACTTTGCAATAAGTAGTTAATGATTCCCATATCCGTATTTAACATAAGTCGGAAAACAACCGCTACGACTAACGGGGACAACATCATTGGTATAATTAGCAACCAACGTAAATACTGCATAGCCTTTCCATCTTTAGATACCATGTTAGCAAGGGTGAAACCTAAAGTAATTTCAATCGATACTGATAACATAGTGAACAATAGAGTAACGTAAATCGCATTCCAAAAATCGCCATTTGTTAGTACATTAGAGTAGTTATCGATACCTGTAAAACCTATTGAATTCCCAAAAGTATCATATCCAGAAAAAGAAACAACTAATGAATATATGATTGGAAAAATAGTTACAATTGCGAGTAGCGTTAGTGTCGGTAATAATAACAAATATGGTAAATTTTTTTCGGAATTGATTTTAGCCGGCTTTTGATTGTTTTTAGGGCTTTTTACATTTTTCGAGCCTTTTCCCTCATATCTTTCCATATCGAATTGTTGTGCCAAATTATCCTGATTACCCATTCTATTCAACCTCCCCTTTGAACCAAATAATATGGAGGGCAGCATCACAGTACGTAATGCTGCTAAAATGATTATTTATAATAACCATTATCTTCCATTAGTTTTTCAATCTCAGCTGCAGCTTTATCAAGAGCTTCTTTCGCCGTTAAATCATCTGTCATTGCTTGGTTAAGTGCTGTACCATAAATAGACTCGATTTGAGAGTATAATGGTGTACGTGGACGGAAATTAGCATTGTTTAATCCTTCAGCTATTGCATCTAAATAAGGATATTCTTCTAGTAATTCCGGATCCGTTAACACACTAGTTCGTGTTGGAACTCCACCATTTAATACCGCTTCTTTTTGAATTTCTTTAGAGTTTGCCCACTCGATAAACTGAAGAGCAGCCTCTTTCTTCTCAGAAACCTCAGGAATGGCCATAATCCAATTGCCAATCATTGGCGCATGATCATTACCTTCTGCTTTTGGAACTAAAGTGTATCCAATTTTCCCTTTAACAGATGAACCTTCTTTTTCCATTTCAGGAGCCCAAGATGGCCATACGATTGATAGTAAACCTTCACCTTGTACCATTACACGGCCAATTTCATCGGCATTATAGTTCGCAACCCCATCTGGAGCAGTATCTCTCATGCTTAAGTAAAACTCTAAAGCTTCAATTGCTTCAGGACTATTCACTGTTACATTCCAATCTTCATCGAAGAAGTCAGCTCCATGCGACCATAAGAAAGCATTAAAGTTTGTTGCAATACCATTACCGCGTGCACCACGGTGGATGAATCCATACTCAATATCTTTACCCGCATGTTCCTTAATAGCATTTTCCACATCAGCCCAAGTTTCTGGTTCTTCCATAAGATCTTTACGATAGAATAACATTTGCACGTTTCCAACAGATGGAACACCATAGAAGCGTGGTTCTTCATTCGGATCAGACCCAGGAAGACGTGGGCCCTCTGGTGCCGGCCACATACTTACTTTACGAGATGTTTCAGCGAAATCATCTTCCACTTCAAATCCAAGTTCGTCTAGTGGAGTTAAGAATCCACCACCAGCAAACATTGGCATCCAAGGATCATCCGCAAATACTACATCGTACGCCCCACCATTAGAACGTAAATCGTTATAAATGCGCTCGTAAAGTGTGTCATAGTTAAATTCATTTAAGTTTACTTTAATACCAGTTTCTTCTTCAAATTGGGGGACTAGTTGTTTAATTGCAGCAGTTTCTGTACCTGCAACCATTGCTACAGATATTTCATCCGCACTACCCGATCCACTGTCAGATCCACCAGACGAATTACTACTACCACTATCACTGCTACTATTACTACTACATCCAGCAATTATTAGTAACGCTAAAACTAGTAAAGCAAATATCTTTTTCATCTAATCATTCACCCCTTCGTGTTATCTTGAATAAGCGCTTACATAAATTCCTAATCAAGTAATTCTAAATAAAAAGACACTAATTAAGTATAGCCCTCCTCCTCTATGTATTTTAGTAAGTGTTATACTACAGTTAAGCGCTTTCTCTTATATTACCATATAAACCGGTTTTTGCAATATATTTTTTGAAAATTTAACAAAATTAAATAAGAGGGAATAGATTGAATACTCGAGTCGCAATTAATTAAAATTCCTTCCAATAGTATCCTTTAAAATATTGGTAGAATGGTGTAATGCCGCCATTGTATCTATTGTATGATCCTCTAATTCAAGACTGATGGAACCCTTGTAACCGCTCATTCGAATAGCTGAGAAGAACTCTTTCCACCATAATGATGGATTACCATATCCAATCGCCACAAAGTTCCAAGATCGTTCTGTAAACCGATCTACTGTTTTGGTGTCTAATAATCCATCTTTTTCATAAATTCCTTTTTCAAATCGAACATCTTTCGCATGAACATGATGAATCGCATCACCTAATGATCTGGCAGCTATGATTGGATCTGCTCCCATCCAAAACATATGACTTGGATCTAGATTCATCCCTATCATATTTCCTGCTTGATTTCTTAACTTCATTAACGTTTCTGTATTGTAAATTAACTGAGAACCATGATTTTCTATGGCAACCTTCTCGATTCCATGCTCTTTAGCTAACGTAACTGTTTTCTCCCAATAAGGAAAAGCTACTTCATTCCATTGCCAATCTAGTATTTCTTTGTTTTCTGGTGGCCAACTAGTCGTGATCCAATTCGGTGTGGTATCATTTGGATTTCCTCCTGGTAAACCAGACATCATGACAATTGTTTTAACATTTAAAAGTTCAGCTAGTTGAAATGTCTTTTCTATTACTCTTCGATGTTCTTCTCCTTGTTTATTAGGTGCCAATTGATTACCCGAACAGTTTAATGCATCAATCTTCATACCATATTTTTCAATAGTATGGAGATAACTTTCCCGCTTTTCTTTACTATTTAAAAGTCCGTCTAAGTCCAAGTGTGGGGCACTAGACCAGTTTCCACATCCAATTTCTATCGTTTCGTATCCCAAATCAGATACCGTCTTTAACATTTCTTCAAATTTCAAATGAGCTAAACTATCCGTAACAATTCCTAGTTTCATCTTTTTCACCTTATTTCTATATATTTTTTATTACTTAGTTTGTGGGGCTTGCTGAAACCTTCCTGCGGTTGATTCCCGATATTTTTGTGTGAATACTGATATAATGTGCATGTTCTTCCGATAAAACTACCCAACTACTAAAAAACCTCTTATTAATAGAATAAAACTGTTCTATAAAAGAGGTTTCTTTAGCTGTTTTAATTTATTTTGGTAACGTAAAATAATTTATAGTATTAAACCATTGCATTCTTCAATATCTCTACATCTTTTTCAAGTAATTCTAATGGCTTGTCGCTTTCATTTGATAGTGGTTTTTGGTCATAGTAATTCTCAATCAGAACCCATCCTTGGTACCCTTTTTCTTTTAATTCTTCCATTGTTTCGAAAAAGCTGGAATCCCCTTCACCTAACAGAGCTCCGCTTATATGTCCCTTACCATCTTTCACATGCACTTCACAAATATAGTCATAAAGCTCCCTAACCATTTCCGCTGCATTATAGTTTCTATTTAAATAGTAATTTTGCGTATCAAAGTATAGTTTAAGGTTATCTTTATTTACTACCTCAAAAAGTTTCTGGTTTTCTTCAATAGATAGTAAATTTTCTGTGGCAATGATAATATCTTTTCCTTCAGCCAGTTCACAAGCGTTTATTAAACATTCTACAGTACGATCGAAGTCTTCCACGGTTTTAATTTCACCATCCAAAAAACTTCCAAGCATGACAATCGGAATGTCCATGCTTTCAGCTGCTTGGATTGCTTTTTCAATACCTTCCATTACCATATCTTTTTCAGGCGTTCCGTTTTTTCTTGTCATTCCATAACGATCAAATAGCCTTACAGATATAGCAGTGAATGTAATGTCATATTCCTTTGCAAATTGTCTATAAACTTCTTGTACATGAGGGTAAGAAAGCTGGAAACCTCTTTCAGGCTCCCCAATATCTAGTTGCATTCCTTTAAAACCGTAGTCTGCCGCTACTTTTACTCCGTATGGCCCATCCATTGGAACGGACCAAGCGCAAATCCCCATCTTCAATGGACTATTTCCTCCTCGTACTAAGAATTTATTCTTCTTACTCCACTATAATGCGGTTGAAATTGCGAAACACAGATTCTTTAGGCACTAGCTCATAAGATTTTGTATCGGCGAATTTTTTGATTTATAAAATTCAGGTCTAGCTTTTAATTCAATTAACTCTTTTTGACCGGTTTTTTGCGCTCTTACTCCTGCATCACTTGTTACAGCTGCGATATAACCATCCCATGATGTAGGTCCTTCTGGGTAACCTTTTTTCCTAATGGAATCAATAAAATGTTGGATTTCTAAATCATAAGCAACAATAAAACGGTCTTTCCAATCTTGTAAAATAGGTTGACTAATTGCAGCATTTTTTCGTACTACTGGTGTTGGAACTTCTGGTAATTTAATCGTTCCTATTTCACCAATTACTTCACATTGAATATCGTACCCAAATTGACAATTCGTAAATACTTCAACTGTTATCACAATGCCACGTTGAGTTTCAATAATGAAAAGTTGAGGATCTTGTAGATGATCTAATGCTTTTGTTGTACGTTTAGGAAAAATGGCTTGAATGGATTTATAATCATCATTGATTAACCAATGGAGTACATCAATCTCATGAATCAATGTATCCACTACAGCCATATCAGTTGTGTAATTTTCACTTGTTGATTGATTGCGATGTACTGCGTGAATCATTAGCGGCTCACCAATTTCGTTATTCACAATGGCATTCTTCATTTGTTTATACCCTTGATCATAACGCCGCATGAATCCCACCTGTACTAATGGTTTTCCAAACTTCATTTCAGCTTCGACAATTTCTAACGATTTCTCAGCGGTCGTGGCTAATGGCTTTTCACAAAATACATATTTTCCTGCTTCAATTGCCGCTAACACACTTTCTGCATGGGCTGGTCCCCAACTTGCAATGATTACTGCGTCAACATTCTCATCAGCAATCAAACTTTTATCATCAGGATATACTTTTGCTTGAATACCATATTCTTCTACGGCTGACTTTGCGGAATTTTGATTAATATCTGTCACCGCAACAATTTCTCCACCTGATAATCTATTGGTAATCCGATCTATATGTGTTTTACCGATTGCACCGGTTCCAATGACACCAAATCGTAACGTCATAGTATTCCCCCATTTTTTTAAACTTTTTCTAACTATATAACTTACTTTTTATCAATCTACTCTTCTAAATTCACTACCACTGTTACTGTATCAACAAGCTCTTGGATGGCGTAAGCGGGACCTTCTTTACCATTTCCACTTTCTTTCACGCCACCATACGGCATTTGGTCAGCACGGAAGCTAGAAGTGTCATTGACGATAACTCCACCAACTTCTAGTAAATGAGGAATCTTGTATGATAGACTCAAGTCAGAAGTATAGATCCCAGCTTGTAATCCATATTTAGAATCATTTACTAGTTCAATAGCTTCTTCAATTGTATCGTAGGAAGTAATCGAAACAATTGGAGCAAATGCTTCTTCATCTACTACTTTCATACCTTTTTTCACATTGGTTAATACAGTCGGGTAATACACACTACCTTCGCGTTTTCCACCAGTTAAAATGCTTGCTCCGCCTTTTACAGCTTCTTCTACCCACTCTTCAATACGGATAGCTTCTTTTTCACTGATCATTGGTCCTACATTGGTATCTGATTCCACTGGGTTACCAACTTTAAGTTTATTCACTTCTTCTACTAATGTTTGGATAAACGCTTCTTTAACCGAATCTTGAACAAAAATACGTTGTACTGAAATACAAACTTGGCCGGCATTTGCAGTTGCCATTTTAGCAGCCTTTTGTGCCGCTTTTTGAACGTCAGCATCACCATGAACAATAGTTGCGGAGTTAGAACCTAATTCTAATGTTGCTTTTCTTAAACCAATGGTGTGGTTAATATGTTTTCCAACTGCTGGGGATCCTGTAAACGTGTAATGGGCAATTCGCTCATCATTTAAAAGTTGTTCTCCAACCGTACGTCCACTTCCAACCACACATTGTACGTAACCTTTAGGTACACCTGCCTCTTCTAACAACTCACATAATTTCACAGTAGTAGTCGCAGTGTCGGATGCAGGCTTAATAATGATTGGGTTTCCAGCTGCTAAAGCAGGGCCAACTTTATGGACAACTAAATTTAACGGGAAGTTAAAAGGTGTAATTGCCGCTACCACACCAACCGGTTTCTTAATCGTGTATAGGAAACGACCCGGCGTGCTATGATTAGGAATCATTTCACCTACTAGTTTCTTAGATTCGATTGCCGCAAGTTCTAAAGTAGAAACAGAACGACCAACTTCCACCCTTGCATCTGTAATCGGTTTCCCACCTTCTATTGCAATCATTTCTGCAATTTCATCTTCATGTTCTTTTAATAACTTAGCAGTATGCATCAACACTTTGTAACGTTGTTCTACTGGAAAATCAACTTCTTTATGAGCACGAACTGCGGATTCGATTGCGAAATCAACAGTTTTCTCATCTGCTAAAGCAATTTCAGAAAATAATTCTCCAGTATATTTGTTATACACTTTATGCGTATCTTCAGTTTCGATCCAATTTCCGTTAATCAATAACTTTTCTTTCACAATATTTTTTTGCAAAACCATCCACTCCTTCATTGATTAATATTATGGGTTAAGGGACAGACTAATTAGATTTTCTAGTCATGTCCCTACTTCCCTATGATGTCCTGCCCCAGCGACTAGCGTGACTTCCTTCACCTTCGTACGCGCTACGAAGCACAGGACGTGCGAGTGCAGGTGTTGCGACAGGACGTCGCATTTTTAGCCTGTAAGGGCGCTTGCGCATTACTTACTATTATTTTTTCTTAAGAACATCTTTTACTGTTTGTGCAACATGATTAGGAGAAATTTCGTATTTCTCAAGCATTTGCTCGTTTGGACCAGATTCTGAATTTCGATCTTTTACTCCGACACGAAGCATTGGAACCGGCTTCTCCTCTACTAATACTTCTGCAACAGCACTTCCTAAGCCACCAATAATACTATGTTCTTCTGCTGTAACAATCGCTCCTGTAGTTTCTGCAGCTTTTATAATTGCTTCTTTATCAATTGGTTTGATGGAAGGCATATGAACGACGGCTACAGAAACACCTTCTGCTTCAAGTTTTTCAGCAGCTTCTAGTGAGCGACTTGTTTGTGTACCGGTAGAAATAATTGTTACATCTGTTCCTTCATTTAAAGTAACAGCTTTACCCAGTTTGAAATTGTAGTCATTAGGGAAGAGAATTGGATACGCATCTCTTGCAAGTCGAATGTATACCGGGCCATCATATGATCGTGCAAATTCCATAACTTTTTTAACCTCTGTTGCATCTGCTGGAGCCAATACAACCATGTTTGCTAAAGAACGGAAAATAGCAATGTCTTCCAAAGCTTGGTGAGTTTTACCTGTTAAACCAGTCAGAAGACCACTATACCCACCTACCATTTTAACGTTTAATTTTGGTTGCGCAATTTGAACTTGAATTTGGTCGATTGCACGTTTTGCTAGAAATGCAGCAAATGTAAAAGTCCATGGTTGGATACCAGTTGTTGTAAGTCCAGCTGCAACACTCATCATGTTTTGTTCTGCGATTCCCATTTGTAAAAACTTTTTAGGATTCTCATTCGCTACAATGTCGATTTTGGTTGAAGTAGCTAGATCCCCATCCAACACATATACGTTCTCATCCTCTTGCGTAAACTTTAAAATCGTTTCACTTAATGCATCTCTCATGGAAACTTTTTTATCAGATAATAGTGTTTTCATTGTTATACCCCCGCTTCCAATTCTTGAACAGCATGATCAAATTCTTCATCTGTTGGAACTCGTGAATGCCATCTATGCGTATTTTCCATAAAGGAAACACCTTTTCCTTTAACTGTATTCGCAACAATAATTGTCGGCTTGCCAGATACAGTACGTGCTGCATTAAAGGCTTTTGTAATTTCGTTATGATTGTGACCATCAATTTCGATTACGTTCCAACCAAATGCTTGCCAGCGTTCACAAGGATTTGTAACAGGTACTTCACGTTCATCAAAACTTTCTCCCCAACCGAACTGCTGTAATTTGTTATTATCTAAAATAACTACTAGATTATCTAACCCATATTTAACCGCAACATCTGCTGCTTCCCAAACTTGACCTTCTTGTGATTCTCCATCACCAATCATGCAGTACGTACGAAAGTCTTTGTTTTTAAGCTTTGCACCAAGGGCCATTCCTACTGCAGCGGAAATCCCTTGGCCAAGGGAACCTGTTGACATATCAAGCCCAGGTAAAATATTCATATCTGGGTGTGCTTGTAGCCTAGAATCCATGGAATCGAATGTATCCAACTCTTTAATAGGGAAATATCCTTTAATCGCTAAAACGGTATAAAGTGCTACTGCTGAGTGTCCCTTTGATAATACAAAACGATCACGGTTTTCAGCTCTGGCATCTTCTGGATTAACATTCAATTCATTAAAATATAAATTAACTAATACATCGACAGCTGACATCGGGCCACCAATATGACCCGCCCCTGCGTGATGGACAGTATGAACAACTAGTTTTCTAGATTCTATTGATTTTTCATTTAAAAGCTGTAACTTCTCTTCGCTAAGTAAATTACTCAAACCAAACTCCTCCTTCTTTGATAAACTGCAGATTAACCGCTTTATCATTTTTTGAAAGAAAAATACTTGATGTTATCCACTATGATAATGGGTTAAGTGAAAAAAGTTTTGATCAGACGGTTAATCAACCTATATATCAAGTATATTTCTATTTTATTAAGTCACCATGAAAGTTATTTAGTAAGAAGATTTCCTTCTGGTATTTCCGTCAGTATGGAATGGTTAAATAATGACTCATAACTCTTCTGTATATAACGGATCATTTCAAGAGATTGATCAGCACTGTATATCGGCAATTTATTTTCTTTGATACATTCCTGAAAATGTTCCACTTGTTCTAAATACTGATCTGATTGAAATGCTTCTTTATAAATAACATTATTTTGTTTATCTTTCACTGTTACTTTTCCGCGTTTGTCCAAAGATGATTGATCTGGACGGAAAGAACCATCAACGCGAATCGTACCTTCTGGACCAAATATTTCATAATAATCGATGAAAGGTAACTCCATAGAAGAAAAAATTTCTGCCGTGCGATTATCTTTGTCGACTAACACACATGTGGAAGAGATATCAACCTCATGCACCGGATGGATATGACCAGTCATAGAAAGCTTCACTGGTTTCATACCGACAATTTGAGTAATGGCATGCATACCATAACATCCTACATCCCACATGGCTCCTCCACCAAGTTCCTTATTTAATCGAACGTCATTTGGGTTGTCGAGATTATAGGAGAAATGCGCCTTAACATGTTGGTATTCCCCTATGATTCCAGAATCTAATAATTCTTTTACCTTTGCATGTTGTTTATGAAATTGATACATGAAGGCTTCCATAAACACAACATTATTTCTTTCCTGTGTTTCTTTAATTTCTAACATTTCCTTTTCTTGTAATACTGCAGGTTTTTCTAATAATACATGTTTACCAGCATCCATTGCTTTAATGGCCCATTCTTTATGTAAAGCATTTGGGAGTGGAATATAAATGGCATCAATAGTTGGATCTTGGATAAGTTCTTCATAAGAATGATAGATGGTTGGAATCTCAAATTTTTCTGCTTTTTCTTTTGTTCTTGACGCAATTGCTGAAACGATTGCATTTTCAGAACGTCTTAGTGCAGGTACCATTTCTTCATAAGCAATATTAGCCGCACTTAAGATACCCCATTTTACTTTCGACATAGATTTCTTCCTCCTTAAATAATCTAACGTTTAAATCCGCGGTCTGAATACTTAGTAACGAATTCCTGCTCACGAGTATCGAATTTTCATTCTTCAGTAACAGGTTCCCGCTTTCATATATTCGGGCCGCTTAGAGAGTGAAAATATTTTCACTCTCAGCCAACTTCATTATATTAAACTCTTCTGACTCAATGATTTAACTTCTACCTTTTCTCCTGATAGGAAGGACTGAGTTGCTGCAGTTGCAATTTCGAGTGCAGCTTTCCCATCGACCGCTGTACATATTGGTGTTTCTCCTTTTTGTACCGATTCGATAAACGCTATCATTTCAAGTAGATATGCATCTTGGAAACGTGATGGAAAGTCTTGAATTAAATCATGTGTACTTCCTTTTGCAGTTAAAATATTTACATCTGTATTGCGCATGGAACCAATTCGAATGGATCCTTCTGTTCCTACTACTTCCCCACGGATATCGTATGCGTATGGAGCAACACGCATGGTTTCCACATCACCTGTAGCACCACCATCAAATGTTAAATATGTTAACCCTTGATCAACATCATTATATTTCTCCATAAACCGGTTGGATTCTAATAAAATACTTCCAGAAGAATGTACAGAAGTTACATCTTGATTCATTAAAAAGCGTGCAATATCGTAATCATGGATAGCTACATCTAGAAAAATTCCGCCACTGTATTTAATAAATTCCTCATGAGGGACATTTCCGTCACGGCTAACTCCTTTAAAATACAACGGTTTTCCAATGTCACCTGCTGCAATTCTTTTCTTCGCTTCACTATAAGCTGGATCAAATCTTCTCATAAAACCAACTTGACAGTTAACATTTTGTTCCCGGAGAACTTGAATAACTTCATCCGCATCAGCAAGTTCCTTTGTTAACGGTTTCTCAACAAAGATTTGTTTTCCATTTTTAGCTGCTTCTTTTATTAATTCTGCATGTGTAGAAGTTGGAGTAACAATAACAACAGCATCGATGGTATCATCATGAAAAGCTGTATTGATATCTTGAGACCAATTTTTTACTCCTAATTCTCTTGCTACTTGTTCCGCACGACCTTCCATTGGGTCGATTACTGTAACAAGTTCAGCACCTTTTACTTTTTGTGCTAGATTTTCTGCATGCCAATATCCTAATCTTCCAAGTCCTAAAACCGCTGTACGTACTACTTCTTTCATATCATAATCCCCTCTCTAGTTATGTTCCATTAGTTTTTTGTAATAGAATCTGCTTTTACCTTTTCAATTGTTTCTATAATGAATTCTTTTGATTTCTTCGCATATTCATATGGATTATGTTCGATAGGATCTTGCTCCCCTTCGATTAATGCCCATCCCGAATAATTGTTTTCTATTAAAATCTTAAAGACAGGTTCAAAATCAAGTACACCATCTCCTGGTACAGTAAACATGCCACTACGAATACATTTTCTAATGCTATAGTGTTCTTTACGTGCCTGTTCTAACACGTTTTGTCTAACGTCTTTTAGATGAACATATTTCACACGATCGATATATTTTTGTAAAAGTTGTACTGGATCGTTTCCCCCATAATATCCGTGTCCTGTATCATACAGTAAAGACACTACATTTTTATCGGTCATTTCCATTAATCGATCTATTTCTTCAGGCTGTTCCACAACGGTACCTGCATGATGATGGTACACTAAATCCATACCATTTTCTTTAGCAATTTCCCCGGCTTTATTTAGCCCTTCTACTAGGTACTTCCAACCTTCATCATCTAATCTTTGAACATAGGTTTCATCTACGCCTCGAGTTGGATCTTGATTAAGTATGGATCCCCCAATTTCAGCTGTACTAATTACTTTACAGCCAAATTCCTTTAAAAGCTCTACATGGGCGCGATACGCTTTTAATTCTTCTTCATGTCTCTTTGGATCTGAGAAGAATACAGATTTCCATTGCGTTGTTAATTGTAACCCATATCGATCTAACGCTTTTTTTAGTTCTTCCTTATCTTTAGGAAATTTACGGCTAATTTCCGTTCCCTTAAAACCGAGTGCTTGGATATCTCCCATCACATCTTCATATGTATAAAAATCACCATGCTCTAACACATCTTCCCCTACCCAGTTGATTGGGTGGATACCAAGCCTGAATGGTACAGATTGTAAAGTCATTGTTTCCCCTCCTTTAAGGATTAGATGCCCCATAGGTATGGGGCATCTAAATGATTAATTTTTAGCAAGTAACCACTCATGGTCTTTATCATTCGTAAATTTCCATTCACGAACAGGACCTGCCATCACGTTTAAGTAATATAATTTATATCCTGGTGGGTTTGATACTGGATGGAAACCTTTTGGAACAAGTACCAAATCCCCATCTCTAACCACAATTGTTTCATCTAAAGATTTGTCATGTGTATACACACGCTGAATAGCGAATCCATTTTCTGGGGAACTCACTCGATGATAATATGTTTCCTCTAAATAACTTTCTTGCGGTAAATTATCTTCATCATGTTTATGTGGTGGATAACTTGACCAATTCCCCTCCGGTGTGAAGACCTCAAAGATAAATAGGCTATCTGCCGGCTTATCAGCAGGAAGTATATTATGAATCTCGCGTTCAAGGCTTCCATATCCACGCTGTGCCACTAATACATCTTTTGGAGTAATAAGGCGGGCTTCATACGTTCCTTTACCAGGAGCAGTACAAACGGCAATTTCTAAGTCAGTTATTGCTGTAAGCTCTACTCTATCATCGGAAGATACGTAAACGGTATATGCTGGTGTGTCATCGAATACACTCATTCTTTCCCCAATATTATCCCAAGACTGCTTGTTTGTTTTCGCATCCGCTTTTCCAGAAAGAAGAACAACTGCTACTTCCAAATCCCCTGTTTCCTTTTCAAAAGTTTGACCAGGTTTTAATTGGTATACCTCAAAACCAACATATTTCCAACCAGCGTCCCCTGGTGTTACTTTAATTACACTTCCATCTTGATCCGGTGTTGCTTTCGGGTTAATTAGTAATTCTGACATAATTAGCCTCCTATAATTGTTTTACATTTCATTTTTCCAAAGATAAGGGAATATAATTTAATATTTTCTTGCTTGATTTAATTTTTCTTCCATATTTTCATAGGCATTTTTTACCTTTTCACTGTTCGATACTTCAGCGACACCTAGACGCCACCATGATTCGTAACCAGGCACTTTACTTGGAAGTGTCTTAACATGAATCAACGTAGATACTGTTTCTTGTTTCGCTTTCTCCAATGCATCACGAAGTTCTTCTACCGTGTTAGCTGTATATCCTTTCGCCCCCATGCTTCTTGCATGTGCAGCGAAATCAAATTCCATATATTCTCCACTCAATTGATTCGTGCTTGCATTACGATAGCGAAATTCGTTTCCAAAACCTTCACTACCTTGACCAACTTGTAATCCATGGATACATTGGAAACCGTGGTTATCAAGTAAAACAATATTGATTTTCTTGTTTTCTTGTAAACTAGTTACAAGCTCAGAATGTAACATCAAGTAACTTCCATCTCCAACAATCGCATATGCTTCACGATCTGGTTCCGCCATCTTAATTCCTAGTGCAGCTTGTACTTCATAACCCATAGTCGAGAAACCGTATTCCATATGATATGTTTTCGGATGAGAGCTTCTCCACAGTTTCAATAGATCCCCTGGCAAGCTTCCTGCCGCACAAGTAATAATATCTTTTTCATCGATAAACTTATTTAATTCACCAATTACTTGGGATTGTTCTAATCCTTCTTCACTTTGCAAATTAAATAGACGGTCCACTTCTTTATCCCATTCTTCTTTTAAAGAAGATAATTCACTAGCCTCATAGCCTGATGTATAATTTTCATCTTTTAGACGGTCTGACAATTCAGCCAACGCTACTTTTGCATCTGCAATCAGCATTTGTGATTCCATCTTCATCGCGTCCATCGAGCAAACATTAATACTTAAAAATTCAACTTCAGGGTTTTGGAAAGCTACTTTAGAAGCTGTAGAAAAGTCCGTTAGACGAGTACCAATACCGATAATTAAGTCCGCATCTTTAGCAAGAACGTTGGATGCTTTTGAACCATTCGCACCTGTTCCACCCATATACATTGGATGATCCCAAGCAAGGGCGCTCTTACCAGCTTGTGTTTCTCCTACTGGAATTTGGAAATCTTCTATAAATTGTTTTAACTCATTTGTAGCTAAGGAATAATGTACTCCACCACCAGCAATAATGAATGGTTTCTTCTTAGATTTAATAAGTTCAACTGCACGATCAAGGGCAACTTCACTTGGAGTTCTTCTTTCCACTGTATGAATACGTTTCTTAAAGAATTCAACAGGATAATCGAATGCTTCAGCTTGTACGTCTTGTGGAAGAGCTAATGTTACGGCACCAGTATCAACTGGGTCTGTTAGAACCCTTATTGCATTTAAACAAGCAGTCATTAATTGCTCAGGACGAACAATACGGTCCCAATACTTACTAACTGGTTTGAATGCGTCAGTTGCAGACATCGTATAATCACTTGGATCTTCAATTTGTTGAAGAACAGGGTCCGGCTGACGAGTTGCAAAGTTATCACTTGGTAGTAATAACACAGGTATACGGTTAACTGTAGCTGTACCAGCCGCTGTTACCATATTTAGTGCACCTGGTCCAATGGATGTCGTACATGCATAAATTTCTTGACGGTTTTTTTGTTTTGCGTAAGCTGTGGCTGTATGTACCATCCCTTGTTCGTTTTTCCCTTGAATAAGTGTGATATCGCTTTCTTCTCTTTCAAGTGCTTCCGCTAAACCAGTAGCGTTTCCATGACCGAAGATACCGAAGATCCCTTTCACAAATTTCTTTACTTCACCATCAACTTCAATGTATTGATTATCAAGGAATTTCAATAATGCCTGAGACATTGTTAAACGAATGGTTTCATTTTTAACTCCACTTTTTTCATTTGCAACACAAATAGCTTCCATCCTTATTTCCTCCTCTTAACCTTTTAATTAAAGAAATACTTTTTCTTTTATTTTAAATGATTCCGTTGCTGCGACAGCTACTTCTAATGTTTTCATACCGTCTACTTCATCGACAATTGGTTTCTTATTATTCTGAACACAGTCGATGAAATGTTCTAACTCTGCAACGAAAGCATCTCCAAACTTTGTAAGAAAATCCGGAACATTATCATGGTAACTCTTGTTGTTTTTTAGAATAATATTGTTATGGTATTGTAAAGAACCTATTTGAATAGAGCCTTCTGTACCTACAACCTCACCACGAATATCGTAGCCAAAAGCGGAATTTCTGCTACCTTCGATACTTGCTGTAGCTCCATTTTTGAATTTCAGTACGGTAATGGATTGATCGACATCTCCGTACTTGTTCATAAATGGATGAACGAGTACATCTCCAAACGATTGAACAGATTCCACTTCGTTCCCCATAAGGAATCTCGCAATATCATACTCATGGATATTTAAATCTAAGAAAATACCACCACTCGTTTTGATATAGGACTCTGGGGGAGAACCTGGGTCACGACTAACTCCCTTGAAATAAAGAGGTTTCCCTATATCACCCTGTTGAATCCTTTTTTTAGCTTTAGCATATGAAGGATCAAACCTGCGCATAAAGCCCACTTGGCAGATTACTCCATTACTAGCAACCTCTTTTATAACCTCTTCTGCTTCTTCCAATGTTTCTGTCACTGGTTTATCTACAAAAATATGTTTCTTACTTCTTGCTGCTTGTATAATAAGCTCAGCATGAGTTTTCGTTGGGGTCACAATGATGACAGCGTCTATGGATTTATCATCAAATATTTCTTGTGGATCAATCGACCATCTATCTATTCCCAATTCTGCTGCTGCTCGCTTTGCACTTTCTTCCCTTGTAGCAACGACAGCAACGATTTCTGCACCTTTGACCCTTGTAGCAGTATTTTTCGCATGAAAGATACCTAATCTTCCAACACCAATTACCGCACAGCGAATCATTCTCAAATGTATCACTACCTTCAAAAAAATATTTACATCCTATAGTTTCCAGTTAAGCGCTTTCCTGGAATTGAAAAATATACTAAATCACCCGTTGATAGATTGGTAACCCATTTTTCATTGGAAGAACAATTTCACCTTTAATCATTGGGAACGCGTAATCCTTAAAATCCAATGTCATTATATTTTCTTCGACGTTATACCATTCCGTTGGGATAATTTTTTCCTTCTCTGCCACTTCTTTTAGCTGTATTGTTTCATAAGAAATATGATAATCCACTTCATGTGGATCTCTCTTTAGGCCGACCATAATCCCAGTTTGGTTTAAATTCGCTAGGCGAACAGCATGTATTCCTAAATGATAAGCCTCTTCTACATCTGTTTTCGAAGCGAGAGTCATACTGCTTCTTTGCCAAACACTTGAAGTCATATACCTGGTTTTAATACCTGTTTCATTTTCGATCATATCTTTCAAATAAGATGAAACACCACCCAATTTTGGTCTTCCTAAGAAATCATATTCTGTATACGTGTTAACTAATTCACCATTTTTCTTGCGAATTCCTTCTGCAACGACTAGAATCGTATTTCTTTTTTCACGATTTGCCTTTTCCAACTTATCTACGCACTTAACAAAATCAAATGCAACTTCAGGAATATAAATAAGTAGTTGACTATTTTCAGTAAGATAATCCTCAGCCAATGAACATGCACCAGCAAGCCAACCTGAATTTCTCCCCATCGTTTCAATTATAGTTACACCATTGCTTTCCGGGTAACTCCCCATATCCATATCTACATCGATGATGGAAGTTGCTAAAAACTTAGCTGAACTCCCATATCCCGGAGAATGGTCCGTACCAACTACATCATTGTCTATTGATTTAGGAATACCAATAACAATAAGATTATATTCTACATCCATTACATACTCATGAATCATCTTCGCTACGTTCATAGAACCATTTTCCACCTATGTAGAAAAAATACCGAATATCATTCTTCACAAGGATATGTACTATTTTTTCTATATCCTCTTTTGATAATTTATAACGCTGTGTACCGAGAGCTGCTCCAGGAGTCCACCTTAATCTGTTTCGTTCACTGATAGAAAGATTCTTTAAACTAACAAATTCTTCATGCAGTAAACCATAAATCCCACCAACAGCCCCATAAATTTCTCCATCAAATGGGGTTCTTGATATTCCGTCAATAATCCCAATGAGAGAATTATTTATGACTGCTGTAGGCCCTCCTGACTGGACAATCATACAATTCTCCTGCATTTTCCTACTCCCTTCACTTAAAAGGTTAAGCGCTTCACCTTTAGGGTAAAAATAATTTCTATCTACAGTTTATATTATATTCTTATTGTTCTAGTTAGTCAATAATACTTTGACTTTTTAAATTTTATTTTTTCTGCGAGAGATTATTTCGAGTATAAAATAAATAACGGAGAGGCTTTGGTCGCACCTCTCCGTTATTTATACATAGATAGTAAAATACTTTCCATTATTTATCCAACAAGTTGTCTATTGTCGATGGTATTTTCAATTGAAATACGTTAGCACGTATCATAATTAAATTTCTTTCATTTCCAAAAACAGAAACCATTATGCTTCTTTAATATCCCCCACCTCTTCCTTGTCATAATTACGAAATCGTTGTTCTAATTCTTCTAGAGAAAGTCCTTTTGTTTCTGGTAAGAATTTCACAACAAAAGTTATAGCAAATATACCGATTATCGCAAACATAAAGAATGTAATACTTAATCCAAAGCTACTTAATAGTACTGGGAAAGAGAAACTAATTAAGAAGTTCGTCATCCAGCTAAAAAATACTGCTACACCAAAGCCCAGCCCACGAATACGTAATGGGAATATTTCTGCTAACATTAACCAAGTCACTGGAGAAATTGCTCCTTGTTGGAAAGCTAGGAAGGTAACGGTTAATGTTAGTACAATATATGGAAGTGCTGTTGCACCTGCAAATAAATTTGAAAATAATCCGATTAATGCTAGAGCACTGGTTGTACCGATTAGCCCGACTGCCAACATTGGACGTCTTCCAACTTTACCAAGTAACCAAATACCAACAAAAGTTGCTAGCACAGAAATGATACCGTTTGCAATATTACCTATAAGTGCTGCCTGAGTCCCTAGACCAGCATCTCTTAGAATTTCCGTACCATAATACATAATCGAGTTAACACCTGTAGCCTGTTGAACAACCCCAATCCCGATACCAATGATCACAACTCTTTTTATCCATGGTTTTTTTAAATCCTTCATGGAGGCCTTATCATAATTTTGTTCCGCTTGAATGTTCCCTTGAATTTCTTCTAGCTCTGTCTTTGCTTGATTAATGTCACGGATTTGTTTTAAAACCTTAAGCGCATCTCCCATTTTTCCTTTTGACGCATACCAACGTGGACTTTCTGGAACGATTAACATCCCCAACCATAATACGATTGCTGGAAGGGTTGCAAGAACGAGCATGATTCTCCATACACCGGGGTCTGCCACAGTGTTACCAAGAATTGCATTAGACACGTATGATAGAAGTTGACCTGTAACAATCATCAGTTCATTTTGTGTAACCATACGTCCACGACGTTCTTTTGGTGACATTTCAGATAAGAATGTTGGTACAGTTACAGAAGCACCACCAACAGCAAGCCCAAGAATGATACGTGATATAACCATTACTGGAACGTTTGGTGCTAAGGCACATCCCAATGTTGAGAAAAAGAATACAATGGCAAGCCATAAAATTAATTTACGACGACCATATTTATCAGAAAGTTGCCCGCCAAAAAAAGCACCAAATGCAGCACCTAAAATCAATGAACTAGAAACAATACCTTCTGTAAAAGCATTTAAGTTTAATTGGCTTTCCATAGACATAAATGGTAAAGCACCGTTGATAACCCCGGTGTCAAAGCCAAATAACAATCCACCAAATGTGGCAATAATCGCTATGATTTTTAGCCTTTTATCACGTTCTTTAATCGTCATCGTTTTATCCGTGGATAAACCATTTTTACTCATGTATATTTCCTCCCATAAATAGGGCAAGGATCCTTGTTCCAGATGTAAGATTAACTAGTGAGGTACGAACCCTGTCCCCCTCCTATGTAATCGGATTCATTTATTAGAACCCTTATTTTCTAGCAACATATTAGAAAGTAATTGCATTCACAATCTTTTAACGGATCTTTTATTTTATACTTAGAGGTCTAAAAATTTTCACTACACCTAATGACTTCCTTATTAAAAAACCCACACTTTTATGGCCTTCTCGATTAAGCGGTTAAATCTTTTCTTGAATTTATTACTTTTATATATTTTCTAGTATATTTGGCAAATTGTGCCAAATGAACATTCAGTCTACAAGTACTTCCCTCCTCACATTTCGATTAAGCGCTTTATCTAATTTGTATTATATTTTATAGCAATTAGCAAGTCAACAAATATTTAGATAAAAGAAAAGGAATCCAACTTTTATAGTTGACTCCTTTTACTCTCTTACACCGTTTCCAATTCCTTTTTATATTCTGATAAAGTTATCTTTTCACCTGTCTTAGCACTCTCATAAATAGCATCAATAAGTTTAGCAGTTTGATAACCATCCTCTGCTGAGACTGGTTGCTTCGATCCATTCACTAAGGAATCAATAAACAATCTATCTTCTTCTACATATCCCCATTTATCAGCAAAAGACACATCAAAGTATTCTTCAACTTCAATCTTTTGATTTAGGCCCGGAGAATACATGACATGATCTAAATCTTTCGTTGTAATAGTAGAATGTTTTCCGTAAACTTCTAAACTTTCAAATGGAAAACTCCAACCAGAGTGAGCATACGTTACAAAAGTAGCTATTGTTCCAGATTCATATGTTAATAAAATCGTGAAACTATCAAGTTCACTTTCTGAAATACTTTGTCTTGCCTCACAAGTAACCGTCACGGCTTCTCCAAAAAGATATCTACTTAAATCTAATAAATGGATCGGAGTTTCAAAAAAGAAGCCCCCAGTAATTTCTGGGTTACTTGTCCAAGCAGGATTTAACAATTCACCACGGTTCAATTTCATATGGGCAACATATGGATGAAGCTCCCCTTTTTCTATCAGACCCTTAACCTTTTTAAATACATGGGCATATCTTTGGTTCATCCCTAAATTATAAATAGCATCTGATTTTGTTGCCGCATCTTTAATTTTCTTTGCATCAGCTAAATTGGTTGCCATTGGTTTTTCCGAAAATACACTTACATTGTTTTCCAGACATGTTAATACAGCATCGACATGTAATGTATTTGGTATCGTTACGTAAACCGTATCAACACCTAATTCAAATAATTCATCCAAGCTTCCAACAGGTTTTGCATGTTTTGTTTGTTTTGCTAGATTTTCTGCATTCTCTTGTTTAATATCGGCAATTCCAATAATATCTACACGCGGATCATTATTTAAATTATTGACATGTGTTTGAGCGATACCACCGGCTCCTAAAATCCCAACTTTTACTTTTGACATAAAACTTCCCCCCATAGATACTTATTTCATCGCTTCAAAAACTTTTCTTCTTACTTCAATTTCTTGATCTTTTTCACATGATTCAACAGCAGAAGCAGCTACTTCTAGAGATCTTAAAGCAGAAACTGCTGTATTCACTGGTTCATTCTCATTATTTAGTACACCAACAAAGTATTCCATTTCTTTCATAAAGGATTCACGGAATCTCGTTTGATACTCAGGCACTATTTCACTACTATTGTTACCGTTTAGTGATAAAAACTGTACATCTTGATTACGCAAGCTTCCTAATTGAATCGTTCCCTCTGTTCCAATTACTTCCGAACGAATATCATAACCATAACCTGCGTTTCGGCTAGATTCGATATCTCCAAAAGCACCTGATTCAAACGTAATTAAGGAGTGCGCTTGATCATAGTCATTGTATTTTTTCAAATATTCATCCATTAATACTTTACCAACAGACCTGATCGAATGAATCTCTGAATCCATTAAATATCTAGCTGCATCAAAATCATGGATGGTAAAGTCATGGAATATACTTCCACTTGTTTTCACATAAGATTCTGGAGGAGAACCCGGGTCCCTTCCAACCGCTTTGAAATAAATTGGCTGTCCGATATCCCCTTGTTCAATTCTTCTTTTTGCTTCTTGATATGTAGGATCGAATCTTCTCATAAAACCTACTTGACAAATGACGTTATTTCTATTAATTATCTCAATTACTTCATGAGCTTCTTCAATCGTTTTGGTAATAGGTTTTTCAACAAAAATATGTTTGCCACTTTCAGCAGCTCGTTTAATTAAATCTGCATGTGTATAATTCGGTGTTGTAATCACAACTGCATCTACATGATCATCCTCAAAAACTTCTGATAGACTTGTAGTCCAATTTTGAATTCCTAATTTATCCGCTGCACGTTTCGCACTTTCCTCACGCGTTGCAGCAACCTTTTCAATCCTAGCATTCGGTACTCGATGCTGAATATTAGACGCATGCAAAAAACCTAAAGTCCCTACCCCTATAGACGCAATACGTATTTCTTTAGTCAAATGAACGGCCTCCTTTAAATACTAAAAAAGTTTAAATTTTAGCTACGTTGGATTCGCTTCCCGCTAAAACTTTCTTTCCCAACGTAAAATAATAGAAGATAATTTTTACATATTCTCTTTCTAAATTAGAATTATTGATTAAACGCTTACATATAATGTTAATATAAGGGTAACCGCTTAACTATATTACCAGTATAATTTAAGATAAGTTTATAGTCAAACAATTTTGTCACTTTCGGATAAAGCGCTTCATTAAAATAGGTAAAACAGATGTCAAATTCATCCGTCTTACCTATTTTTACAATTCTTTCGTTGATTTTCTTTTAACAAGATCCGGAACCAATGTAATACGTACTTCATCATCTCTCTCCCCTTTAAAAATAGAGATGATTAAATCCATTACTTCCCTTCCCATTCTCTGAATTGGTTGTGACATCGTTGTTAATGGCGGATCCACAATCGTTGCAATGTTTGTATTATCGAAGCCAACGATAGAAATATCATCTGGAACATTAAGCCCCGCATCTCTGATAACTTGAATAGCCCCTATTGCAAGTAAATCATTGCACGCAAATATTGCTGTTGGGATATCTCCACTTTCGAGGTATTTTTTGGCACTTATGTTTCCCGCTCTTACAAGACTTTGTTTTTTATCTTCAATGAAGTGAAGGTCCTTCCGTGGTTCAATTTGATATTCCTTTAAAGCATCTTTAAAACCACGTATACGCTCTCTGTTACTATAAACATCTAATGCAATGAACCCGATATTTTTATGACCTAATTGAAGTAAATGATTTGCAGCTTGATAGCCTCCCATATAGTCATCTAATGCAACCGCATTAATAGAGAAATTAGGGTAATCTCTTGCAACAATAACTACTGGAATATCTTCATTCAACAATTCTTGAACTTTTTCCAAGTTTTCAAAACCAGAGGCTAAAATGAAACCGTCTACTCTTTTTTGTTTAAGTAAACTTATGTATTTATTTTCTTTCTCCTCCTGATAATCCGTACTACAAATGACGATATTGTAACTTAATTCGTGGGCTCGATCCTCGATACTTCTTGCTAGTTCAGAGAAGAATGGGTTTGCCAAATCTGGAATAATCAGTCCTATTGTTTTCGTCTGTTTTCCAGTTAAAGCGGATGCAAGTATATTCGGTTCATAATTCAGCTTTTCCATCGCTTCATGTACCCGTCTTCTCGTTTTTTCCCCAATCCTCCCCTTTTTATTAATTACATTAGAAACGGTAGCAATCGAAACGTTTGCTTCTTTTGCTACATCATAAATCGTAACCTTCACTCCTAATCATCCCTTTTCCCACTCTTTTCATGATCCTAATAACATTCTTTACGCAAAAAATGAAACAGTATTCACATATATTATTATACATAGCGAAATATTTTGTCCAATCATTTATGCAGTGAAGGTAGCGAAAAACCCATTATCGAAAGGGTATTTTCAACACAATTAATATCTATGATTGTACTTTTCTTTTTTTGTAGTTGTTCATCGAATTTTTACGCTTGATTTCCTGCCTCCCCCAAATCACAATTAATGCTGTTGTAATAAGACTAACGACCCCTAGAAAATAAAAACCTGATTCTAGTCCGAATGATGAATTAATGATTCCCGTCACGAATGGTCCAACAAATATTCCAATCGCATAAATAGATTGGTAGGCTCCCATTGCGGTAGCTCTTTTCTCCTGAGAGATTGATTGAATAGACATACTTAGTAATAATGGGAATACAAGCCCTAATGCAAATCCTGCAAATGCTTGAATCAGCAGAAATAGAATTTTGTTATGTGCAAAAGGCATCATAAAGGTAAATATCGCCGTTAGAAAAAATGCTGCCTTAAGTGCTGGCCATTCTCCTATACGCGGAACCAAAACATTCCCCATAAACAATGTTGCAAAAGCATGAGGAATCATAAAAGCAAAAACAATCCACGTAATTTCACTCGGGTTAAATCCTATCTGCAATGCAAAAGTGGACGTGAAACCAAACATCGTGGAAAACATAACACTATGAGCAATGATAGAAAGAAAAGAAACTTTAAGAAGATTAGGTTCCCGGATAACAGTTGCTAGTTCCTTTAATTGAATCGGTTGGGATACCTCTTTATCTTTTGGCTCATAAATGAAAAAGGATAGAATGAGTCCAATAATACTGAAGATAGTTCCAATCCAAAAAGGCGATTTCCATCCCCACATCTCTACCATATATCCACTGAAGCTCATACCAAGAAATTGTGCTAGCACAACGACGAATGAAATACTTCCCATTGCAACATGTACCTTATCTTTAGAAAAATAGATTGGGTACAACACAGTAAATGCAACCCAAGAAGCAGCTGCAAGACCGGCAAATGAACGGGCAAGTAATAACCATCCCGCACCATCCATCGTGATGAAAATCAAACAACTAATTAAACTCATCACCATCCCCGCAATAATGAATGGTTTTCTCAATTTCATCATGTCTGATCTTATACCAATTGGCAAACGAAATAATAGTTGCGTAATTCCATAACTACCTAAAACAATTCCGATAAACGTATATGGTGTCCCTATCTCTTCCATGTAGGGAGAAAGAATCGGAACATAAAGGAAATGAGGGAACCACAACAGAAAAGAAACAACAATAAAAAGCGCTTTATTTCGTGACATAGCTTTTGACATATGTAACCCCTTCCAGCTTCTAGTATTAATAAAGCCGAGTAATTACCTCAGCTTCATTTGTTATTTTACAATTCACCTGTAAGGAACTGAGCCTCGCCAAACCCGAAGCTCCAGTCTGCAGCGCCATTCGTCATAATATTAATCATGATATCGTTTGGTTTCATACCACATCTTTCTCCTAGTTCCTTCACAAGCATATTATAAAAATCTTTCTTCTGTTTGTCACTTCTTTGTGTACTTCTCATTGAAATAACAACAACCTTATCACTTCTTTCAAAACCTAAACCAGTATCTTGAATAATCATTTCGTTTGGACGATGCTGACTAACAATTTGATAACGATCCCCTAACGGAACACCAAAAGCTTTCACGACCACATCATGGGTAGCATCTAATAATTCTTTCAATTCTTCATCCGTTCTTCCTTCAATTATATCGAATCTTAATAATGGCATAAATGAAACCTCCAAAAAATTTTTACTTTCCTGTTACCATCAAGCTAATATCATGTTTCTTTAGGAACTCTAAATATGGAATAGCTGGCTGTTTATCTGTTAGAAGATAATCAATCTGTTCTAAACTACAGTAAGTTGTCAATGAATACTTGTCGAACTTATGATGATCTACTAGTAAGAATACCTCGTCACTTTTTTCCACAACACAAGCCTTTAAATAACTTTCGACTGGGAGGGAATTCGTAACGCCATTTTTCAAAGATATACCAGAGGATGCTAGAAATGCTTTATTAATGTTATATCCTTTGATGATTTCTTTGTTATGAATACTTGTTAAAGATTTGGTTTTGCGTTCAAGCATTCCACCAGTAGAAAAAACATTTAAATTCTCAAATGGTAGTGCAGCAATCACAAAATCCATATTATTTGTTATAACAGTGACCTCTTTATGCTTCATAAAATGAAACATTTCCACCGTGGTTGTACCCGAATCAATAAAAATAATATCACCATCTTCCACGTAAGAAGCTGCCTGTTTAGCTATTTGTTGCTTTGCAGACTGATTTTGAATACTTCTATCTTGAAATGGAATAATTGTGGAGCGATTTACGGATACACCGCCATATATCTTACTAAATTCCCCACTTTTCACTAATATGTCCACATCTCTCCGAATCGTGTTCTTCGATACCCCAAACACGCTAACCAATTCATCTAAAGAAACGGTCACATTCTTTTTAATGTATTCCTTAATCTCATCCAATCTTTCCACTTTCAACACTTCCATTCCCTCCCTTCCACAAAGGTACACTCTTTTATACTTTAGTCACATTATATCACAAAATAACCAAAAGTTAACCATAATTTGAATAAATGGTATAAAAAATTATATTTCCCTCGTAAAACACTTCCAAAAGGCAGAAAGGTAGTACAACATCTAACCCATTTCCGGTTGGCAGGCGTAAATATTAGATACAAAAAAAGTAAGCATTTCTGCTTACTTTTCCGCTATAACAACTTCAATATTATTTTCTTTGGCATAATGAACATATTTCTCAGGTATACTATCAGAGATTAAGTAGTTGATTTCGTTTAATTGACAGTACGTCGTTAATGCTGCTTTATCAAACTTGCTGGAATCCACTAACAAAAAGTTTTCCGCACTTTCCTGAACAACCGTGCTCTTTAATCCACTTTCTAACGGAAGCGAATTCGTAACTCCATTTTTAATGGTAATTCCAGTAGAAGCTATAAAGGCCTTCGTAATATTATAAGAAGTGATTAATTCATCATTCTCAGCACTAGTAAACGAATTTGTTTTACGTTCGAGCATCCCACCAGTAGAGAATACGCTTAAATTATTATACGGAAGCGCCTTAATAATAAAATCAACATTATTTGTAATAATTGTTAATTCCTTTTCTTTTATAAATTCCACCATTTCTACTGTAGTGGTACCCGAATCTATAAAAATGATGTCACCGTCTTGAACGAATTCAGCGGCTGCTTTTGCGATTAACTGCTTTTGCTTATGATTCCGAATTTGCCTATCCACATATGGAACTATTGAAGTAGATTTATCTACGGAAACACCGCCATATACTTTCTTGAAGTCTCCCCCCTCAATCAGATCATTCACATCTCTTCTGATTGTGTTTTTAGATACATTAAATTTTTCAACCAATTCGTCCAAGGAAACACTCCCGCGTTCAACGATATATTCCTGGATCAAATCTAAACGTTTTGTTTTTAACACATACACTCATTCCTTTTTTATAATCGTCATTATCATACACTAATTTTAAACAAGTAACAAAAAAATAAGAAGTTTTATAACCGTGATTGTATATATATAATTTCATTAAGAGAAGAAGTTGGTTAACTCGTGATTCTATTTTAACATTGATACCGCTTACAAACAATACCTTTATATAGTGATTTGTGTATTGATAACTTTTTATATTTTTTCCTTTTTGTTAAAAATAGTTATAAAATGTGCTCCATCAAATATTTGAATCGAGAGTAGTAAGGAGATTTTGAGGGCAGAAACACAGAATTAATTTAAGAATAGTGCTAGATTTTTACACTTATTAAAAAACAGACAATGGTTAGAGGCTTATTACCTCAACTATCGTCTGTTTTTTTGTTTGGGCAAGATCTCTCTAATTTAAATACCCAATCAATTCATTATCTAGTTTCCCATTACTACACAAAAATGTTTTAAAATTCAAGCTAAAATTGGTACCGTCCATTTCACTAACCGTACCATTTGCTTCCTTAACAATTAAAGAACCAGCGGCTATATCCCAAATATTTAAACCAGGTTCCCAGAATGCCTCGAGTCTTCCAGCTGCAACATACGCACAATGTAGTGCAGCAGAACCATATACCCTTATATTTCTACATTCTGATCCTAATTTAAATATTTGATTTAATACAGTCTTTCTGTTTTTTTCAACATCGGAAGGGAATCCAGTAGCTAATATACTTTCCGCCAGAACTTTTCTATTGCTTACATTCATTCTTTCACCATTCATATAAGCTCCTTTGCCTCGCTCAGCGTAAAACATTTCATCATTATCTGGGTTATAAACTACCCCTAAAATAATCTCACCAAAGCTAAGCAATGCAATGGAAATTGAATACCCAGGAAGGCCATGAATAAAGTTATTTGTACCATCAATGGGATCTAATACCCATACAAATTCTTCATTATTTACTATCTCTAGGAATTTTTCATTCGAATTAGCATAAATACTTTCTTCCCCTATAACTTTATGTTCTGGGAATTTTTCTTTTATCTTCTTAGTAATTAAAATTTCTGTTTTTTTATCCCACTCTGTAACCAAATCAAATTCCGATTGTTTTTGTTCAATGTTAAATGGTTCGTTAATCTGTTCTGCTAATTGTTTACCAGCTTTTCTAGCAATTTTAATAGCTATATTAAGTGAATCCAAAGTTACACCCCTTTTCTGCCCTCTTCTAAAAGACTTACACATTCCTCTTCCAAATATAAACGAATAGTATCTCCCTCAAATTTCATCCCATTTTTTACATGTTCATAATCAGAAACCGTAATAAGGAAGCCGTTTATTTCAATTTCATATTCAACAGAATTTCCAAAATAGGTAGCATTTCGAACTATACCATTAAATTTACCCTCATTATCAATTTTCCAAAATTCAGGTCTTACAACACAGTCAACTATCTGACCTTTTTGAATCGAAAAATTAACATTATTGATAACAGTAATTTCCTCATTCAAAATGATTATTCTAATTGTGTTTGCATCACAATCCTTGATAGTAGCTGGAATAAAATTGGCTTTACCCATAAAATCGGCAACAAAATGATTTTTAGGTTTAATATAAATATTCTGCGGCGAATCTGCTTGTTGTAGTTGTCCTTGATTCATAATAACAACCTTATCAGAAATAGCCATTGCTTCCGTTTGATCATGAGTAACATACAGACTCGTAATCCCTAGTCGTTGTTGTATTTTTCTTAATTCATCTCGCATGTATTCTCTTAATTTTGCATCGAGGTTTGAAAGAGGTTCGTCAAATAGCAAAACATTTGGTTCTGTTACTATTGCACGGGCAAGCGCAACACGCTGTTGCTGTCCTCCTGACAATTGAGATGGAGGTCTATCCTTGAGCTTTTCCAAATGCATAATTTCAAGAACAGTGTTTGTCCGTTGAATCATTTCTTTTTTGTTAACCTTTTTAATGTTTAATCCATAAGCAACATTCTCAAAAACCGTTAAATGTGGAAATAAGGCATAGCTCTGAAATACCATCCCAATATTACGCTTGTTAGGTGCTACATTTGAGATATCCTTATCGCCGACTAATATACTTCCTGATGTAGGAAATTCAAACCCTGCCAACATACGTAAAGTTGTCGTTTTTCCACAACCTGAAGGACCTAATAGTGTAACTAATTCCCCTGAATCTATCTTCAAGTTTAATTGGTCTACTGCTACAAAATCTTCTCCACCATCCATAGATGGAAATTTCTTAACTAACTGCTTTAATTCCACCGAAACAGACTTTGTAGCTAATGGTGTTCTTATAGTTGGCTTTGATGTAATCGTAGTTTTCTCCACTTATGATTCCCTCCGTTTCTTAAATCCGCCGTTTACAAAAAACTCCATAATAGAAATAACAAACAATATGATCAAAATTAAGATGATACAGTAAGCTGCAGCAGCCCCCATCCTACTAGATTCTACCTGTGATAGTATGGAAACAGTGATTAAATTCCAACTAACCGAGACTAAGAAGATGATAGCACTTATTGAAGTCATTGATTTAACAAAACCATAAACTAATCCAGAAAAGAGTGCTGGTTTCATTAAAGGTAGTGAAATCTTCCAAAATGTTTTGAAAGAATCAGCACCTAATATGGTAGATGCTTCTTCAATAGAGCGATCTACTTGTCTAAGGCTATTTGTTCCTGCTTCTATACCTACAGTCACATTTCTAGATACAAAGGCTAATATTAAAATGATAGCAGTTCCAGTCAAAAGCAGCGGCTTTTCGTTAAAAGCCAATATATATCCAATACCAACAACCGTCCCGGGCACAGCAAAGGGAATAATTGTAAAAAACTCCATTAACTTCTTTCCAATAAATTGTTTTCGTATTAGAAGATAAGCGATAACCATACCTAGAATTCCAATGACTGGTGTAGAAGCCAATGCTAGAATTAGAGTATCTTTAATGGAATCAAAACCAACCGTAAAGATATATTTGAAATGATCTAAAGTTAAAGAATTATCAACACCCCAAAGTTTTACAAAAGCCCCCCATACTACTGAACCATAGAATAATAGAACAATTCCTGTTATTAATAAACAAAAGGCAAAAAGTGGGTACACAATATATTTTTCGTTAATCTTAATATTACCCTGACTCGGTTTACCAGTTACTGTAACATACGATTTTTTGCTAACCCAATATTTTTGGATAAAATAGGCAGTTAATGCCGGAAGTAAAAGAGCAATTGCAATGAAGGCTCCTGACCTTAAGTCATACATTCCAGTAATTTGTAAATATGCCTCAACAGCTAGTGTCTTATAATCCCCTGCAATTACCATTGGGTTTCCAAAATCCTCAATAGATTTTATAAACACAAGGAGTAATGAACTAAGCACCCCTGGGACAGCTAGTGGAAAAGTAATCGATTTAAAGACCGACCACCTTGATGCACCTAAATTTAATGCAGCGTCTTCTACGGATGGGTCAATCGATTCCAACACACCACGTAAATTTAAATAAGCAAGTGGGAAGAATGCCAATATTTGTATAAGTACTAAACTTGTAAAACCATAAACATTTGTATTTTCAAGCCCTAACAAACCATTTGAAATAATCCCATTTCGACCAAAAAGTAAGATTACTGAAAGGGCTATTACAAATGGAGGTGAAATAATCGGTAGCAGTGCGATAAGGTGAAAAAACTTCTTCCCTTTCATCGTTGTTCTTGTTACAGCAAAGGCAAAAATAAAACCCATAATAGTTGCAAATAAGGCTGCAACCATTCCGAGTTTCAGACTATTCCATAATGTATGTAGAAATACACTACTGGTTAGCTGTTCAGATATAATAGTTAAATCTAGACCATCCTCACCTACCATTGTCGCTTTTAAAACTTGCCAAACTGGATATGCTGAAAAAAGCAACAACGAAAGAAAAATTAATATGATTAATATTAGTAAAAAAGGCTCTCTCACTAGTGCTTGTAATTCCTTTTTCTTTACACTAAGTTTATCTCCCATCCTTGTCGTTTTTGATTGTTCCAACGTGTTATCCCCCTTGTGTTTTTGTAGTAGGACGATTGAACTCGTCCCACTACATTACAATTTTTACTCAGCCGCATCCTGTCCACGAACTTCTTTATTAAATTTTTCTAATAAACGATCACGATTTTCTCCAGCCCAAACAGCATCATAATCAATAATCTCCAGCTCTGTTAACTTCGTTGCACCTTCTGGGGTAATAGCTTCTGGATTGATTGGCAAACGGAATGATTCAGATTCACTGTATATATCTTGTGCAGCTTTTGTAATAGACCAGTCGATAAATTTCTTTGCGTTTTCCAGTTGATCAGCTGGCGCATTTTTAATTAAGGCAACTGCACCTACCTCATAACCAGTCCCATCTTCTGGGAATGTTAATTCAATAGGATAGCCTTCATGCTTTGGAGCTAAAATATCGTGAGCAAAGGAGATTCCGACTCCTGTTTCACCTAGCCCAGTCTGTTGTGCTGGAGCTGACCCAGACTTAGTATATTGTCTTATATTTTTGTCCAGCTTTTTCAAATAATCGATGGCTTCATCTTCACCAATAAGCTGAACAAGTGTTGCATATATAGAATAGGCTGTCCCTGAAGATGAAGGATGAGCCATTGTTACTTCACCTGCAAACTCAGGTTTTAATAAATCAGACCAACTTTTTGGAGCTTCTAATCCTTCTTTCTTTAACCAATCCTGGTTAGTTGCAAATCCCAGTGCTCCAACATAAATCGGGGTCCAATGTTCTTCCTTATCCAAAAATTGCTCCGGTAATTGATCAATACCTTCTGGTTGATAAGCTTCAATTAATCCTTCATTTACTGCAGCTACAAAAGTGTCGGATGGACCACCATACCACACGGAGGCTTGTGGATTCGACTTCTCCGCTTGAAGTCTTGCAAGTGTTTCACCCGCAGACAATCTAACAAACTGAACATCAATTCCTGTTTCTTTTTCAAATTCTTGAATATAAGTTACTGCCTCCTGCTCAGGGAAGGCAGTATATATAGACAATTTATTTGACTTACTGCTTTCCCCTTCAGAACTTGTTAATTTTTCAGATCCGCAAGCAGTTAGTAACATACCTACCAAAAATACAAAAGATAAAAGAATTAATTTTTTACCTTTCAATTAAAACCCTCCTATTCTCATTTTTTAATTTATAATAGCTAGATTTTATATTGGTTTTAAGTTAAAAATTCTTCCTCCTTTTCTGAAAAGATATGGTTATATATTACATCTGCAATTGCATTGTTTTCATGATGTGCTCCCATAATGAAATTTGATTGTTTCATACTACTATGGCAATTTTCTACAATGAATCCCTTATGTGCTGTTTCCAACATGGAAATGTCATTTAAGTTGTCCCCAATACAAATAGTTTTAAGCTTACCTTTGTAATTTAGATATTCTTGTAATTGCAATAAGGCAGATCCCTTAGAAGCCGTCTTGGGCAAAATTTCAAGATAATTATTTTCAGAATATACCAGATTACACGTGAAATCATATAAGTGGATCACTTCTTCACACCGGCTTAGAGTTTCGGTATTAGGAGATATTAAAAGAACTTTTGTAATTGGCTCATTAAAAATTTCATCGGTAATGATTTCACATAAAACTTGATCTTTCTCCTCGTATTCTTGGATGATTGTATTCCTCTCTATCGTGTAAACGTTGCCCATTTGGTAGACTAATAAACCCAAATCTACTTTAGTTGCTAATGTTTGAAAAGCTTCTATCAACTTTACATACCCCTCAAGGAATTTTCCTTCTAGAACTCTAGTAGACTTTGGGTCATATATTACAGCACCGTTATACAGTATTACTGGTATATCTATATTTAATAAATCTATAAATGGTTGAACGGATTTCTCCATTCTACCAGTAGCAATTGTAAACTTTCCACCAAGTTTTTTAAACTTGGTGATTGCCTCTAAATTTTCTTTACTAATTTTTTGCTTGGAGTCTAACAAGGTTCCATCTAAATCTGACACAAGCAATATATTCTCAAACCTTTTTATCTTCATCCCTCCTAACATGTTTGTCTTCTAATTAATTCTGCATGTAATAGTATTGATTTTCCCTTTTCCGAATTATCCATCATCTTTAATAACTTTTCGGCAGCCATTTTTCCCATCATTTCTCTTGGTTGGGCCATTGTCGTCATTTGAATCCAATATAATTCTGATAGTTCCAGATTATCGAATCCAATAACAGATACTTCATTAGGTACATCTATATTATTTTTAGATAGCCACTCCAATGCTCCAATGCCGAGTAAATCGTTACTAGCAAATAATGCTGTCATATTTTTATTTTTTTTATATAACTTTTCCATTGCTAGTTTGCCTGACTCTATCGTTCTACCTGCAATTACTATCTGATTATCATTAGGGTAGATCCCGTGCTTATGCATCGTTTCCATAAAACCCCTGAGTCTTTCATTACTAATAAACGAATCTTCTGTCATACCCATAAAGCAAATATTACGATGACCCTTAGACAAGAGGTGCTCAACTGCTTTGCATGCTCCTTCATAATGATCTACATCAATATACGGAATATTTAGACCATTTGGGGTTCTTCTTCTTAAAAATAATGCTGGTACCTTTAGATTTCTTAACATTGATATAATATCTTCGTCTAAATTATCAGGTGTAAGGAGAATACCATCCATCTTTCTATCAAAAACACTCTCAATAAACTTTTTCTCTTTAGCCTTATTTCTTGAAGTATTTCCATATACAACTTGATATCCTTGAGCAGATAAAACTTCCTCTATACCCAAAGCGACATTTGAAAAAAAAGGATCAGCAATGTCTGGAACCATTAACCCAACAGTATAGGTCTTATTTTGAATCAGACTACGTGCAATAGTATTGGGTCTATATTTCATTTCCCCAACAGCTTTAAGGACCTTTTCCTTCGTCATCTCATTTATATCACTGTGATTATTAAGTGCTCTAGATACAGTTGAAACAGAAATATTTAAATGTTTAGCAATGTCCTTAATTGTTACTATTTATGATACCTCCTTTTCGGGAACGTTACCGGTAACGTTTACATTTATTTTATTCCTAAATAATTCAGAAGTCAATAAATTTTTTGGTAATTCTGAATAATAATTTAAACAAAATAGACAATAAATGAAGGATTATTCCCTCAACTATTGTCTATTTTTGTAAATAATGTGTTTTTCAGCTAACAATATAGTTTTAAGTCTTTGCAAAAATGACCGCCTAATACAATTACTTAATTATAAATATTTAGTAAAGAAATAGTCTCCAATCTACACTAGATCGGAACTTTTATTTTAGTACCTTTTAGCAACTTAATTATTCAATAACTTCCACCTTCCCATCCTTCCCTACCAAAACTTTATCAGCCATGTTTACAAACAATCCTGTCTCCACAACACCGACAATTCCAATAAGTTCGTTATGTAATTTTTCTGGTTCAGTAATCTTTTGAAAATTACAATCTAATATGTAGTTTCCATTATCAGAAATAAATACTTCACCATCTTTTTCTCTTAATACCGGTTCACAACCAAATTTAGCGATTTTACTAGCTGTTACTTCCCAACCAAAAGGTACCACTTCAATTGGTAGTTTGAATGCACCTAGATGATTCACAATTTTAGAACCATCAACAATGACATAGAATTCTTTAGCCGCTGCCGCTACTACTTTTTCACGGAATAACGCACCACCGCCACCTTTAATCAATTGTAAATTAGGGTCTACTTCATCTGCTCCATCAATGGCAATATCAAGCTCTTGAACTTTTGAAAAGTCGGTAAGTGGAACTCCAAATTCCTTTGCCCATTCCGCTGTTTTATTTGCTGAAGGGACTCCTACTATATTGATACCTTCTTCTTTTATACGTTCACCTAATTTTTTCACAGCATAATACATCGTTGAACCATATCCTAATCCAACTTTCATTCCATCTTTTATATATTTAGCCGCTTCTTCGCCAACTAATTGTTTTATTTCATCGACTTGGCTCATTTCCAAAATCCTTCCTTTCCTGTGTAAACCTTTCCTAAACTCATTATAAACGAAAAACGACAAACTTACTTATTAAATTACAATTATTTAATTGTTTTTCGTTTGTTTCCCACTCGTTTTCTATTATACTAGTATATAGTAATACTATTAATTACTTTATTCGGAGGGAGTTTGACAATGTCAAATAATGTAGAACAGCTAGCAGTAAATACTATTCGTACTCTTGCAATTGATGCGATTGAAAAAGCTAATTCTGGTCACCCTGGTTTACCAATGGGGGCAGCACCAATGGCATATACACTTTGGACTGATTTCATGAATCACAATCCAAAACATTCTAAATGGTTCAACCGTGACCGTTTTGTACTTTCAGCAGGCCATGGTTCCATGCTTTTATATAGTTTACTTCATTTATCAGGTTATGATGTATCCATGGATGATTTAAAATCATTCCGTCAGTGGGATTCTAAAACTCCTGGACATCCAGAAGTAAACCATACAGATGGTGTAGAAGCTACAACTGGTCCACTTGGCCAAGGTATTGCAATGGCAGTTGGGATGGCGATGGCAGAGAGTCATTTAGCTGCTAAATATAATAAAGAGAATTTAAATGTAGTAGACCACTACACGTACTCTCTTGTTGGTGACGGAGACCTAATGGAAGGTATCTCTCATGAAGCAGCTTCTCTAGCTGGTCACTTAGGCTTAGGAAAATTAATCGTTCTTTACGATTCGAATGATATTTCCTTAGATGGAGATTTAAATAAATCTTATTCTGACAATGCACAAGAACGTTTCAAAGCATATGGTTGGCAAGTTCTTTATGTAGAAGATGGAAATAACCTAGATGAAATCAGAAACGCAATCAAAGCAGCTCAAAACAATACAGAACAACCAACGTTTATTGAAATTAAAACAGTAATTGGTTACGGATCACCTAATAAATCCGCTAAATCTGATGCTCACGGTGCTCCGCTTGGTACAGATGAAGTGAAATTGACAAAGGAATTCTATAACTGGGAACATGAAGCTTTCCATGTACCGGAAGAAGTTTATGCTGATTTTTACGAAAAAGTTGTTAAAGACGGTGCGGAAAAAGAAGCACAATGGAATGAGCTATTTAATCAATATAAAGAAAAATACCCTGAACTTGCTAAAGAATTAGAAACAGCAATTAACAACAAACTTCCTGAGGGTTGGGAAAAAGCATTACCTCAATTCACTCCTGGTGAAGATACATTAGCAACTAGAGCATCTTCTGGTAAAGTGTTAAACGCTATTGCAGATGCTGTACCTAACTTCTTCGGAGGAAGTGCGGATTTAGCTGGTTCAAACAAAACCATGATGAATAAAGAAGAAGACTATTCAAGAGAAAATTACGCTGGACGTAACATTTGGTTTGGTGTTCGTGAACATGCGATGGGTGCTGCACTAAATGGTATGGCACTTCATGGTGGATTAAAAGTTTATGGTGGTACATTCTTCGTATTTAATGACTACCTACGTCCATCCATTCGTCTAGCATCCATTATGAATCAACCAGTTACTTATGTATTAACTCATGATTCTATCGCTGTTGGAGAAGATGGCCCAACTCATGAACCAGTTGAACATTTAGCAGCATTACGTGCTATGCCTGGTCTTTCTATCATCCGTCCAGCAGATGCAAATGAAACTTCTGCAGCATGGAGATTAGCAGTAGAATCTACAGACACACCAACTGCACTTGTTCTAACTCGCCAAAACCTTCCAACATTAGAAGGTACTGGTTATGAAGGAGTACAAAAAGGCGGTTACGTACTAGTTGATTCTGAAAAAGAAACTCCAGATGCGATTCTTTTAGCAACAGGTTCTGAAGTACAATTAGCTGTAAAAGCTCAAGCTGAATTGAAAGTTAAAGGAATCGATGCACGTGTCGTAAGTATGCCATCATGGGATCGTTTTGAAGCACAAGACGAAGCATACAAAAAGGCTGTGCTACCATCAGAAGTTAGAGCCCGTGTAGCTATTGAAATGGGTGCAACACTTGGATGGGAACGTTATGTAGGCCTAGATGGTAAAGTACTAGGAATCAATCGCTTCGGAGCATCCGCACCAGGAGACAAAGTTATTGAAGAATATGGATTTACAGTTGAAAATGTAGTGAAAACTGTGGAAGAAGTATTAGCTTAAAATATATCAAAGAAATGCGGAACCTTATTAGAGGCTCCGCATTTTTTTATAGTTTAAATCGCGTATAGACTATATATTTTAACAAAACAAGAAAAGGGTAGCAAAATTTCTAGCTACCCTATAACCGCTTTAGAGGAGGTAATAGTCTTTAGTCAAAAGACGTGAGGAAAGTTTTTTAAAAAGGTTTCTTCTATTAGAAAATACTTAGTAATACCAAGCTGCGCCAACGATGATTAGAAGGATAAACAGTACAACGATTAATGCAAAGCTGCTTCCTCCACCATATCCGCCACCGTATCCATAACCATCGTAACAACTATATCCACATCTACCAAATCCGAATCCCATAATAACACTCCTTACATAATTTTCTTAATAATAACCATATCCAACGTATGCAGAACCCACAATAATTAACAAAATGAACAATACGACGATCAAAGCAAAACCATCACCGTATCCTCTTCCATCACTCATTACATTACACCTCCTTAAGCCTTATATAGTCACTATATGCTAGCAGAATTCATGTCGACATGGATAAAATCCTAGTTTTTGGGTTTTTTTTCGAGCTTGACAGAACATCCCTTATTTTAATGTGTATTCGGATGATCGACTAGAATTAAAATTCGCTTGTATAAATTAGATTAAAAGTTCAATTCAATAGCTTTCTTTATTCAACTTGGCGTAAGATTTGAAGAAACATGATTAAAAGGGACTGATATAAGCACATCTGATTTTGATTCTTTAACTGTTTCAATAGTGAAGTTAAGAGGATACAAAGTATCAACGTCTCAAGCGATACAACTGTTATAAGCGCTAAAGTGTGAAAAACAGAGGATTCAAAAGTAATCTTAACTACGTGGAACACATCAGCAAAACTGATAGTGAGGAATCTATCCCACCTAAACCTTCTTGGGAAACAAAGAAGGTAGGTGGGAGATCAACTTCCTTAAAGGTCCGATAAATGCTTCCTAGTTCATTAAAAACGATATGCCCATTACGCTCGCATAAATGAAATATCACCACGGCAAATGGTGTATTGTATATTCAACGCATCATCAACAAGTAAAATATCGGCATCTTTTCCTTCTTTGATACTTCCCTTTCGATCATATATACCGATTTGTTTTGCAGGATTGACGGAAGCCATTTGTACAACATCACCTAGCGTTACACCGTCCAATCCGAGCATCATTTGCGCTCCTTTATCCATTTTTAAAATACTACCAGCAAGTGTACCATCCTCTAATACCGCACGATCTTCAGTAACTTTTACAGGTTGTCCACCAAGCTCATAATCACCCGCTGGTAAACCTTTTGCACGCATCGCATCCGTAATTAAAATGAGCCGCTCACTACCGATATTATTATAAATCAGTTGTAGCATTTCTTTTACGACATGTACGCCATCAGAAATTAATTCCGCACGTAGATTATCCAATTGGAATGCCGCACCAACCGCTCCGATGTCTCGATGATGAATCCCGTTCATCGCATTACATAAATGAGTTAATTGGCTAACCCCCTCTCCAACTGCCTTTTTAATACCATCAAATCCAACATCTGTGTGTCCAGCAGATACGTTAATACCATTTTTATTTAAATACCCAATAAATGTACCGTCCACATCATGCTCTGGTGCCATGGTAATCGTTCGAATGTTGTTCCCTGAAAGCTCCTGCCATTTTAAAAATTGATTCAAATTGGGCTCCATAATATATTCAATAGGTTGTGCACCAGCTTTCGACTTTTCAACAAATGGTCCTTCCAAGTGGACACCAATCATTTCTGCGTGTTTGGCTTTATTTTTATAGTTTGCAACGTTCTTTAAAGCTTTATCAATATTTTCCGGAGACTGGGTGATGGTTGTTGCTAGAAAACTTGTTGTCCCTTCTTTCGGTAGCAAGTATGCCATCGCATCCAACGCTTCTTCTGTAGCATCCATTGTATCGGCACCGTTCGCACCATGTATGTGACCATCGATGAACCCTGGAATGGCGGTTAAATTGGCACCGTTTAATATTTCTACATTTTCAGGTAGACGATTCGGTTGCTCATTTTCCCCAAAAATTCTTTTAATCTGATCGTTTTCTATTAAAATTCCCCCATTAGACACTTCTTTGTTCTCCAAGATAATATGGGTGTTTTTAATATATATGGATGTATTCATAATTCACTATTCCTTTCACATTTAAGATGTTATTCATATAGTTGTCTAGTCATTAATATATTTGTGTACACACAATCATTATTTTGATAAAATAATAGAAAACCGTAGTACCCACGCTGGAAAAAATAGATGTTGAATATTTACTCGCTGACAGCTGTGGCGCTGAAAACGGACAATGAAAGGGAATACACATGATTGACAAAAATTCTCCTATCCCTATTTATTATCAACTAGAAGAAGAGATAAAACGCATGATTCAAGATCAGTTGAAACCTGGTGATTTATTGCCTTCCGAACGTGAATATGCAGAAAAATATGACATAAGCAGAATGACCGTACGCCAAGCAATTACAAACCTTGTAAAAGAAGGGTTGATTTATCGTCAAAAAGGCCGAGGTACCTTTGTTGCAGAAAGAAAATTTGAACAGGACCTATCCGGACTGTCTAGCTTTAGTGAGGACATGAAGAACCGTGGATTGATTCCTTCTAATAAACTACTTAGTTTTCATGTCATTTCAGGTCATACTTGGATAAGTTCTATACTAAAAACTGAACCAACCGATGAGATCTATGAAGTCAAACGAATCCGAATGGCTAACGACGAACCACTTGCTTTAGAAACTATTTATACACCGAAACATTTAGTTGGTGAAATCAGTGACAAGGACCTTTTTATGTCATTCTACGATTACATTGAAAAAAAATTAAATTTAGAAATTGCTTATGGGAATCAAACGATTGAAGCATCCCTAGCTCACGAAGAAGAAACCCAGTATTTAAATATCAAAAAGGGAGATCCTGTTCTCGTCATGCACCGGACAAGCTTCTTGAAAAACGACCAAGAAACACCAATTGAATATGTCAAATCCATTTACCGCTCCGATAAATATAAATTCAAAATGCAAATGAAACGGGATTAACAGCGCTGTTTGTTGATCCTGTTATTTCCCAAAATTTATTTTAACATTGCTTCGGTTTAGATTATAGACCAATAGAAAAAACCTTATCTCTCCATATTTCTCGTAGCTTTTATTTTTTAAGTTGGCGAATGCCTTAGTTGCACTTATGCAAATCTTTATGATGGGGCGAGTAATCGGAGCCCCAGACGGGAAAGATTTTTATACTTTCCTACCTGCTAAAAAAGGCCAATATCCTTCTTAAGAATACCAGCCTCCCCCATTTTTATTAATCTTCTTTCCTTAATTTGTGTACTTCATCAGCTACGGCTTGAACCTGTGTCCCTACAATAACTTGTATGCTATGTTTCCCAACGACATTTATTCCAGGTACACCGGTTGCTTTGATTTTCTTCTGATCCACTGCGTCCATGTCTTTTACCTCAAGACGTAATCGGGTCGCACAGTTATCAACGGATATTACATTCTCATCTCCGCCAAGCCCCTCATAAATTGCTTCTGCCATCATTGCATACTTATCTTTTCCAGTAGTATTCGGTGCAGTTTCTCCAACTAGCACTTCCTCATCATCATCATCTTCACGACCAGGCGTTTTGAAATCAAATTTGATAATTAAAAAGCGGAATAGGAAGTAGTAAATAACCGCAAACACAAGACCTAAAAGAATGAGCATATATGGATTATTCGCTAGTGGAAGTCGTGAACTTAATAAAAAGTCGATAAGACCAGCACTAAAGCTAAATCCTGCTGTCCAATGGAATGTTGCTGCGATGAACAACGATATACCTGTTAGCACTGCGTGTACCACGTAAAGCACTGGTGCTAAGAACATGAATGAAAATTCAAGCGGCTCCGTAACACCGGTAAGGAAAGATGCAAACGCTACTGCCATTAGTAAGGACGCAGCTTGTTTTTTCCTTTTCGATTTCGCTGTATGATACATGGCAAGTGCTGCCGCCGGAAGCCCAAACATCATGATTGGGAAGTAACCTGCTTGATATCTACCAGTAATACCTAGCGTTCCTTCTCCATTCCAGAAGTTACCGATATCATTAATACCCGCGACATCAAACCAGAACACGTTATTTAATGCGTGGTGTAAACCAGTCGGGATTAAAATACGGTTAAAGAATCCGTACAGTCCTGCACCAACTGCCCCTAGACTACTAATTGCTTCCCCAAATGAAACCAATGCGGAATATACAGCTGGCCATACAAATAATAAGATCATGGAAACTACAAGCATGGTTGCTGCTGTTAAAATTGGTACCAATCGTTTTCCACTAAAGAATGCAAGTGCTTCAGGTAATTTCACATGACTAAAGCGGTTATATAGTGCAGCCGCAATAAGTCCAGAAATAATACCAATAAAAACATTATCAATATTTTCAAATGCCATATTGACACTTTCAACTTTAATTTGTAACAAGTTGGCTACATTATCTGTTGCTAAAACAGTTGTAACAACCAAATAACCAACCAGGCCACTAAGTGCTGCTGGACCATCTTTTGCCTTTGTCATCCCTATTGCGACACCGACGGCAAATAAAATCGGAATAAAGCCTAAAATTGCACTACCCGCACTAATTAAGAATGCCGCAATGATACTTCCAGAACCCATGCCTTCTGGGTCAATTGCATAACCAATCCCCATTAATACCGCAGCTGCAGGTAATACGGCAACAGGAAGCATTAATGACTTACCTAGATTTTGCAAGTATTTCATCATAGTAAAAACCTCCTATTTTCACTTGAGAGACATTTAATAAATCGGTTTCAATTCCCTTTTTAGAAAACTTGGCATTCGCCAAACTTTAAAACAAAGGCGCAAGCGCCCGTTTAGTGACGTATAGACTGGACTGAGCCATAGGAGATAAAGGAAACACGGAGAGCGTAAGCGAGCCGATGTTGACTTATCGTACGGAGGTGAAGGAAGTCTACTAGTCACTGGGCGCTGGAGCCGGACGTGGCTATTTCTGTATCTAAGTTATCCACAGCCACAAATTTTATAATTTCCTAGACAAGGACAAATATCTTCATTCCACTTATGCAAGAAAGAAACTCCTCCTAATTCTGTCGACAAGAACTAAAGCCCTTCTTTTTTTCATCAAAATTATAGCACGCCTTATATATAGTTGTCTATACCACTTTACGTGCTATTTGTTTAAAATCTAATTCGGTGGCTATATTTTTCCATTAATACGTAATTATGCTTATCAGCCCCGTCCACATTCCCACTTAAAAATACTGGCGGAGTTATTCCCTTTTCTACCATAAGGGATATCGCTTCTGCCATCATCGCATTAAGAATAGACGCACCAACAGTGGTTGATCCTGGAGCAAAACCAACGGATACATTTTCATTCGTTAACAAGGCATCCCCCACTGGAATATGGTTATCAATTCCTACATCAACAACTTCATGTAAAAACTTCCCACTAACATGTCTTGATGTTTGCCCTTCTGCATAGACATGGGATGATAGGCCAATTACGAACGCTCCTTTTTCCTTGGATAAAAGAGCAGTTTCAATAGGAACAGGGTTTCTTCCAGAAGTGGATATCACAATCATCACGTCATTTTCACGAATATCTTGTTCTTCCATAAATGTCTTAGCATAGCCGCTCTTCCGCTCCAATTCCGATGAACAGATCGCGCCTTCATGTAGCATTAATGGCTCATGAAAAATTGGATGAATGGGGACAAGCCCTCCAGCCCGATAATAGACCTCTTCTGTTAATATATGTGAATGACCGGATCCAAATAAATGGACCACACCATCATGTTGGAAAGCTTCACAGATCTTCTCAGCTGCTTGTTCCAACTTCTTTGCTTCTTCAATTTCTACTTTATCTAAAATTTCTTTAACCTGGTTAAAATATGGATGGATCATGACTCCATCACTCCTCTAATTAGTATGTGTCGAATAAAGTTATCGGACCTTCACGGGCAGTTGACCACCTACCTTCTTTGTTTCCCCAGAAGCCTGAGCTATGAGTCTTACTACCCGTTTAGGTGGGATAAATGTGTTTTATTTTAGTTGATAGTTACCAGCACAGTCTCTCCTGCCTTTGCTTCCTTCTCTTCAGATAACGTGATTTTTTTATCAATATCATTACTGTTTGTAATAACTACTGGTGTAATCACACTACTTGCATTTTCACTAATATAACTCAAATCTACATTTAATAATGGTTGTCCTACCCTTACCTTGTCCCCTTCACTCACATTCAGTGTAAAACCTTTACCACCTAATGCTACTGTTTCTAGTCCCACATGAATCAATACTTCTGTTCCATTATCCGTTTTTAAGCCAATCGCATGTCTGGAATCTGGAATTTGTACTACCTTCCCATTTACTGGTGATACAATTTCTCCTTTACTAGGATTTATGGCAATTCCCTCACCCATCATTTTTTGACTAAATACCGGATCTGGGACTTCCTCCAATTTGACTACTTCGCCGTTGACTGGAGCATATATTTTTTCAACCTTTGATTGTTTGAATAGTTTTTTAAACAAAATTATCTTCCTTTCTTTACTCATCGTTTATCTAGATATGAAGACAATGTAATTGCTTACTTTTATAATAACAGCCTATTGTATATATGTCTATACCAGTTTATTGAACATAATATTAACTTTTTGCACCAACACAGAATAATTATCCAGTCCAACACTAAAAGAGCACCCATTTACATAGGCTGCTCTTTTCAAAATTACTTTATTTATTCTTCGTCTTAGATAATGCTGCTTCGTCTGCAATAACCGTGACATGATCGTGTTTTTGTAAGATAGATGCTGGCATTTGCTCATCTACATCGCCTTCGATTAATTGTGCAACTGCGTCGGCTTTGTTTTCACCGGAAATAAGTAATAATATCTCTTTACTTTGCATAATCGTTTTAGGCCCCATTGAAATAGCATGGGTTGGCACTTCATCCTTAGAAGCAAAAAATCTTGCATTCGCCTCACGAGTAGAATCCGTTAATTCCACAACATGCGTTGGTTTTGTAAATGGTGTTCCGGGTTCATTAAATCCAATATGACCATTCACTCCAATTCCCAATACTTGAACATCGATTCCACCTGCGTTACGGATCATTTGCTCATAATTTTCACATTCTTGATCCATGTCTTTTTCTAATCCACTTGGTATATGAACATTTTCTTTTGCAATATCAACATGATCAAATAATTTTTCATTCATAAAGTAAACGTAGCTATTTGGATCTTCCTTACCTATTCCAACATATTCGTCTAAATTGAATGTCGTCGTATTTTTAAAGGAAACTTTGCCTTCTTTATTCTTTTTAATTAAACATTTGTATAAGCCTTCCGGAGTAGAACCAGTTGCAAGTCCTAATACGGGATTTTCCAGTTTTTGCATTCTTTCTACGATTAATTCACATGCTTTTTCACTCATTGCTTGATAATCTTTCACTTGAATTATTTTCATCTTTATTCTCCTTTTTATGAAACGACTTTGCAAGAAATAGTATACTTAATAGGAAGCTGACCATCAAGAAGGAAAATGTCCGTATCTTACCAAATTTTCATTCTATCTTTACTTCAAATTCACTAATTTATTTTTTATATCTGTAAAACGTTCCAGAGGTTTTACACAATAAATCTCCTTCTTCATTATGTACTTCACATTCCATGAAACATACTTTATACCCTTCTTTCGTATATCTTGCTGTGGCGGTAATATTCCCAGTAGATGCTGCTTTAAAATAAGAAGTCTTCAATTCTAGTGATACATACGGGGCGTCCTTTAGGCGAAAATTCAAATGCCCCATTGCTGTATCTGTCAAAAACGTGTAAACTCCCCCATGAACTATTCCGCTTGGGTTGAGCATCACTTCTGATATGGGGCACGTAATCGTACACGTTCTATTTTCATCATCATATTGAAAATCAAATTGAAAAAGTTTAAATAAAAAAATACTCTCTGGATTAAAATTTCTTTCATCGAAGGCCTTTTCAACTAACCCCATAAACTCCTTTTTTTCCATCATAAATCCCCTACCCCCTTGTCATCTTTCTCTTTTATCATATCATAATGAAAAGTCTTTTAGAGAGTGGGAAACCTAGATATTTGCCTTCTTTTTAGATTCCTATTCTAGTACTTTACATACAGGAAATTTGTCCGATATAAATAATATAATGCTCAACATTGTACTTCGTTATTTTTTATCCCACCTTTACGGGCAGTAAAACTTCCACCTAAAGCTTCTGAGGATACAAAGAAGGTAGGTGGGGGATCAACTACTCGTAAAGGTCTTATATAAGTGTGACTAACCATCCGTGTGGGGTGAAGGAAAACCCCCACGGATGGAAGTCTCCTTTATGAAAACTTGGTTTTTTCAAGCTTTTGGGCGAATGCCTTAGACACAAATATAAGATAAGAAAGGAGCCTTATCATTAATTACAGATAGTGCAGCATCAATAAAAAAGTACTTGAAAATTGAAATTACATATTAGCGAGGTGTATTCATCATGAAAAAGCTATTTAACTTTAAAAGTGTCCGAACAAAGATTATTTTCGGGTTCTCTATTGTTATCGTTCTTACACTACTATTAAGTGTTCTAACTATTAACTCTATGAATCAGTCCAATAAACAAGTAGAAAATTTAATCAATAACGAATTAGAACTATTAATTTTAGATGAACAATTAGCTAGTAATATGGCCAGCCGAACAGGATTGATTCGGGCATATTTATTATTTGACGAAAAAAGTTTTATGGACGAATTCCAAGCTGGGACCGTTCAAAGTCAGGATCTAGTAAAACAAGCTCGTGAAATTAGTGACTCCACAAAATTAGATGAATTAATTAATCAAAAAGTAGAATGGGAACAGTTAACGGATAAAGTTTTTTCAGAGTATAGTAAAGGGAATAAAGAAGAAGCTTTAGAAATTATGAAAACAACAGTGGGTCCACTTGGTAGAACATTAATTACCGAATTCGATGACCTAGCAAAAAATAGGGAAGCAAAAATTGAAAAGTTAGGTGACAATATTCAGGAAAATGGTAAACAAATTATCATAACTAGCATCATAACTTTTATTGTGGTACTTATTTTAGGGGTTATTACGGCATTTATTACGTCTAGATCAATTGTGAATCCTATTAAAACAGTAATGGAACAAATGCAAAAAATCACAAGTGGTAACTTAAATAATGATGAACTACATACCGATTCCAAAGATGAACTTGGACAACTTATTCACGCAACAAATGGAATGAATAATAGTATGCGCAACATTATGTTAACCATTAGTGAAGTTACCGCCACTGTCTCTGCCCATAGTGAAGAATTAACACAATCAGCTAATGAGGTACGTTCTGGAACGGAGCAAATTTCTACAACAATGGAAGAATTAGCTACCGGATCTGAATCACAGGCAAATATGACAACGGATCTATCGACCATGATGAAAGATTACACAGAAAAAATCGAACAAACAACAGAAAATACGGAACGAGCAACGAATGAATCCAATCAAGTACTTGTATTAGCAGATGAAGGAACTGAGTTAATGAATGCTTCTATGAAACAAATGGAAAACATTGATTCAATTGTTCAAGATTCAGTTGAGAAAGTTCAAGATCTTGATGAACAATCACGTGAAATATCCAAATTGGTTGTCGTTATTCAGGATATAGCAGACCAAACAAACTTACTAGCGTTAAATGCAGCAATCGAAGCGGCTCGTGCTGGTGAACAAGGTAGAGGTTTTGCAGTTGTGGCAGATGAAGTAAGAAAACTTGCAGAACAGGTCGGAAATTCCGTAACCGATATTTCAACTATTGTTGGTTCCATTCAGAACGAAATTAATCAAGTTACAAATTCCTTAAACGATGGATACAAAGAAGTGGAACTAGGTACAAATCAAATCCGCTTAACAAATGAGAAATTCAGCACGATCCAGCACTCTATTTCAGAAGCAGTTAATAGCATTAATTTTATTAATACGAACATGGCAGACATCGCGGCAAGTAGTCAAGAAATGAACAGTTCCATTTATGAAATCGCAGCTATTTCAGAACAATCCGCAGCTGGTATTGAGCAAACCTCTGCTTCTTCCCAACAAACAAGTAGTGCTATGGAAGAAGTTGCGGGGAGTGCAAATGAATTATCAAAACTTGCTGAGGAATTAAACGGATTGGTAAGTAATTTTAAATTGTAAGGTGGGGGATAGTTCTTTGAGGGGAACTATCCTTTTTATCTATTCTAAAAACAAGCGATGTAATAGAAAAATTCCAAGCTATGGTAAAAACAACAGAACCGGTTCGAATTTAGATTAGTTTGGAAATAATTCATCATGGATTATTTCTTTTTTAATTATCGATAATTTGTTCATAGATATTATTGATTATATCTCCCCTGCTAAGTACACCTACAACACGGCCAGCACCATTAACAACAGGAAGCTTTTTGAGACGATGTTTAGATAATAAGCGAATCGTCGTTTCAAATTCTTCGGTGGGAGATACATATATAAGATTTCGTTTCGTCATAATTTCCTTCACAGGTGTATTTAATTTTTCCCTTAATACATCTTCCATTTCCCCAACTTCTATAATATAAACAAGCCCGGCAATTCCCATAGGTGTGGGAGATAAATAACGTAATACATCTCCGTCAGATACCATTCCTAATAATTGATCTCTATCATCTACTACAGGCACACCACCAATTCGATTGGTTTTAAGTATATTTAGTAAGTCCTTTACCGTATTGGATGGTTTTATTGTATAAACTTTCGTAATCATAAAATCTCTTACATTCATTGTCGACACCTCTCTGTTGTATAGCCGCACGCAGCTTTTGTAGGTTTATTTTATCATAACTTTAATTTCCAAGTATTTTTAAATTTGACTAATACATATCTTTTGTACCGTAAGCCGAGGTTTTTCATTACTTCCGCTGATGCTTTTGAATTTAAATCATTCTCTTCAAACAGTTTCTTAATAATGTTCTAATAGTTCTTCTACCAGTTACCTACATTCATACCATTATCGTATTAACATTGAAGTTTTGGTGTTTTATCTATTCTGTATTTTATTGTTTTTCTTTATTTGATCTACCTATACAAGCTTTCAAATTCTTCATACGCTGTAGTAAATATAATGAAAGGAGGAGGAATAAACTTGTCAACTTGTCAAAGACTTGCGGATATAATCGGTGGTGAAGTTATTCAATCGACTCCTGTTTGTGTCATCATGCGACTTCGAAATATTCGAGCAACTATTTTAGGCCGCCGCACTCGTTCTCCATTGGCACTTCCGTTTATGTTATCCTTTGAAAATAATGGTCTTAACCTAGGTGAAAGTGTACTTCTTCAAAGAGAAGTTAATCCAATGCTTGATGCATTACGAAAAAGAGGAATTATCGTAACAGCCTTCCATAACCACTGGCTGTTTGATGAACCTCGTTTAATGTATATGCATTGGGAGAATGTTGGAATGGATCCGTTTGAGTTTGCTAGAAGAAGTTTTGGGGCAGCAAAAGAAGCAGGTCTTTTCTAAGGCGAGCCATATGTTTTTTTGACCCTTTATTAGGGTCTTTTTTCATATTCTTTTTATATGGGGCGATGCTTCATATACATCAACCCCATCAACTTTTTCATTTAATTTGGCTCTACGTGAACATGAACGCTGTATACTCCGTAATCTTTAATCATAATTTCCTCTACATAGGTTGAAATCTCATGAGCTTCATTTATATCTAACCTAGAATTAACAAGGATGACAACATCTATCACTTCATTATTTCCATAGTTTCTTCCTTTAATTTCTTTTACACCTTTAACTCCATCCACATTGGTAATTACATCGTGATATAGTTGAATTTTATTTTCATCAAATCCATCTGTTAGCTCATGGGAAGCTTGTCTAAATATATCCCAAGCTGTTTTACATATTAGTAATCCAACAATTATAGCTGCAAAAGTATCTAGCCAAGGCATGTTTAATTGGGAGCCAAATATTCCTATCGCTGTTCCAATACTAACCCAAGCATCTGAAATGTTATCTTTAGAAGCTGCCATAACCGCCTTGCTATTAATCTTGGTTGCAAGCTTTTTATTATAACGGTAAACAAAATACATAGCTATTGCAGAAAACACAGCCACATATGCCGCCATTATGTCAGGTGACTCTTTCCCACCTTCAACCATGGATGTTATAGCATCTATCAACACCTGTATACCAACAACAACCATAATAAAAGAGGCTATCATGGAGGCAATTGTTTCGCTTTTCCAATGACCATAGCCATGATCTTTATCAGGAGGCCTTTGTGCTAACCTTAATCCAACCAGTACGGCAATTGATGCAATAATATCAGTTGTATTGTTCAATCCGTCTGCTTTTAAGGCTGCGGAGTCACTCATATATCCTACCATTAGCTTTATAATAGATAGACAAATATAGGCTAATATACTAATGGTTGCACCACGTTCACCTAATTTTAGGTCTTTATATTTTTGTTCTTCCATTCTTCTTCTCCTAACAAAGTATGTAAATAGAATATCAACTTAAAAGTTGGTGTGTCTATAGCAACCTTTTTGTATACTTCTACAAAAGTAAGAGATGAGAATATATATTGCATGAGGTAAACAATCAATCGTAATTAGGCGTGTAAACTCCCATCGTCTTGAAAACTTGACCATTCACGAACATTATTACCCGAAGACAAAATTGCTAATTGCACATTGAAGGGTAGTGAGGTTACAAAGTTCAACAATCATGGTAAAATCTTTAGACGTTCACAAAAATACACACGCTATTTATAATATAAAATAGCGTGTGCGTAATGTTATTTGCTATTATTAGGAATTTCCCTTGTTTTCTACTCATTTTAAATGGGGTAAATCAAAGATCAAAGATAATACCCATAAGTGAATAGATAATAACAGTTGAAAAAAGAATGGTCATATAGATTAAGGAATAAATAAACATGGATTTTGCCCATTTTTCCGAATCCATCCTCTTAGAACCAACCATACTTAAAACAAGCCAAATAATACCTAAAAGAAGTGCCACTAACATTAATCCGATACTTAACGAACCAAAGAGAAAACTGATTGCAATTAATACAATTAAGTAAATATTCGTTTGTACATACGTCCGCTTAATCCCTTTTACTACGGGCAACATCGGTACTTTTGCTGCCTTATATTCATCGTGTCTCCTAATAGCTATAGCGTAAAAATGCGGCATTTGCCAAATAATTGTGATGACAAACAGTCCAAGGATGGCAGGATGTGTGATGTCTGGATAAATAGCAGCCCATCCAATGAGAGGTGGCATTGCTCCAGAAATACTTCCTATCTCCGTGTTGTAAACTGTTCTTCTCTTACTCCACATCGTATATGGGACAATATAAAAGAATAATCCTAGGAAACCTAGAAATGCTGCTAATGGAGTGGTTAATGCTAGAGATATGATTCCAAAAATAGACATGAAGATACCAAGCCATAGTACTGTACTAGGTTTTATTTCTTCTGTTACTGTTGGTCTGCTTTGGGTTCTTTGCATGATTGAATCGATGTCTCGATCATATAAATTATTAAAAGCTCCTGCCGCTCCAATGACCAAAATAGTACCAATAAAAGCAAATATAATTTCAGGCCATTTCTCAAAAATACTAATTTGATACGTGTATAACGACAATGTTAACCCTGCAAACATAGGGATTAGATTTGATTTAATGATCCCGGTTTTAATGGTTTGAGCCAAGATTTTTGACAAAGGTAGGTTTTCTACCTCCCCCATTTATGTTCACTTCCTTTTTCTTGATAAGTTATGATTTTTTACTTCGAGTGCTTGTTCAAAAAGGAGGATGAAGTCGAAGTGACATTTTCACCGGACTTTTTGAACAACCTCTTCCATAAAGATATGTTGATAATACTAAACAGACTTAAATATACCATATAGTATTTGTTAAAGTCATTGTTTTTCCACTTTGATTACAGTTATGTCGTATCCTATCTTCACACTTTTTTCACTATTTCTTTTTGGTTAGCTCTCGCAAATATGTAACTTTTCCTATATTATTTTAAGGGGAGAGCCATGGGAACAGGCCCCGTTTCCTAATAATTAATGATGAAGCGGGACAAGAGACTTGTCCTTCTGTCTCTAGTGAAACAGCTTACTATAATGGAGTGACCTATGTTGAGTACAAATAAAGCGTTATCTATCTTATTTGCCGTCATGTTTCTCGTGATGGTTGGTTTCGGAATTATTATCCCTGTCATCCCCTTCTATGCGGAGGAACTGGGTGCTTCGCCAACCGAATTAGGGCTATTGATGGCAGTTTATTCATTAATGCAATTGATTTTCGCACCGATGTGGGGAAGAGTTTCTGACCGAATTGGGCGTAAACCTGTTATTATGATTGGAACATTAGGACTAGCACTTTCCTTTTTCTTAACGGCCATTTCCACACAATTATGGATGCTATTCGCAGCAAGAATTATTGGTGGGGTTTTATCTTCTGCCAATATGCCGACAGTTATGGCATATGCAGCAGATATCACATCAGAAGAAGATCGAGGAAAAGGCATGGGAATTGTAGGTGCTGCAATCGGACTAGGATTTATATTTGGTCCTGCAATCGGCGGCATTTTCTCAAAATCAAGCTTAAGTACACCTTTTTTCTTGGCGGGAATCTTTTCTCTTTTTACCTTTTTCATGGTAATGTTCATTTTAAAAGAATCCTTATCTGTAGAAAACAGAAGAAAAAAATCCCCAGGAAAATCTGGAGGATTATGGATAACGTTAAATGGCCCAACGTCTATCATGTATTTCTTATCATTCTTCGTTACCCTTTCTTTAGCTGGGTTAGAAGCAACTTTTGCCTACTTCGCTGCGGAAAAGGCGGATTTAGAAACAACCGAATTAGGTTACATCTTCATGATCATGGGACTTGGTAGCGCCATCGTACAAGGTGGTATGGTTGGTAAATTAATTAAACGATTTGGTGAAGGCTTTGTCATCCAAATTGGAATTTTTGTTTCTGCAGTTGGCTTTCTACTAATTCTATTCACGGAAAGCTTTACGACAGCAGCTATCTTTTTAACCATCTTTGGTTTAGGTAATGGAGTTATCCGGCCAGCTGTCTCCTCTATACTTACGAAGCGTTCTAGGACTGGACACGGTGGTGTAACAGGGATGATCTCCTCCTTCGATTCACTTGGAAGAATTATCGGCCCACCATTAGGAGGTTGGCTATATTCTATTTCTATTGGATTACCGTATGTTTCAGGTATTATGCTATCGATTATTGCGTTTGTGCTATTTCGAATATTTTCAGCCTCACAGTCAAAAGGGATTAGTCGCGGGTATTAGGGGTTAAATCTTGTTGTGGTATGATGATGAATATCGGGATTTGGGTGTCGGATATCAGCATTCGCGAGCAGTTTATCAGTACTTACTCTCGGATATCAGCATTTGCGAGCAGTTTATCAGTAATTGCTCTCGGATATCAGCATTCATACACAGAACTCGAAGAAAATTTTAATAAAAACAACAATATTCGGAGGAAATATCATGAATAAATGGTTTATAACTTTTACGATTGGCATTTTAACTATATTGCTTTATCTAGATCTTCATTTCCAAGGTCAGGTTTATAAACGTTTGCCAGAAAAATGGAAACAACGCTTATCTAGTTTGGTTTGAGGGTAAAAGGAGGAGCCCGCTTACATAGGATTCCCCCTTACTCCTCTTACTTATTTTTCTTCAACTCTTTTTTATATTGCTCCCGGACCATTTCTGCAATTTCGTCAGCGGACATTGATTCCATATCGTTTTGATAACTTAATTTCTCACAAACCTTGATATAAGCAAATGCTAAACTTGTTGTTATCGTCGAGGCAACCGCTCCGTTAATGATCCCGCCTGCAACTGTACCAACTCCCGGAATGAACTTAAGCAGTTGTCCAACCATTGCTCTTCCTGTTAGAGTCGCGGCACTTGTCCCAGCCAAAGCTGAAACAATCGTCTGGATCAAAGCACGTGACCGAGAAAAGCCGAAAATATTGGTGATTTTTGTAATTAAGGTTATCTGTATCCCAGATAAAACTACAGCATCGGAAAACGGAATTGGGGCAAACCCGGCTCCAAACGAACTAGCGATGAAACCGGTCGACCACTTTTTTGCTTCTTTTACCTTTAAATCAATATTTGTTTTTTGCGCATTAACAAAGGCTCTTTTCGTTGCTTCTGGTAAAGCATCAAAAGTGGCATCGACAAGATTATTTAATCCATAGGCAGGTATTTCTATATTATTGATAATCCTTTTAGGAGCGGCTAGTAAGCGAACCATATTTTTTACCGGTAATTCTAATTTCTCTAATTGTTCATAAAAAGATGTATCATCACTAAAGCATTGCGTTAATACAAGAATTACAGGCATTTTTTTAGAGAACAACCGGATCCATTCGATTTCTTCTTGCTCAATCCGATACGATTCATAAGAGATACAATACCACATGAGATGAATATGCTCATTAATATCTTTATTCTTTTCCCGCTTCATAATTTCGTCTAAAATTTCATTTTGTACTTCTTCTCTTGCAATTTCCGTTAGCTCTAGCCCTTTCGTATCAAATAAAGTGACAGGAACCGAGTCTTTAGAAATTCTTTGTAAATGCTGGGTAATGGGCTTGCCAGTACCTGTTTGCACCATCTTCTCGCGAAAAATAGCATTAATAAGTGTACTTTTGCCAACACCCGTTTTTCCTGCAATCATAATGTTTGGCTTTACCATACTGTCATAGTCCGATTCCAGCTCTTTTATAATATCTTTCATGTTAAGATCCATACCTGATGTTTTCTTCATTTTCTTCTCCCCTTAAAATACCTTTTCATTACTGACAAGACTTTTTGTTTTATTATACCCCAACATCCATGACCGCTACTCTTCTATTATTATGTTTAAAGATAAAAAAGCTGGGTATATTAACTAACACAAAATTAAATTTTACTGAAAAGGATGTTGACATAATGGGATTTATTTGGAGTTTAATAGTAGGAGGAATTCTTGGTTGGATTGCAGGTCTAATTATGGGCAAGGACATACCCGGTGGAATTATTGGTAATATAATTGCTGGTTTTGTTGGTGCATGGCTAGGTTCTCTCATACTTGGAGATTGGGGACCTGAAATAGGAAACTTTCGTATAATACCTGCACTAATTGGTGCAATTATCCTTATTTTCATTGTGAGCCTTATTATGAAGGCTGCTAGGAAATGAGAACTAAAACTCAGATTACAGCTCAGATATCGGTATTCCAACCAAGATATCAAATAAAAAGCCTAATTTCCAATATAATTGAGAAATTAGGCTTTTTATAGAAAAATATCTATTTTAATTATTATTGTATTCCGCAACCGTTACGGTTCGTTTAGCCTTAGGTTTCACAACAGCTTCTCATACTACTTTTTACTGCTTGTTTTTCTGCTTACTCTTATACCATTTACTAGCTGCTTCTACTTCACTATAGGTTAATTGATGCCCTCTATTTTCCCAGTGAAGTTCCACTTTTGCACCTGCTCCCTTTAACAAGGATGTTAATTCTTCTGACTCTTGGGCTGAACATATCGGATCATTGGTACCTGCTGCAATAAATACATTCTTACCTGATAAATCCGGCAAATCAATTCCCCTTCTTGGAATCATGGGATGATGGAGAATTGCGCCTTTTAAAGCGTCTTTATAATGGAACATGAGGCTTGCTGCAATATTTGCTCCATTTGAATATCCTATCGCAAAAACATTATTACGATCAAACTCATATTTTTCAGCTGCTTCATCCAAAAATTCGTTCAATTCTTTTGTACGGAAAACCAAATCTTCTTCATCAAATACACCTTCAGCTAATCTTCTAAAAAAGCGTGGCATTCCATTCTCAAGAACATTTCCTCTTACACTTAAAACATTGGCATTTGGATCCATTTTATCTGTAAGAGGCAGAAGGTCATGTTCCGTTCCACCAGTTCCATGTAATAATAGTAGTGTCGGTTTAGATGCGTCATTTCCTTTTTGAAAAATATGTTTCAACTGTATTCCTCCCTTTAACAATAAAGTGCTTAGTTCTCATACTCTTTCTCAAATTCCTTCGTGCTTCTAACTGTATCGATAGGTCTTACTAATTTTTCAATTTCCTCACGTTTTGCTTCAAAGAATGGGGGTAAGGATAGTTTTTCTCCAAGTGTTTCATATGGCTCATCACCCGTAAATCCAGGTCCATCTGTTGCAATTTCAAATAAGATTTGCGGAGCAACATTAGCATAGAGCGAACCAAAATAATATCGTTCGACAAAACCTGAATTTGGCAATCTAATTTCATCAAACCATTTCTTCCAGTCATCTAATACGGAGCGATCTTCCACTCGGAATGCAGCATGGTGAACGGTACCGTAACCTTGGCGGGCACGTGGAAGAATGTTGTTAAACTCCACAACGACTTGTGCACCATTTCCGCCTTCCCCTACTTCAAATAAATGGAACGAGCCTTCCTTATCTACCTCTTCAAAGAACAATACCCTTTCCATAATGGTTTTAAAGTAATCCATGTTAGATACTCGTACGAAGACTGGCCCTAACCCAGTAATGGCATACTCCAAAGGAATCGGTCCTTTTTGCCAAGGGGTTCCTGAAGCTACACCTTTATTATTCTCATCAGAAATTAATTGGTATTGCTGATCATCAAAGTCAACAAAGTTAAGTACTTTCTTCCCAAATTGCTCTTTAATTCCTGTGTGTTTCACATTTAAACGATTAAACCGTTTCACCCAATAGTCCAATGCTGCATCATTCGGAACACGGAAAGAAGTTTTTGAAATTTCATCTGTTCCATGCATCCCCTTTGGAATACCAGGGAAATCAAAGAAAGTCATGTCTGTCCCAGCGCTACCTACATCATCCGAAAAAAACAAATGATAGGTTTGAATATCGTCTTGGTTAACAGTTTTCTTAACTAATCGTAATCCCAATGTATACGTGAAAAATTCATAAATCCTCTCTGCACTGCTCGTTATTGCGGTTATATGGTGTACTCCTTTTAATGGTTGCATGTTTATTCCTCCAGCCTTTCGTTTCATTTTGATTGGTTCATTGTTCTATCATTTCATAAATCTTCTTTCTCCACTTCAATTGGAGGTAATATTTCTTCAAATTTTTTCCTTTTATGTTCAAACCAGCTTGGTAGCATTAACTTCTCACCGAGTTTCCCTGGAGATTCATCAATCGAAAACCCCGGAGAATCAGTTGCCATCTCAAAAAGGATTCCGCCTGGTTCATAAAAATAAACAGCTTTAAAATAATTGCGTTCTTTTATCTCAGTCGGTTTATAGCCTTTTTCCTCTAGTAACTCTCTCCAATTTTCAAGTTCTTCATCATCTTTTGCTCTCCAGGCAATATGATGTACCGTACCTGCACCTGCAAGTCCTCTAACAGATGGGGATAGTTTAATGTCAATCAAATTACCTAACACTCCATCCGATTTAAAACGTAAATAATCATCTTCTTGTTTAACAAAATTCATGTTCAATATGGTTTCTAGCACATCTTTGGTTTGATTTGGCTGTGCTGAATTTAGAATTACACCGCCAAATCCTTTAATGGCATTTTTTGATGATATGCCATTCGTTCTCCAACTATTTTCTAATCCTTCATCACGTTCCACTATTTCTAGTTTTAATCCATCTGGATCTTTAAACTTCATATAGTTTTCATTAAAACGGGTCTCTAAAGTGAAAGAAATTTTATATTCGCGCAAACGATTTTTCCAAAAATCCATCGAACCTATCGGAACCACATAACTTGTCGTTCCTACCTGTCCAATACCAACACGTCCTTTAGGAAGTTTTGGGCAAGGGAAGAAAGTGATAATGGTTCCGGGATCTCCTGATTCATTCCCGAAATATAAATGATATACTTCAGGTCGATCAAAGTTCACCGTTTTTTTCACAAGTCGTAACCCTAACACTCTGGAATAAAAATCAACATTCACTTGTGGATCATTAACAATTGCTGTGATGTGATGAATTCCGGCTGTTTTCATAAACTTTCCCCCAACCTATTCTGCTCTCACGATAAAAAATACATCACCAATTTTCGCGTAATAAAAGCCGGCTAATCGACTTACTGCGTTGAAGCTTTTCATCATGTTTCTAACGGTATTAATCTTCTATTAAGCTGATCACGATATTGTTCATATTGTGATGGCAATTTCAGTTCCTGTCCCATAGTTTCATAAGACTCATCATGAGCGAATCCTGGTGGGTCGGTTGCAATTTCAAAAAGTATTTCTCCAGGCTCCCTAAAATAGATGGCATTGAAGTAATTTCTATCTTTTACGTCAGTAACCCCATATCCCTTGTTTGCTAAATATTCCTGCCAATCTAAATGATCAACATCATCTTTCGCGCGCCACGCAATATGGTGAACCGTTCCAACACCCATTCGGCCACGTCCAATTGGTGTTTGTTTAACATCTATGATATTTCCAATTTCCCCATAAGATTGGAATCGAACTAAATCATCTTCTTTTCCTACTTCTTTTAGACCCATAACCTTTTCAAGCGTATCGTTCGTTTTTTCTGGATGAATAGATAATAATACTGCTCCACCAAAACCTTTAATAGCAACTTCTGGTGTCACATCACCCGTTGTCCAATTATTTGGTTCGCCTTCTTCTCTTTCTACAAGCTCTAATTGTAATCCATGAACATCTCTAAACTCTAAATACGTTTCTCCAAATCGTTCTGTCTTTTTGAATTCCATATTAAATTTTGAAAATCTCTTCTCCCAAAATTTCATAGAACCAACTGGAATGACATAAGTAGTAACACCTACTTGACCGCCCCCAATTTTCCCCTGATAAGCGCCGGCCCACGGGAAGAAGGTGATAATGGAACCCGGTTTTCCTTCGTCATTACCAAAGTAAAGATGATACGTACCCGGGTCATCGAAATTTATTGTCTTTTTTACTAGCCTTAACCCAAGGACACCTGCATAGAAATCTACATTTTCCTGTGGGTGGCCAACAATGGCGGTAATATGATGGATACCTGCTGTTTGTTTCACATACATGCTCTCCTTTTTATTCTTTATTTAGTATGTTGAAGTCTTTGTTAAACATAAGTTGCCAATTCTTCATTTATAACGATACTTTCTTGGCTGTCTGATTTTTACCTAGCGATTTTTTTCTGACTTAATCAAATTACTTTTAATTAATTTATATTTAATTAAGTTATTATTAATTAAATATAAATTACCATAAACCTTTAGTCTTTGTCAACTTTTTGGGAGTCCCTTCAATTCAAACTCGAATTTAATCCAAAAAATTAAAAATGCACTCATCATTAAATGAAGAGTGCAACATTTGATAAAAGCTTTTTTTCATTAATTTGCTCATTACAAGATAGAGTGAAATCACCTTTTCTTCTTTTCTTCCCGTACCGATATGATTTGAACTTTTCCCTCAAATTCCTGACGAATACGTTTCCTTGCTTCGGCGGAAGTCCTAGCAACAACCGGCTGTATTAGTTTTGCTTCATCCACATCAATCTTAACCAGAAAGCACTTCGCTCCACATCTCAATAAAAATCACTCTTTCCTCATTAATAAACTAGCTATATGGTTTCGAATTGCATAAATAAAAAACCTAGCTAATATAAAACACTTGTAAACCCTATCTCCCCAACATCTATTATTCCCTATACAAAATAATAATTAATTAGGGTTTGTTTTCACAATACAAAGGAGGTATGAGTTCATTCACGATAATGACGCTTTTACTAACACATTTCTTAAAAATTCATAATTAGGATATTCTTTTTCTTTTAATTGCTTAATTACATAGTCGACGTCATAAGAAACACGATGAACACTAACTTGAAAATGTTTATCTTCTCCCTCTACTATTAAATAGGAAGCATTTTTCGAACCATCAAATGGCAAACCAACACTCCCTAAATTAGCTACGCACTTGCCGTTAATAAAGCGAACATACGGTAGATGAATATGCCCATACAAAAAAATATCCGCTGATGTTTGTTGCATTAATTGTTCCGCAAGCTCTGTATCCGATTGATTTGGCAGCACCATATTAAAAAGATTATTCGGTGTAGCATGAAATGCATGGATTTCTATATCATCCGACAGTTTAATAGTTAATTGTGTCGGTAAATTAGTTAAAAAGTCAATATCCTCAGTAGTCAATTGCTTTAGTGTCCATTCACGTTCTTTTCTCATAATCTCTAGTGCCTCGTTAGGAACTTCTCCTTCCTTAATTCCCCGAGAAACCCATTCATCCGCATTCCCTTTAACCACATCTGTATTTAATGAACGTATCAGATCTAAAGCACGCTTTGGTTCTGATCCACGAAAGCAAAGATCACCAAGTACCGCAATTTTATCTACATTCTTCTTTTCAATATCTTCAAGTACCGCTTCCAATGCGGTAGCATTTCCATGAATATCGGAAATAAATGCTATTTTCATAAAAGAATCCTCCTTGATACACGATATTTTTATTTAACCTTATCGTAACCCAAACTCACTATACATGCTAAATTTATTACATTTCCCGTAGATTCCTCAAGTTATTAACCTGAATTACATAATAAAGTGTCGATATTTCCCAGGAAATGAAAAAGTCCCCCGAACATCCCCGGGAGGCTACTCATTATAGTCTATTATTCAACAAACAATTCCAAAAGCTCTGTTGCACTGTATACAATTTTATCTGGTTTCACGGAATTCTCACGAGCTTTTCTTCTGCGATGATTCATCCAAACAGCGTTCCATCCTGCTTGTTTGGCACCAACCATATCATTGTCGAATGAATCTCCGACATAAACCGTCTTTTCTTTGTCTAAGCCAAGTTTTTCCTCTAGTATTTGAAATGCTTTTCCTGTCGGTTTGGCATGACCAATCGCACCAGAAATAAAAGTGTTTTCTTCGGGAATCCATCTTGATACATTCAATTGTTTAACTTTCATTGATTGATGGTCTTCTGAACCGTTTGTTAAAATAGCCAGTTGTTTTCCTTGCTCATGTAAATATTCTAGTAGTTTTTCAGATTCAGGAAATAAAGTGATTTTATGTTGTTCCTCGACATAAGCGTCTTGAAAATCCAAAGATTCTTGATTCGATATTTCTATTCCAATTTCCGCACAGGCATCTTTAATCCGACGAATATGCATCTCCTGAACGGTCATTTCTCCTGCTTCACATCGGTCAAATAACGCATCACTATATTTCCTACTTATCATATAAAATTGATTTAATTCCTCTTCCGTAAAATCTCTATCAAACATTCTTCTACACGTATTTTTAAAAGACATCGCTTGATCATACAACGTATCATCGACATCGAAAATAATCGTATCCATATTCAATTCAATCTACCTCCCTTTTCTATCATACTAGTGAAAGGTAGAAACGTATAGATAGAAGGTGGAATCTTATTATAGGAAAAACTTTACTATCTAAAACAACTTCGTATTATGGGGATTCTTTTATAAAAATCACCCCAACTAAACCAATTACTGAAAATATAACTGGAGTAATAAAACCATAGAAATACCCAGCCCCTAACTCACCTACATTCTGAAAATGATCCAATATTTTCCCAAAAATACCAGGTAACAAAACAGCACTCATAAATCCGCCTGTGTTTGCAAAACCAGAAACAATTCCAGATTCGTTTACAGGAAATGATATGCGTACAAGGGCAAAGGTTAACGAATTGGACCCAAATGCAAAGCCGATAATGAACATAATCATCACTAAAAACAAAAATGGCGGTTTTCCATGAAATATTAGAATAGTAGACCAGCACAATAACATGACGATATGAAATATAACAAAAGGACGTTTAATCGTTCTTAACCGACTGGCAAGCCAACTTAGAAACGGGGCACCAATAAGCGCTCCAACTAGACTAATCATAATGAGCTGACTTGCATCTATACGCGTTAAACCATACATCTCCATCCCATACGGTACTGCCCATGATCCAATCAAACCTAGATATGCCCCAACAACACCAAAGTGGGAAAAGAAAATTGCCCAAGCTTGTCGATTCGATAAAACTCTTCTTAAGATAACCCATGTATTTTCTCGTCGCATCTCTCTTTTTTCAAATAATGGTTTATTTGGCTTTTTCACGAGGACAAAATAAAGAAGTATTCCACATAAGCATAATAAAATTCCCGCTAAAAGAAACGTCCTTCTCCAGCCAACGAGAATAATAAATGCAGAGAAAGGAACGGTCGCCATTAAGAATCCTAGACTTCCGGTCATTCCTGCTACACCGATTAATCGGGTGAATTCTTTAGCATTAAACCATTGACTTAAAATTAACACCAGATTCACCCAAATTGTCGCATCGCCTATCCCTGTTAATATTCTTGCAAAAAACAAGATAAATTCATGACTACCTACACTATATATAATAGTTCCAATCCCTGTAAGAATCGCACCTACAATAAGAAAAAAATTCGGTCCATATCGATCTGTTAGAATGCCCATCGGTATTTGTAGGGCCGTGTATACGAAAAACTGTATGCTTGTTACTAACCCAACCGTTGTTGCTGTTACACTAAAATCAGCCATTAACTGATCTGTTATTAATCCTGGAGCTGTTCGTAAACTTGACATCAATAAATAGGAACATAATACAGAAGCAAATACAATCCATCTAAATTTACTGTTTTGATTATCCAACAGAATCTACTCCTGTGCTTTTATACTATGTATATGGTTTTTCTCTTAGGTGGGGACTTAATTTTCCATGCTAATTAAATGAATGTTCCAAGATAAAAGAAGTACTTTTTTAAAATCAGCACACCCTTCTATTCCAAAGAATACAATAGGTCAAAAAGGGTGATAAATATGCCTATCCCTTTACCGGTTAATATAAAAGCCTATAAGATTCAAGCTGGACCAAGTAAACAAGTTGTCTACCCTCAAGTTAGCTACCCACAAGATAAACAATTCGAACACGTTATGAATCAAACTTTTGTTCAAGAAACACAAAAGCTCATCAACGAGCAAGCTAGGGAAATGCCAACAGCGATTGTGGAAATGGATGGTTCATTTGAAGTAAAAAATAATCAACGTAACGTCTTAAGCGTATCCCTATCCAACTACGCTTACTATTATCATGCTGCACATGGTCTTACCCTATTAAGATCCGTAACATTTGATTTAGAAAAAAAGAAGCGTTGCAATTTAAAAGACCTATTCAAATATGGAAGTGATTATATCAACCGGCTTTCTGAAATCGTTCATAAGCAAATTGCAGCACGTGATATTCCAGTCATTACTGAGTTTACCAAAATTGAGCCTAATCAATATTTCTATATAGCAGACAAAACACTCGTCATCTACTTCCAGCTTTACGAGTTAGCTCCATATGCATTTGGTTTTCCAATGTTCCCTATTTCCGTATATGACATTCAAGATATTATTGATGAAGAAGGGCCACTTGGAAGAATGGCTGCAAGTCCATAGCTATTAATGATGGGTACACATCTCCACTTATCCTATTTATTTTATCCTACTTGCTAGTAACGGATTACCTGGCTTGAGTATCGAATTCAATATTACTAACAACTGATTTTCATTCACGAGTAACGGATATTTTTAATGTAGGGATAATATGGTTAATGATTATTTATCTCACCTAAACGAGCAGTAAGACTCCCACCCCAAGCTTTTGGGGAAACAAAGAAGGTCAGTGACTAACCATCAGTGGGGGATGAAGAACCCCCCCACTGATGGAAGTATTCTTTATCTATTTAAAAGAAACGGAGGTAAGATAGTGACAAATTTTAAATCATTTCACGGGACTGTAACGAGGATAAGTGATATGTATACAGGGCAAGATGGAGAAGGCTGTAATAAATTTATAACTGTAGAAGACAACTCAGGTGCCATTGTAAATTTCGTCGTAACACCTACTACTTACTTTGTAGATCATGTCATGGTGACAGTAGGAGACCGAGTAACTGGATATTATGACGGGAATGCACCTACCATTCTTATTTACCCACCTCAATATCCAGCACTTGTCATGGTAAAAGATAATCCAAACCAGAATGTAAAAGTGGATTATTTTGATAGTCAATTAGTAAGTAGCGATGGACAATTACAATTAAATATATCTCCATATACACCATTGTTATTAACAAACGGTCAATTATTTTCGAATAATCCAGCAAATCGAGATTTAATTGTTATCTATGGACCTTCCACCAAAAGTATCCCAGCACAAACTACTCCTTATCGAATTATCGTTTTGTGTTTAAATTCATTTTAGAAAAATTCTAATAAATAAAAAATTCTTGGAAATTGGTACAGTCGGATTATATACCGGAAAGTGTTTCTTGTATGTATTTGGTTATGGGAATGAATAGACCTTTACCATTACCGTAGAGGGAATCTTAGAGGAAGAACCTGAGCCAGCCACACCTTATATCGTTGGGGAAAAGGTAATGAACCTATGCAATATTATTGATGCATGGTGTCAGGACAGCTGGAATATGTAATCCTGTACCTGTATCACGGACATTTTTACTGCTATTTCCTTGCATTTTGTCCGTGATACCTTTGTCACCCAATAAACTAACTTATATATCGATCTTTTTTATCACTTTAGCTGGATTACCTCCAACTACAACATTATCCGGTACATTTTTAGTAACTACTGCACCTGCTGCAACTACAACATTGTTTCCTATCGTTACTCCTGGACAAATTACTGCACTACCACCAATCCACACATTGTTTCCGATAGTAATCGGTTTTGCATATTCTATACCTGAATTTCGTTCGGTTGGATGGAGGGGATGTGTTGCAGTATAAATTTGTACACTTGGTCCAAGCATGCAATTATTCCCAAACCGAACTTCAGATACATCTAAGATAGTACAATCAAAATTTGCATAAAAGTTTTCACCTACATATGTGTTATAACCGTAATCAAATCTTATATTAGGCTCCATATATAGTTTTTCCCCTGTTGAGCCGAGTAATTCCTTTAATAATTCCGTTCGCTTTTCTCCTTCCGATTCTAACGATTGATTGTATATTCTGACTTTACGTCTTGCTTCTTCACGATCCTTCACTAATATCGGGTCAGCAGGATCATATATCTCACCAGCTATCATTTTTTCTTTTTCAGTTTTCATTTTTAGTCTCCTTCAATCATATGTCAATGTCTAAACGTATATCATAACATTAGATGATTAACCTTCCCAATTAAAAATACTCCCCAGAGTACACTAGAGAGTTGTATATGATTATCTATTTAAAAATATCCCCACGGTTTCCAATGGCTTCGATATAGACCACCTTCTCTTGGTGGTCACCTTTATTTCAACATTCTTTTATTTATATGATAAACCATTTTGATTGAAAATTAACATTAAGGAGTTTATACAGGTTTATTAATTAACCTGTAATTCCCTTTATAGAAAACTTTACACTTACCGCTAAGACTTGTTGAAAAATGTTTATCGTTGTAAATTCACATTTCCCATTTTATTATATTATCTTCTGATTTTCTTATTTTTTCTTCCTCTATAAACCAACTTATATTCCGCCATACCTTCTCTTTCGTTGCCGATATTCTTCAAGCGCATGCAGAAATTCCTTCTCTGAAAAATCCGGCCACAGTGTATCGGTGAACCAGAACTCCGTATAGGCAAGCTGCCATAGAAGGAAATTGCTCAATCGTTTTTCCCCGCCGGTGCGAATAAGTAGGTCAGGTTCTGGCATACCAGCTGTGTATAAGTATCCTGAAAGCTGCTGTTCATCCAGTTCATTCAGTGACAATTTTCCAGCTTTTACATCCAGGTGAATTTCTTTCATGGCATTCAGAATCTCATATCTACTTCCATAGTTGATTGCAATATTCAGTTGAAGACCGTCGTTGTCCCGGGTACGATTGATTGCGTACTGTATAGCTTGACGTGTATAGGCTGGAAGTTTTCCCAGATCACCAATTGCCTCAACTCGTACATTATTAGATAAAAGATCAGGCAAATAATGATTTAGAAACTCCTTAGGAAGTCTCATTAAAAAGTCTATCTCGAGCTTAGGACGTTTCCAATTTTCCGTGGAAAAGGTATAAAGTGTAAGAACCTTTACCTTGCATTTGACTGCTGCCTTGACAATTTTCACAACTGCAGATACCCCTTCATTGTGGCCAGCGACTCTGGGCATGCCTTGCTTTTGGGCCCAGCGTCCGTTTCCGTCCATAATGATGGCCACATGGTCAGGTGTACTACCTCCCGTATTATGATAGTTTTCTTTCGATTGCAATTGCTTATTATTGAAAAAAGGAATTTTCATTAACATTGTCTATCCCCTCAAATGTTGTTCTTTAACTACTACCTTCACGGAACTTACCTTTCACCTGTTTTAACGTCGCAACAATTAGAAAGCTAACAATCACGAGTAAAACCCATGAACTCACCTTTCCTATATGTACAAGACTCCATGCATCAGCTTGGTTTGGATATTTCCAAGCTCCAAAGAACGTTGCAATGTTTTCAGCTATCCATATAAAAAATCCGATGAGCACAAAAGAAAGTGCGATTGGCATACGATAACGAGTTCCACCCACCTCATATGTGACCCATGATTTCCAAAAGACAATAATGACAAGTCCGGCTAACCAGTAGCGGATGTCAATCCAAAAATGATGAGTGAAAAAATTTAAATAAATCGCAGCTGCAAGAGTGACAACCACTATAAACGGTGGCCATTTAACCAGATTAACTTTTAACCTTCTCCATGCCTGACAGAGATAACTCGCAACACTTGCATACATGAACCCACTATATAACGGCACTCCCAAAACTTTGAAATATCCTTCCTCCGGATAAGCCCAAGAGCCCATATGTACCTTAAAAATTTCAAGAGCAAGCCCAATCAAGTGAAACAATGTGATAACCTTTAGTTCATCCCACGTTTCAAGCCCTGAACGTACCATCCAGCCTTGCATAAAAAGAAAAAGGATGAGTAACCAATCATACCGCGGTAGGAAAGGTAGTGGAATCATTTGCGTAATGGCCAAAGAGGCAAAAATAACGACAGGAAACAAACAGGATAAGGCCTGCTCCCAACCAAAGAGAATGAGTTGTTTGAATGCTCTTGAGATGGATGCCCTCACTGTTTTTTTCTGAGCATCTTGTTGAATGGTTACGTTCATCCTATCTACTCTCCTTTTCCCCTACAAGTGGTTTCCTTATTACCCTTCCGTTTCTTCATCACCTTTATATTCCAAAATATCCCCTGGTTGACAATCTAGTGCCTTACAAATTGCATCTAAAGTGGATAATCGGATTGCCTTTGCCTTTCCATTTTTCAATATAGAAAGGTTAGCCATTGTAATTCCAACCCGCTCCGACAGTTCTGTTACACTCATTTTCCTCTTCGCTAACATTACATCAATATTAATTATAATTGCCATGTCATTCACCTCAGACCGTTAAATCATTTTCAGATTTGATATCAATAGCTTCTTTTAATAGTTTTTGAAGAACAGCAGCAAAAACAGCTATAACCAGTGATGCAAAAATAGGAACCATTCCAATTATGATAAGCCCTGGCGCATCGTCTAGCTCTGCTACAACATAAACAAATGGCAGCATAACCACATACAAACCACTGATTGTCATGGCGCAGAATTTAATGTTTTTTAGAGCCTTAACAGACAATTCCGAGAAAGCTTGACTCTTGTCAATGTAACTTAATAGTTTAAAAGACTGATACAAAGCTATGAAATAAGGAATCACGGATATACAGATTCCTATTACAATCGGATACAGTAAATGGGCATAATCTGGATTTACAGGATTATTCACTAACCAAGGTAACCCAAATCCCCCCAAAGCAAGTACTGGTATTCCAAGAAGAATAACGGCTATTTTTAAAAAGAGTGTAGAAACTTGTTTCATAAAAAAAACACCTCACTAAATTATTTTCAAGAATGATTTTACTATTTTATTTATCGTTTTACAATAAAAAAATATTGTTTTCTGTTATATATTTATTGTGATTTGATTCTCTATTCACTTTAGATACAGAAAAAAAGCATTCCTGTAATAAGAAATGCTTCTACCATCTTTACGATAATTCTTTTATATACCATGCATCCATAGCTCCATGCTCTGAACCATCTAGAGGTTTTTCTAGTGATTTGAATCCTAATTTAACATAAAGGAGATTAGCTGTTTCGAGTTTCTTTAATGTCTCTAAGTAACAGTATGAATAATGCTCCTTAGCAAAGTCGAGAGCTACTTTCATCAGTTCCTTCGACAGTCCTATTCCTTGTGACTTCGGTGTAATGTATAGCTTTTGGAGCTCGCAAACCCCTTCCTTCTGTGCAAATGGTGCAATACCTACACCACCTACCACTTCATCTTGTTCATTCACTGCTACCCAATAGTTAGCATTTGATTGTTGCTTATAAAATTGAGCTAACTTGCCAAGCTCAGGATCAAAATAGGCAGTTCCCGGAATGTTTAAATCAAACGATTCCAGTGAGCGTTTAATAATTTGCTCCATTGTATGATTGTCTTTTTCTTCGATTTCACGAATATGCATGTTTTAACCTTCCTATCACTTAACTGTATTAAGGTAATGTTAGCATAATATGAATGGGATTTTAACAGTATTTTCTACATTTTCCTTCAAAAAGTACTAGTCATTTAGTATGAATATTCTTTATAAACCATTAACTTTCTATTAACTCTCTATCAATATATATCTATTAAACTATAAGTGTAATAGATTTTGGAAAAGGAGAGATTAGATGTTAAAAAAACTAGGTATTGTAGCTTTAAGTGGAGCACTTGTATTTTCCGGGGTAAATCTTGGAACAGCAGATGCAGCTAAACCAGAAAATGCCGGTAAGGGAAATGGAAATGGAAATAATGGGAAAGTAGAAAATGTGATATATATGATTCCGGATGGATTTAGTAGTGACTATGCTGCGAATTATCGTTTGTTCAAAGGCGAAGATGCCATTTGGGATAGTCATTTAAAAGGGATGTATACTACGAAATCAGCAAACTCTGACATTACCGATTCTGCAGCTGCTGGAACAGCGATGGCAACAGGGATCAAAACAAATAATGGTGTAGTTGGACTTGATACAAAAGGGAACAAGGTAGAAACCATTCTAGAAGCTGCTGAAAAAGATGGCAGATCTTCTGGATTAGTAGCAACCGCAACCATTACACATGCAACTCCTGCCTCATTCGCTGCACATGTGGATGACCGAAACAATGAAACAGAAATTGCCAAACAACTTATTGCTAGTGATGTAGATGTCATGCTTGGCGGAGGAAAAAATAACTTTCTTCCAGCCTCTGAGGGCGGAAACCAAGAGGAACTAAACCTACTTACACAAGCAGAAGAACAAGGTTTTGAAATCGTAGAGACTCGCAACGAATTAACGAATGTAAAAGACCTAAATGTAGAAGATGGAGATAAATTACTTGGTTTATTTGCTAACGAAGCATTAGCACCTGAGTTACATCGTGGTGATACAAAAGAACCTAGTCTTGCTGAAATGACAGAGACAGCAATAAATGTATTAAAAGAAGATAAAGATGGCTTTTTCTTAATGGTGGAAGGAAGCCAAATTGACTGGGCAGGACATGCGAATGATGCTGCTTGGGCTATGTCTGAAGTAGCAGCTTTTGAAGAAGCAGTTGAAAAAGCGATAGAATTTGCTAAAGAAGATGGGAAAACATTAGTTGTTGTTGGCGGTGATCATGACACAGGCGGAATGACGACTGGGGCAAATGGATCCATGGAATTGAATTTGGACGTATTACAAAATGTTACAGCTACAGGGGATTACATGGCAAGCCAGTTAAATGATGATCGTTCTAATGTTCGTGAAGTGGTTGAAGGACATACTAGACTTACATTATCTGAACAACAAGTCCAAAAAGTTCAAGAAGCAGAGGATGCAGCTTTAGCAATTAATACAGTTACAAGTGAACATGCGAGTGTTGGCTGGACAAGCACCAATCATACCGGTGTAGATATCCCGCTTTATGTGTATGGACCACAATCCGAGAAATTTTTAGGGTTCCATGATAACACCGATTTACCTAAAAAGATTGCAGAAATGATGAAGATAAAATAAGAAGAACTCTGCGAAAGGTCTCTTACATGATATCACTACATGTGGAGACTTTTTAATCTTCTTACTTAATTTTAATGGGTATTCGGATTATCATGTGGAACCTTTACTATATCGATTTCCTTAGAAACTTACCTTGCATTACAAGGCTAATAATGCTATCCTCTATATATCATGTAATACAAGATATTCTATAATCATAACCCTTGCATTACAAGTTAGTGGAAAAGGAGTGAAAGATTTGTCGACAACACAAATGCTAAAGGGCATCATTGATGGCTGTTTGCTGGCAATTATCAAAGATACAGAAGTGTACGGTTACGAAATGGCAGAAAAACTTGGTAGTTATGGTTTTCACTCTTTTAGTGAGGGTACAATTTATCCTTTGTTATTGCGGATGCAAAAGGAAGAATTAGTTACATCCACCTTAAAAAAATCCACAGCAGGACCAAGAAGGAAATATTATTCACTAACTCCAAAAGGGGAGTTGGAATTGAATAAATTTATAGAACGCTGGAACAATTTACAGTCTAATGTTAACAAAGTGTTGGATTGTGAGTCAGATACAGAATATACAAAAGGAGATGAAATCATTGAGTAATGAGTTAAAACTTTCTAAAAAAAGCCAAGAGTTCTTGGAAAACTTACGTGTTTACTTATTTTCAAGTGGAAAAAGATGGGATGAAATTGAAGGAATTGTGAATGAATTAGAAATCCACTTATCCGAAGCTGAAAAAAACGGAAAACCCATTGAAAAAGTTATTGGGAAATCACCGAAGGAATATATGGAAATGATTTCTAATGAAATGATTATTGACTATCGAACATGGTTCAAATACATTTGCCTAATCATTTTTGGGGCCTTGTTTATAAATATTTTACCCGATTTATTGGAAGGAAATCTCTCCTACTCTGTCTTGGAAATTGTCGGATACATTGTTATTACAATAACCTTTATTGCTTCTGTATTTACTGGTTTTAAATACATTTCCAAATCAAATCAATCTATTAAAATACAGGGATTAATATTGTTTACTATAGCTCTACTGCCAATGCTTTTGTTTAGTGGTTTGATTTTCTTAAATAGATCCATCAATACTCCTATCATCTATTTGGGCAATACAGGAAGCATAATTATTGCTATTATTGCAGCCCTATTTATTATCGGAATGTCTCTTTGGGCGAAAACTTGGCTTCTAATTATCGTAGTGACAATGTTAACACTACCTAATTATTTACTAAACCTAACATCATTGGAATATGAAACACAACTAATCTTAAATTCAATCATAACCTTTGGTGGAATTGGCATTTACCTTTGGATAATGTTTAAACTAGAGAAGAATAAATAGATATGTCTACTGAAATAACAAGTCCATTATCATCATCGAATAAAGGCATCCCATGGTGTATTATTGAAACATTTGAAAAGATATTCATACAAGAAAGTTAATGATATTGATGAATATACGCTCATATGATAAAGAAGACTTCCTTAGGTGGGGGTTTTCCTTCCTTTATGAACAGTTGATCCCCACCTACCTCCTTTTTTCCCCTAGAATCTTAAGGTGGGGGAATTCCCTAATACATCTTTAAAAATCGGTACTCCCATTCGGATTCTAACAGACTAAATTTTATTCTCCACGTCAACATTTTCTATGAAATCAACAAATGCCCTCACAATATTTAACTTTAACGAATCCTCATGATATAGCATCCATGTCTTACGCAGAATTGGCTTTCCGTCTTTCATTTTGATTACATATTTGTACACATCATCTACGTCATCTAGCGACATACTTGGTAAAATGGCATAACCTAATCCGTTCACAACCATTTTTTTACAGGTGTCCGCTTTCGTTACTTCGATACTGACTAATGGCGGTTGGGTAAAGTTTTCAGACCACCAATGATCAACGGAAGCTTTCAAATGTGTGTCGGCATGGTAATCAATTCTCGGTAAGCGGGGAAGATCCTGGATATCTATCTTTTCCTTAGAGGCAATACATATCGTCTCTTCTAATAATAGATGTTTTTTATCCTCCCAGCTGTATTCCCCTTTTACAATACCGATATGAACATCCTGCTGATAAATTAATTGTGCGATATGTCTGCTAAAGCCTGTTGTTACCTTGAATTCAATATTAGGATACTGTTCCTTGAATAGCTTTAATAGGTTGGGAAGCTTATAATCAGTAAAAAAGTTAGAAACACCTAACCTTAATGTTCCTGCCACGTTATTCTCCATATTCTGGACATTTTCTTTCATCATTTGAATGGACAACAACATATCATGTGCACAGGTTGCTAAATATTCTCCCTGTGGTGTAAATTGAACGCCGCGCCTTCCTCTATTTACAATTTGTACGCCAAATTCCTTTTCCAATTGCTGGATGCGATTTGTCAAGGCAGGCTGGGATATATATAATTTCTGCGCTGCTTTCGTAATGTTTTTCTCGTTGTAAAGCGTTTGTAAAACTAGCCAATCTCGTTCAATCAAATGAATCACCTCATCAGCCATCAACTTTTGTTATAGATAAATATGCAAATTCAGTATTTTATTTATTTCTAAAAGTATACTATATTGGATGTAAGACGTAAAAGTTAGTGTCTTTTAGAAAACTTGGCATTTCCCAAGTCTTTGGGCGAATGCCTTAGTTGTACTTATGCAAGTTTACGGTGGCGAGTAATTGGAGCCCCAGGATAAGAAGGTTTATACTTTGTTATCTTCCAAAAAACTAAAAAGAAGGTTTTACAATGATAGAAAGTAAATCTGTATTTCGATTTGTCGGGTTTGTCATCATAAGTGGAATAGGAGGTTTTCTTCTTTCGCTCACAGGTCTATCGATTGGTTGGATGATCGGGACACTTCTAACGGCGACTTTGCTTTCTATTTTCTACCCAAAATTATTGCAGGTATCAGCACCTCACAAACAAAAGGGGTTACCAAAGATTTGGTTACATGTCGGCCAGCTTATATTAGGGATAGAACTTGGACGGAAAATGAATAGTTCTGTGTTATACATTTTCGGGGAAAATTGGTTGACGATCATTGTTATGCTTATTTTGTCCATCGTTTTCGCTTTACTTTCAGGATTTATTGTATGGAAATACACGAACTTGGATATGTTGACTGGTTTTTTCGCAACTGCACCTGGTGGTCTATCCTCGATTCCAAGTATTGCGGAAGAAGTAGGTGCAAATACCGGAATTGTCAGCATTGTTCAGACCATGCGTATATTTTTAGTTGTGCTAACCATACCGGTCGTTCTCTCAATGAGCTTTGTTAATCATACTAGTTCAGTAGCTAGTCATCCCGTTCCAACAGCAACCCCACCCTTTGAAGCGCAGCAGATGCTATGGACGGTTGTGTTCATATTGATAGCATGGCTTGGGTATTATTTAGGTAAATTTTTAAAATTCCCTGCCCCATGGCTGCTTGGAAGTATGGTAAGTGTTGCAGCTGTTAAGTCCTTTGGTTCCATTATTATCGGGCACGACCTTATATTTTGGTGGCCACATGTGCTTATGATTTTGTCACAAGTTTTCATCGGCGCAAGCATCGGCTCTCGTTTTCATAAAAATATGTTCAGCGGATTAAAGAGAACCTTAGTCGTATCCCTTTTAGGTACCATTGGCCTTATCATTTCTATGTTCACCTGTTCCTATATCGTTTCATTGCTAACTGGTATATCATTTATCACATCCGCCTTAGCATTTGCCCCGGGCGGAATAGCAGAAATGACTACTACTGCAATCGTCCTTGATGCAGATTCTACATTTGTCGTGGCTGTGCAAGTACTAAGGATCATCGCTGTTTGTATCATACTCCCGCCATTGTTTCGATGGTTAAATTATTGGGAGATGAAAAAGGGGGCGTATACGCATGAATCTGCTTAGTATTGATGCGAAATTTGTATTTTTCCAATAAAAAAGAGTTTACCGTTTAAATTAAACAGTAAATAAATGATAAATTGCATAGAAAAACGCAGTGATATTAGTATCGCTGTGTTTCTTGATATCTATTGACCTGTTCTTAACCATTTTTTCTCAATAATATTAGGCTCTTTACGGTTAGTATGAAGTACATATAATTCCCTTTTGGATCTTCACGATGAAGTGCCTGATATTCTCTCATTGCTTCTAGAGAATTAGAAAACTTCTTCAATGGCGTAATTTCCTCTAGTATTCGTTGTAATTTTATCAGAAGATACGGTATCTTTATTTAGATACAGAGATTATGTTTGCTCCGTAATCACTCCATTCACGAAAATGTGCTTGTAGATATTTTAATAATAGAATTTTTATATTCAAAGAATTAACATAAAAATAGGGTAACAGAAATTTGACTCTAAATTCCTGTTCCCCTTTGATTGATATAATTCTAGCTTATCTAAATCAAGTATAAATTTATTTGGTTTTAAAATATCCAAACCAAGTAACCCACTATGTTCTGCGGGTAACATTCCTACGTCCAACTCAAAGTTCTTTATAATAAATGTACCAATCCGTATTTCATCCATAACTTTTGTATAAAACGGAACACTACCACCAATCCCGTATGCCTCATAAATGGTATCGCCGTTTTCATATTTCACCCCAATGGTTTCTAATACATCTGGGGAAATAACCGTGTGAGATGAACCAGTATCAATTATTACATCGTCAATTCTGGTTGAGTTTCCACGATAATTGATAGTTAGAGAAGTAGTAATAAGTTGTCCATCAAATAATATGTTCACTGCAGCCTTCTCACTTTCATTAAAGGATCCTTACGAATGTGAATTACAAATTTTTCATTTGCTGTATGGTATACTACGGTTCCTTCTTTAGCTTTAAAAAATTCTCTAGTTGCATCTTCATCATCAATTGTACGTATTGGTGCTACTTCATCAACTATCTTCTTGTCATTCTCATAATGATAATCTAGAATTGAAACTAAAAGAAACTGATTAGGGAATAATTCCCTTACCTCTTGCCATTTCATTTAGCACCCCTCCTCTTATTTCTAATTATAATAGAGATATTATAATTATCATACACAAAAGACTATAAATAATTATTTGTTCAAAACTAAAACTTAATTATTTTATTATAAACCCCTTACCATAATCAATTAATATTAGCAACTTATTCTTTATCGTCGTCATCTCCATCAAAAACAATCTCTATTACAGTAAGCAGCAATGCAATAATAATCTCTGTTTTCAAGGAAAGTGCAATACTTGTCATAAGCTCATCCACCGTAAACAGAACTAACCAATTCGATGTGCCTTCAATAATGGCTCGAATCAAAATCACCTTTCTTTTACCTGTTATATTCCGGACGGACAGCTTGAAAATTACTTTAGAAAATAACTCAACAATGATGCCTAGAATAATGAAGTTGATAACGAAAACAACCAATGACCAGATGGATTCATATCGTACATCAAGTAATTCAAATATTCCCGCCAAGCCAAAGAAAAAAAGCCCAAATACAAAACCCACTGCCAGGATTATGAGAAGTGCTATTCCTAAAATTGTTGCCATCTTTTCTTTTATATTCATATTACGAAATGAATCATTTTTATGTTCAGGCATAGGTTTGTTTCTCCCTTGTATATTAAGGATTATGTATCTTCCATTTTCAATTTATCAATATATTGCTTTCCTTCAACCAATGAAAGACCTAAAGTTTCTCTAGCCTTTTTAACCGCTTTTACATCTTTACCTTCTTTTATAAGTTGACGCAAATCATCGTTTATTGGATTTTCCGGTATATCCGATTGTTTAACTAGCCGATCTAGCTTGTACTGCATAGCCTTCATACGGCCTTCTAATCTATCCAGTTTAATAAATAAAGAAATAACCATAAATACTAGTAGAATAGATATACATATAAGAGTGTACTCCATTATTAGCATCCTCCTTTGATAAAGTTTATACCTCTACTTTCTATACAAAAACGTTAGGTAAAAACTAACACATTCGCTCGTCTCTCAGCAAATGTGTCAGTTTTTCTTATACTTGGGACATTTAACTTTAACAAACGAATTATTTCCATTGTAGCTTTTGGATCAAGACCTATACCAAATGAGGTTTTAAAATACCCACGTTATTCATAACGTAATGACTCAATAGGATCTAGGCTAGATGCCTTGTTCGCAGGTAAGATTCCAAAGATAACCCCAATGATCATCGAGAATAATAATCCACCGATAATAACTGGGAATGATACGAGTGGTGGCCAGCCAGCAAAATAAGAAACGACATTGGCAACCCCTGTTCCTAAAAAGATACCAATCGCTCCACCAATTAGTGTAAGGGTTACCGATTCAACGAGAAATTGGAATAAGATTTGTCCCCGTGTGGCACCTAAAGACATACGGACACCAATTTCACGTGTCCTTTCTGTAACAGAAACGAGCATTATATTCATCACACCAATTCCACCAACCAATAAGGATACCCCTGCAATACTACCGATAATGATGGTCATAATACGTGTTACCTGTCCTAGTCCTGCCGCAATCTCTTCCATATTCATCACCTGGTAAGCTTCCTCTGTATCATGAATGCGGTTCAGCATATCAGCAGCTTTCGCCCCAACTTCCTGTAATGCATCAGCATCCTCGGCTTGTAATGTGACTTCACTAATATCATTGCTCGCATAAATACTTCGCCATGTATTCCAAGGAATATACACATCATTTGATCCAAAGGAAAGAAAACCAGTTGGTTCTTCTAAAATCCCGACAATTTCAACGGGCTGGGACTCAATATAAATCACCTCACCAAGCGGGTCTTCCCCGTCAAATAATTCCTCACGAAACGAAGCACTTACAACCGCAGTTCGACTACCACCAAGGAAATCCGTTGCAAGTAAGTTTCTTCCATTTTCTACGTTTAGTTCATTCACATCTAAATAGGATTGGTTTATTCCTGTAATATAGGCTTCAACCGTATCTTCCCGATTTCGTATATTACCAAAATTACTACTTGTTGCAACAATATTTGTTACTTCTGGAATCGTTTCAATCGCTTTAATATCATCTTGTGTAAACGGAGACATCAAACTATTCGCATTCCCCTGTAGCTCTTCATCTGATGGCATGTAGTATAATTCTACTGTGTTTCCTGTGCCAACAATCTGTGACTTTAACATTGCCTCTCCGCCTTGTCCAATGGCGACAATGGCAATAACAGAACCAACACCAATGATAATCCCAAGCATTGTTAAAATCGAACGCATTTTATGTGATAACAAGGAGGAGATTGCCATTTTCATATTTTCTAAGATACTCATTGAAGCTTCTCCCCCTCATCAACAACTACCTGCTTATTTCTATTTAATAATCCATCACGAACATGGATTTGTCTTTGTGCATATACAGCGACTTCTTGCTCATGTGTAACCATCACAATCGTTGTACCTTCGAGATTTAACATCGTAAAAAGTTCCATAATTTGTACACTTGTTTTGGTATCAAGTGCCCCTGTTGGCTCATCAGCTAAAATGAGATCAGGCTGGTTGACAATTGCCCTAGCAATGGCGACGCGCTGCTTTTGTCCACCCGATAATTCATTTGGCAAATGATACATACGATCAGCTAATCCAACCTTTTCCAGTGCCTCTTTGGCTCGTTTTTCTCGTTCCTTTTTCTTTAAGCCTGCATAAATCATCGGAAGCTCTACATTCTTCCATGCATTTAAGCGTGGTAATAATTGAAATTGTTGAAAGACAAAACCAATCGATTGATTTCGTACTCGGGCAAGTGCTTTATCATCATACTCAGACACGAGTTTTTCATTTAAAAAATAGTCACCACTTGACGGACGATCTAAGCAGCCAATAATATTCATAATCGTTGATTTTCCTGAACCAGATGGACCCATAATAGCGGTAAATTCACCTTTATTTATCGTTAAATCAATCCCCTTGAGAACATCAACATCCTCTTTACCCAATTTATAGCTTTTCCTAATAGACTCTAAACGTATCATTGTACCGACACATCCATACCATCTTTGATGTTCTCTGCTGGGTCTATAATTACTTGATCTTTTACCGTAATTCCATCGCTAATCTCGATTGTCTTAAGAGATGCGGTGCCTACCTTTACTTCTCGTCTTTCGGCTTTGCCTTCCACGACAACATAAACATAATTATCATCTTCCTCTTGTTGTACTGCAGTGATCGGGAGTGTGTTCGCCTTATGTTCATCCGTTTTAATTTCCATAGTCATTTGAAACCCCGGTTTTAGACCAATATCTTTATCGTCCACGGTGACTGTTACTGGATACTGAACGCCTGTAGTTCCATCATCCATCCCCATTTCACCTGTATCATTTGGTAGATAGGATATGTGGCTAACTGTTCCTGTCCATGATTCATCTGGAATCGCATCAGAGGTTAACGTGACTGTTTGACCGTCCTTTATATTCAAAGCATCATATTCTGATACGGACCCTTCAACAATCAGCTGATCAAGTGATCCAATACGGATAAGCGGTTGTTGCTCCATTTGATTTGAAGTAAAGGCAGCCTGTTCATTTACTTCAACCACTTTTCCGGTAATATCACTTACTACCTTTAAATCAGCGATTTGTTGATTAATGGTTTCTTTTTGTAATTTAAGCTGTTCTAATTCAATATTCGCCTGTTGTTGTTGTAACTTAATCTGATCATGTTCCTCCTGTAACACCTTATTATCTTTATCTTCTTCGATTTGTTTATCAATTTTCTTATGCTGCTCTCTTAAACTATTACTCTGCAAAATTCCAGATTGTTGTTCAAGTTCATTCTGTCTTTGTTCTAATGTTAGTTGATCATTTTTATATGTAAGGAGTGCTTTTCCTCTCTCAATATCATCTCCTTCGTTGACAAGAATTTCTGCAATTTCTCCCTTTTCAGGACTATAATAAACAGTTTGTTCTTCAGCAAGTTTTAATGTACCCTGTGTCAACACCTTATCCGTAATCTCTTCTTCTTTTAATGTCGTCACTTCAACAGTAAGATTGCTTTCATCAGCGTTTACCCAAATATTTATTCCTAGAAATCCGACAATGATAGCTACAATACCTACCGCAATCCATATTTTTCTCTTCTTCGTTTTCCTTTTCGCTTCCATTTCCATTAAACACCAACCGCTCCACTAAATGCAGCGCCAATCATAGCGAAGATAACTCCGATAACAAAGAGCGCAATAGAAACCGTCCATGCCAATCCCTTCGAAAAATTCGCAACTCTATTCAATCCTAGCGCTGCAAGAATAACTCCCCAAATGCCAAACAATTCAATACTATTTAGTAAACCGCCGATTGCACCCTCAGCCGGAATAATCGATCCTAGACTAGTGAACATTGTTTCCCCATCTCCACCAAGGATGGCAATACCAATTCCATTTATAATGGAACCTAAGACAGATATAATCATTATGTATGTACACATAGAAAATAATTGCTTAAAAGATACTTCCGATCGAGCTAACTTTGCAATAATCCAATAAATAAAACTACTGATTAGAGCTCCAACAATTGGTGCAATCACACCTAAAATACCCGAAGTTACTGCTACAAATACTGCAAAACCAGCCATTTCCTCATCTGATATGCCATCGAGTCCGGTATCTACACTAAACATCGTAATCAGCATTCCAACAATAAATAAACCGATAATAATTGCCATCGGTCCCAAAATCCTTGGACGCTCCCTAATCCGTTCGAACTGTTCGATTGGACTCCAAATCATTCCAAATATGGAGGGTTTCTCCACAATTGGCTCTTCCGTTTCTAATTTTTTTACTTCTGACATTGTGCTTACATCCTTTCTGATTTTAATCTTTATATCCTTATACGGTAACTATTCTGCAAAAGTTTCAACTTTTTTAATTAAATAACAATTTATTTAAGACATCAGAAAAAGGAAGAGGTTTGTCCCTCACCATAAAGGTTAAAAAAACTAACATATTCGCTCGTCCTTTAGCGAATGTATTAGTTTTTATACTTGGCCCGTTTAATTTTTAAGATATATTGGATCCGTTCCGAACTAAAATTTTATAGCTTTCAAACGTAAAACTAAGTGATATTTGGTTGTTAAAAAAGAAAACTCATTATAACAATTCCTTATTCTTTTTATAGGATCTCCTTAAGGAAATGAAGCTAGTGATAAACCAAACTATGCCAACACTTAATAATAACCCTGTAATTTCCATCCATTCGTTTCGATTGCTTGGTATATCTAAAAAAATTAAGTATAACAGCATAAAAATAACTACAAAGCTACATGTTCTACTGAAAATGTTTTTTATCTCTTTCTTGTAAGAATGTTCTGTTGCAATATCTGTATATTCAATTCCAGATATTATATACCTTCCCGAAACATATAAGAGGAATATAGCAACGAACAATAATAGTACTATTTCTACATCGTTAATAGTAAAAATTCTGTTACAAATTATCATAATAATAACAGATAGGAAAAGGATTATTGCTCCTTCCGAGAAAAAATACAACATTCTTTTTTCCTTATACTCATCATCTGGCAATAAAAAGGATATCCAAGATTTCATATCAAATTCTCCTCCCAAAATAAATCATCTAACGTTTTATTTAACTCTTTTGCTATTGCAACACATAATTGAAGACTTGGATTATATTCTCCTTTCTCAATTAGCCCAATCGTTTGCCTCGTAACTCCCACTCTTTTGGCTAATTGTTCTTGTGTCATTGACATTTTCAATCGCATTATTTTCACATTATTCTTCATAAACTCACCTGTTTTATGTAATTTATATCTTACATATGTAATTTATATCTTACATCCTTTTTAGAAAAAAGTAAAACTAATTTTTTCGTTAACTTATATTTGAGAAAAGAATGTTTCTACACTCATTAAAAAAAGACCATCGAGAACTTCTCGATAGCCATAGATCTTACATTTATTTTAGGGCGTTAAGTGCAATCTTAACAGCTTCCGCAATCAACGCATCATCATATGTTGCATCCTCTGTATCATGACGGGACATAATTGCAATGACGATTGGCTCTCTGTTTGGTGGCCAAACAACTGCAATGTCATTTCTCGTTCCGTAACTTCCGGCTCCACTCTTATCGCCAACCTCCCATCCTTCTGGTGCGCCTGCACGAATCAGTGTATCACCTGTCGCATTTCCCTGTAGCCAATCCGTGAACTGTTCACGCTTTTCATTCGGAAGCAAGTCACCTAATGCAAATGCTTGAAGACTAGTAGCAAGAGCTTTTGGAGTACTGGTGTCGCGAGGATCTTCCGGACTGAATTGATTTAAGTCTGGTTCATATCGTTCTGCCTGAGTATCGTTATCTCCTATCTCTCTTAGGGTTTGTTCAAATTCTTTAGGGCCACCTATTGCATTAAATAAGAGGTTTCCAGCTGTATTATCACTGGTTCGAACTGCTGCCTCAGCAAGGTTTAAAAGGGTCATACCGCTATCTACATGTTTCTCAGTCACCGGAGAATAGGGAACCAAATCCTCTTTAGTATAAGTAATAACTTCATTAAGCTCTTCCATAGAATTCTGCTGCAGAACAATAGCAGCAGCCAACGCCTTGTACGTGGATGCAAAGGCGAAACGTTCCTCCGATTGATATTCAATGGCTTGATTTGTTTCTGTATCAACCGCATAGACACCAAGTTCAGCATCAAACTCTTCCTCGAGTTGAGAAAACTGATTATCTATTTTTGCTGTTTGATTTTCTTCTTTCTCCTCCTTAGATGAGGCATCCTTTGAATTTTCCTTATCCGCGCAAGCCGCAAGTGTGATCAGCATAAGCAATAATATACATAATGTAAATTTATGTATGCTGAATTTATATTCAAATCGTTTTCCCATATCTATAACCTCTTTCTATTTTAGATTCACTATCTTGATTTAATAATAATCAAATTTGACTTAAAACTTTAAATAAGATTTTATTGTTAACCTTAGTTCTATCTTCTTCCTTACAACTCTTCTAAATTAACTCCTGTTCCTCCTTTCCAGATTACACCTGTAGTCATATACTACAATTGTAATCGATATGTGTCAAGTTGTTTCATAAACTTTCTTTAAAGACTTTTAATCTCGTATTCTATTCCATTTTCCTATATTAGGTAATCAATAACTAATTGATAATCTTCTAATGAATTGTTAAAATGCAAATACCTACTGGTGGGAAAGAACTTTATATTTTCCTACTTGCCAAAAAATGGAGGTAATTAGAATGTTCCTCGTATACATATTCACATGTTTTATAGTGTCCTCCATTACTATAGCTGTTATTATGTTGATTAAAAGGTTATTTTCAAAACACATTTCTGAGAAATGGCAGTACAATCTATGGTTTTTATTGCTAATCGCGTTAACTCTACCATTTTTACCAAAACAACTATTTCATTTTGAAAATCTTTTTCTTTCATTCGATGTAAATCAAAACAATGGAATGATCGATTCATCTATCAACAACGACAAAAGCTTAAGATTTAGTAATGGAAACTGGATGGAGGACTTCACAGTATCAGTCCATCAACTCGACCTGGATTTTCTAAATATAACTTTAGGAAGTATTTGGATCATAGGCATGATAGTCATGATTATTCTATCCCTACTAGCCTGGGTTAAGTTAAAGAAAATAAAAAGTACAACATCGGTTCTAAAGAATCAAGAGGTATTACATTTATTTGAGCAGTGTAAGAATCATTTGCATATCTCCAAACCGATATTCATTGGAGAATCACCACTTGTCAAATCTCCAATGACATTCGGTATATTTAAGACATATGTGGTGTTGCCGATGCAGCTTGACGAATGGATGCCACTTGAAAAAATCCAATATATTTTTATGCATGAACTACATCACTACAAATATAAAGATATCGCAACAAACTTCATCCTCATCATTTATCAAATTATTTACTGGTTTAATCCACTTGTATGGATTGCTTTTAAGGAAATGAGGGTAGATCGCGAAATTGCCTGTGATGCAGCTGTTTTAAAATCATTGGATGAGCATTGTTACGTAGATTATGGGAATACAATTATAAATTTTGTGGAATTATCCTCACGATCGAGTAATATTACTTGGACCAATCAGTTTAATGGACCCAAGGAGCAACTCAAAAAACGAATCGAAAAAATTGCATCTTTCACGATGGAATCAAAGGGCTTAAAGTTCAAAAGTATTTCAATATTTTCCCTTATAGGTGTATTCGTAGCAGGTCAAGTCCCATTTGTTTCAGCCATGTCCAATGACAAAAGCTTTTATCATTTTAACAGTGAAGAAAATACCACTTATGAAGACTTCAGCGAATATTTTTCTAACTATGATGGAAGCTTTGTATTATACGATATGAAGGCTGATCATTATACCATTTACAATAAAAATAACAGTATGACAAGAGTTTCTCCGAATTCTACTTACAAGATTTATACTGCATTATTTGGATTAGAGTCAGGAGTAATAGCAGGTGATCATTCCACAATCAATTGGAATGGAAAACATTATCCTTATGAACCTTGGAATAAAAACCAAAACTTATCAACCGCTATGAAAAATTCGGTAACTTGGTATTTTCAGGAATTGGACCAAAAAATACCTAAAGACACCGTCCAAACTTATTTAAGACAAATTGGATATGGAAATGAAGATCTTACTGGTGGAACAGACTATTGGCTAGAATCTTCTTTAAAGATATCTCCAATCGAACAGGTACAATTACTATCAGCGTTTTATACAAATCAGTTTGGTTTTAAAGATAAGAATATCCAGACTGTAAAAGACTCCCTTTTATTAGAGGTATATGATGATGTAAGGTTATCTGGAAAAACCGGTACTGGTACTATTAATGGCAAAAATGTAAATGGCTGGTTTATTGGATATGTAGAAACGAAGAATAATACATTTTTCTTTGCAACCAACATCCAAAATGAAGATAATAGTTATGGAAGCAAGGCCGCAAACATAACATTATCTATTTTAAAAGATAAGGGAATCATTAAGGAAATTGGAGAATAATTGAATTTCACATGTATGTAAAAGAAGGAGGGGAATCAGGTTGACTAAGAAAATCCCCAATATTTCAGAATCAGAATGGGAAATTATGCATGTCCTATGGGAAAAGTCTCCTAGAACGGCTAGTGAGGTTATATCTTCCATACAGGAAAAAACAGATTGGAAGCCGAAAACCATACGTACTCTTTTAGATCGTCTTACTCAAAAAAAAGCCGTTGGTGTCAACAAAGATCAAAGAGTCTATACGTTTTATCCACTTTATTCACAAGAAGAGTGTCAGCGCGCCAAGGCTCGCTCCTTCATTGATCGAATTTATGGTGGAACCTTAAAGTCGATGTTAGTTCAGTTCATTCAGGAAGAGTCTTTATCAGAAGATGATATTAAAGAATTACGTTCCATTTTGGACAAAAAACCTAAAGAAAAATGAAGGGCAAGACAAGGTAATATTTTTTTAAAAATAAGATACTGATAAAAGAGCGATTATGGTTAGTACCGTAATCGCTCCCTTCGCTGAATCTCTATATAACATGTGTTATCGCCATAATAAATTGATAAACAAAATAACATGAAAAACCAATTAATACTAATCCTGCAACGATAGAAAACCCTTTAATCATGGAATGGCTCATTACTTTTCTAGTTGTCGCCACGATGGTTAATAACCCTATATCGTGCAATAAAATTCCTGTTAAAACACCTGAAGCGATAATTAAAAAGTTGGCTGGCTCAGCCGCATTATACGAGTTGGTTAGTACTGCCCCAAATACACTTAACCAGAAAACAATATTCCCTGGCGATACGGCAACAAGAAATCCATTACGATAAGTAGACCATAATGATTTTTTCGGTTTTTCTCCTGATAATGTTATATCCTTGTCCGCATTCTTAATGGAATCATATCCGATTAGTAACAAAAATATTGCACCAATGAACCACATAGGAATTTGAATAAAAGGAAGTTGCAAAATTGAGGCTAGCCCCAAATAAAGGCATAAAATTAAAACAAAATCAATGGTCATTCCACCTAACCCCACAACCCAACCGTGCATAAATCCGTTTTTAAGACCTTGTTTCGTCATTTCTACCGTAATTGCCCCTACTGGCATTGCAACAGCAAGTCCCGCAATAACATATGTAAAGAATAATGCCATTAACCTCACACCCCTATAAAAAGTAAATACTATCATATCATAAAAATTTAAAATCATGTATATTTATGCAATTGCTTTTATAATTATTATTTGACTTTTTTCAATCAAATTGGTAGCTTCAGAATAAATATTAACTGAAGAGTTACCTTTATCCTTATTTAGCCTCCAATTTCAAAAACTCCATTTTGAAAAAAGATTAATCAAAATGGAGTTTCATTTACAAGTTAATGTATGTTATATTTGATTTGCTACGTGGATCCATAGTAGCAATCGTTTCATACGGACTAACATCTAAATCTTCAGGAGAAAGAGTTTATAAATACATGCAATATTTTTATATCTTATGCAATAAAAATACAAGAAATTCAGTCTGAAAAGTTTATCAGAGGCAGATTGGTAGATTATATGAATATCTTTAGAAGTCTATTAAAGAACAAAGATTATAGAGATTTGTTTAGCGCGTCCTTTAAGAAAAGAATCCCCTTATAAATACGCAGCGTATAAAGGTGGGAGTAGGATAAATATAACTAATTCACTGATGTATTTGGAAGATAAAATGAATCCTAATTTATTATTTACATTTTGAATTCCTAGTCAATGTAAAAGGATCGCCCAATTATTCACTACCTACTTTTTTTAATTCCTATACGGATAAACAATAAAGAAAAGAATACTAAAGCTGATATAGCAATTGTCCTACCAATATACATCCAATTCATTTCCCCATGTCGAATTGCACTCACAATTATAATCCCTACCAGAACACCCACAATAATATAAAAATATGATATTAATTTATTAACCATAAGAACCCTCCTTAGATTATTTAATTATCTTTAACAAAATATTAGATTGTTGATACCGAGACTGGAGTTTGGAAACAACTTTATTGTTATTTAACACTATCCTGCTTACCTCGGACCTTATGATAAAGGGACATAATGATCCAAATAGGGATTGGAAGTACGATCACTCCAGCTGTTATATATGATAAGAGTTAATTGCAGAATCTGGATCTCTACCACCGACAAATAACAAAAGAATAGCCAATAGTAATAGGACAAGGGATGGTATGGCTTTTACTAAATGGACTAATCCTTTTCTTCCTTCTACCTTCCATTTGTTCCTGTAAATTGTGATTATAGTCCAAGCTGTTGGGAGAGCAAATATACTGAGAATAATGGCAACTATAATAAGTAATGATTCTAAGATGCCGGAACTTATTATAGCCCCAACCCATGCGAATGCTGTTATTAAAACAAACGGAACTGCCAACTTTTTCATGGAGTCAATTGAAGAAAAAAGAACCCTACAAGGCTCTTCACTAAATTAATATAATTTTTTTGATTATCCAACTGTATTATATTAACCCAAAAAAATCAGTCTTGAACAAAATTAAAAATAATATAAGAGTAAATATTACTTGACTAATTGTTAATTTATATTCATTCGGATTTTCCGCATACTTTCGCTCCATAATTGCTCTAACGATTTCTGAAATACCAATCAGAATAAATATAATAAACCACGGATAAGTTCTATCCATAGGTTCTCTCATGATGGTTATCACATAGGTAAATAAGATAATTACTATTGTAATAATTCTAATTGTCCAATCTATTTTTTTATGCTTCTCATTGAAATAGTTATTTGAAAATAAATTCCCTCTCCTTTTCTCAACTTTTAGCCAATTTCTCATTATGGTATGAAACAAAAACAATATAAACCCTACAATGGCTAACAACAATATAAATCTCAACAAAAAGTTAGGCTCTTCACCATACATAAATTCATCCATCCTCCCATACGTTTGCTTAATAACATATTTTTATTTTACATAAAAATTGCCATCATTACATAGAACTTCCTAAATTATTCAAAAAGTTAACTTACCTCACCTATTGTAGTTGCTTTATTCATATCAGATAATTATTTAAGTTTACCTAAAAATAAAGATTGACTTCCAACAAAAAACAGGCATTGAAAAGTTCAACCTAATAAATGGACTTTTCGATGCCTATTTTAGTCTTTTTTAATCAAAATGTACGTAATTTATTGGAAATTAAAAAGAAAAAGCCTACTAAAATTTTATTTGGACAAAACAAAATATACAGCATAAAAAGGAGTCTTTTTCTATGACCAATTACAACACATTTAGCCAGGCAATTTACACTACTAAACGTTCCATTTATGATTTTTCTTCAAAATTGACAGAAGGAATGCA
>NZ_JAHHXM010000020.1 GCF_019037185.1 Oceanobacillus caeni
AGAGGGTTAGCTTGGTCAAATTCGTCAGCTACCAAAAGTGGCGATTACCCAAGAAGCCCCCACTTCAAGCAACCCGTGAGGGTGGTAAGAGGGGGTAGTTCACTTATTAAACTATAGCAAAAACAAACTAGAATAGATAGGGGGTTATAAGGATGGGTAAAAAAATTTACTATTGACAAATGGTACTAGCAGTTTTACAATTTACTATTATTAAGAAACAGTTTCTAGTTTTTAAGATAATTTAATAATTAGCTAGCTATGAATGCTATGGGTCACACTATAGCGGGAGCAGCTTCTGGAGAGACCGCTTGGTTAGCGGCGCCGAAGGGTTCACAATCTCAGGCAAAAGGACAGAAGAGTAATAAATATGTATTTGTTAAGCTAACGATTGCTAGCGTAACAAATGGTATTTACTATTCTTATGACCACGAGATTGGAGGACTTCCAATCTCTTTTTTTAATGTTCTTTTATCTGCTCCTTATTTCACATTGAAAGGCTAAACAAATTTTTTTGGAGGAGATATCATTGGCACAACAAGGATTAAAGAAGGATTTAGCAAGTCGGCATGTACAATTAATTGCCATTGGCGGTACGATTGGTACAGGGTTGTTTTTAGGATCAGGTAAAGCCATCCAACTTGCAGGTCCATCTATTATATTTGCATATTTAATCGTAGGAATGGCACTCTTTTTTGTAATGAGGGCACTTGGGGAGCTTCTGTTGTCAAATTCTGGTTATCAATCACTTACAGATATTGCTCAGGATTACCTAGGACCTCGGATAGCGTTCGTAACTGGTTGGACGTATTGGTTTTGTTGGATTATGACGGCTATGGCTGATATCATTGCAGTCGGTGTCTACGTAAGGTACTGGTTTGATATTCCACAATGGATACCTGCTGTCGTATGTTTGGTCATTTTATTAGGATTGAACTTACTTACTGTAAAACTTTTTGGGGAATTGGAGTTTTGGTTTGCCTTAATCAAGGTTGTTACGATTCTCGCATTGATTGGTATCGGAGTGATCATGCTAGTAATGGGCTCTAAGACAGATGCTGGAATAGTAACGATTCATAATCTGTGGGGGCATGGGGGGCTATTTCCGAATGGAGTTTCAGGTTTCTTACTTTCATTCCAGATGGTTGTGTTTGCCTATGTCGGTGTGGAATTAGTTGGTGTATCTGCAGCAGAGACAGCTAATCCAGAAAAAAATATTCCATCAGCGATTAACAAAATACCATTTAGAATTCTCTTTTTCTATGTGGGTGCACTTATCATTCTATTATCTATTAATCCATGGACGGAACTAAATGCGTCGGAAAGTCCCTTTGTTAAAACGTTCAGCTTAATTGGAATTCCACTTGCTGCTGGAATTATTAACTTTGTCGTATTAACTTCTGCGGCATCTGCTTGTAACAGTGGAATGTTTTCAACGAGTCGAATTCTCTTTAGTCTAAGCAATAATGGACAAGCACCTTCTAAAATGACGAAATTAAATAAAAATCACGTACCAAGTCATGCATTATGGATATCCACCATCGTCGTATCTGTAGGTGCTCTTTTGAGTAAGCTAATTCCGGAGCAGGCTTTTGGAATTGTGACAACCATCAGTGCCATTTGTTTTATTTGGGTTTGGGGTGTGATTTTAGTTTGCCATTTAAGATATAAGAAACAACGTCCTAAGTTACAGGCAAAATCAACATTTAAAGCACCGTTAACGCCATTTGTTAATTATGCGGTACTAATATTATTTGCAATGGTTCTTATCATTATGCTAGTGGCCAAAGAAACACGGCCAGCCTTATTGTTAACACCTCTATGGTTTATTATTTTATTTACTTTGTACTTATTTAAAGGAAAAAAAGAAAAAGATATAAAATTATCAGCTTAGCAGGGATATAGGGACAGAGTACATTGTCTCGGTCTGTATAAGTAATTTTGGGACAGTGAACCTGTCCTTGTGGTTCTTTTTTTACGGAATAGAAAGGAAGTAAAGCAGAAATTGAAATTATATAGGAGATTAATAGTTCCATTCGGTTTATTACTTGTCTTCGGATTGGCTGGTTGTAATAGTAACGAAACAGTAACAAATGTGGGGAAATTAGAATTTCAACAAGCCTTAAAAATACCGGAACTTCTCGAACCTACCATAGAATCCGATGGCACGAAGCACTTTTCCCTAACGATGGAGCCAGGAACTACAGAGTTTTTTCCAGGTGAAATAACGGATACATGGGGGATTAATGGTTCCTATCTTGGTCCTACTATTAGGGTTTCAAGGGGTGATAAAGTTTCGTTTGATGTAGTAAATAAATTGGGAGAAACATCAACTTTGCACTGGCATGGAATGATGCTACCTCCAGCTATGGACGGAGGCCCACATCAGATGATTGAAGCAGGAGAGACGTGGTCACCCCATTGGACAATTGATCAGCCATCTGCCACTACTTGGTACCATCCTCATTTGCATGGGAAAACAGCGCAACATGTGTATCGGGGGCTTGCAGGAATGTTTATCATCGATGATGAGGATTTTAAGAAACTACCTTCTAATTATGGGGTAGACGATATCCCACTCATCGTGCAAGATAAATTGTTTACTAGTGATGGGCAATTATCCGAGGATGACGATACACCCTATGGGATGCTTGGTGATGAAATACTCGTGAATGGGACATATGACCCTTTTCTTAAAGTTACGGCTAGTCAAGTTCGTTTTCGACTGCTAAATGGTTCAAATGCAAGAGCATACAATTTTGGCTTTACAGATGGTCGTTCTTTCCAACTAGTAGCAAATGATGCTGGTCTCCTAAATGAACCAGTTACATTAGAGCGTTTCATGTTAAGCCCGGGGGAACGTGCGGAAATTGTCGTGGCATTTGAACCGGAAGAGGAGACTATTCTTCGTAGTTATAGCAGTGGAGCTGGAATTACAAATGGTGAGTTTGACCTGCTGAAAATAGTAGCAGATTCCGAATTAACAGGGTCATCCCCAATTAGTAAGCAACTTTCTAGCATAGAGCCAATCGAGGTACCAGCAGATGCGAAGGTACGTCAATTTAAACTGACGATGGAGAACGAGATTAATGACAAATTGATGGATATGTATCGTATTGATGAAGTGGTTCCAGCAGGTACTAAGGAAATATGGGAAATTCACAACTTTGGCTCGGAGCATAATTCCATATTCATGATGCAGCATTCCGAGTACTAGATATTAACGATAAAGAGCCTCCAGAGTACGCAAGGGGAAGAAAAGATACTGTGTTCATCCCTCATGGAGCAAGCGTTAGAATTGCTGTGGAATTTGGGAACTATACGGATCTTAATTACCCGCTTATGTATCATTGTCATCTATTAAAGCATGAAGATGAAGGAATGATGGGGCAATTTTTACTTGTAGAACCCGGAACAGAATCACAAGCACCAACTGAACTTCGCGATGATGGAGTGGAACATCCACATAATGGTCATTAAGTTTTGAAAAATGGTAAATAAAACTTAAGAAAAAAGGCCGCCAATGACAATATGTTATCATTGGCGGCCTTAAATAAATTTACTCCGCACCACGATTTTTATCAAATTCGCCTTACTACCCTTTTCAAGTTCCATATTTGTTTCTTGAGGGTTTTCGTTATGTGCGCCCTGTTCTTTATCTCTTATATGATCCTCGTTAATTTCATCTGTGTTTGTCTCATCATCATATTTGACGGGTCGATAATCTACGTTTTCCGGGTCATTTGTTTCCTGTTCTTGGTTATTGTCTTCATTCATATTACAGCCTGCTAAAAAGGCTAAAGATAGAATGCCGCTAGAAGCTTTTTCCATTTACTTATCATTTTTATCATCCTTTTACTATAAAAATTGATTGATATGCTTAATTTGTGCAAGAAACAAAATTTTAGTCATAAAAGGAAGGATTATCCCGACATTTGGATTAGTTGCCTGGGTCTGATCTGTTTTCACTTCTGTTTCTGGCTCATTGTTTCCAACAAGTAAGCCACCAAGCGCCCCACCAACAACAAGGCCCCCAACGGTTAAACCAGAGTTTTTCAAAAAGTTTATCCTGGAATTGTTTGTTTCTTCTAATTTATCTTTATCCTTGTCTGACATGAAAAACCCTCCTGCTTCATAATTAGAAAAACAAAGGTATTGGGTTTTACCTTATTTAGATTGGTAAACTTTTGAGTAAAAACTAAATAAAAGGCATAGGTATTGCATTTTCCAAACAGTCTAGCCAATTTAAAATAAACATTTAATCTAAGAATTTTTAAGTGTTATGGGGAAAGATACCTTGTCTAAATAAATAAAGCACATAGCTACAAGGAGTGAACCTACTCTCTGTAGTTATGCGCTTTCGTACCGAAGGTTTTGTTTTCTTAAGAAAAGTGGAAGGGTGAATTTGTCCACCAGTATTAAATTTGAATGGTACCGATAAGTACAGCAATTGCTAATAAGACAAGACTAAGACCCCACATCCAAAATAGGGAGTAGCGTAAATGGCGTCCCATTTCTAATCCTGACAACCCTAGTGCAAGCCAAACCGCCGGTGCTAAAGGACTGACAAATGTACCGACGATATTTCCAATAATCATGGAATATGCTGTCGATAAGGAGTCTACACCAAAACCTGTTGCAATTTGTTCTACGACAGGGAATAAAGCAAAGTAATAGGCATCCGTACTTAATAATAAATCAAATGGAACTCCCAAAATACCAATAATGATATGCAAGTAAGGTGCAATTACCCCAGGAAGGACACTAACTACATCATTTGCTATGGCTGTTAGCATTCCTGTTCCGTTAAGAATTCCTAAGAATAAGCCTGCTGCAAGAATGATGGACGCCATTGTTAGCGCACTTGGAGCATGAGCTTGAATTCTTGCCATTTGATCTTTAACATTAGGGAAATTAATTAGTAATGCAATACTGACCCCTATCATAAACGCTAATCCTGCCGGGATAATGCCTGATACGAGTACACCAATAACAGCTAAAGCAAGTATAGCATTTACCCAAAGTAATTTTGGTCGAGCTAAATTTCCTTCTTCCGTAGGGGCATTTGAATTATCCGTGTAAGGATCAGATTCTACTTGTTCGGTGGCTGCCGCAACTTCTAAGGATCCATAATTCTTAATGATTCGACGTTGTTCTCTCATCCCAAGTAAAACAGCTAAAACTATCATTAGAACAACACCAATCAATTGAATTGGTATAAGTGGCCTCCATAAATCGGTTACATCTATACCAAGAACAGAAGCGGTTCTGCCTAATGGCCCTGCCCAAGGGAGCATATTCATAATACTTGCAGCTCCAGCTACTAATAAAAGCAGTAGATATGGATTCATTTTTAAACGTTTATATACTGGTAGAAGTGCTGGAACCGTTATTAAAAAAGTAGAGGCTCCGGATCCATCTAATTGAGCAACTACCGCAATAAGAACAGTTACTACACTAACTATGACCACATTCCCTTTTGAAAGGGCGACCATTTTATTAATCATCGGGTCAAATAGACCAACATCCTGCATAATTCCAAAGAAAATAATGGCAAATATAAACATGACGGCGACAGAGATTACAGATGCTACGCCATCCTCAAAAAAGGTGCCAACTTCAGAAAATGTAAACCCAGCTATAAGGGCCCCTATAATTGGTGGTAAAACCATCGCAACAATTGGAGTTACTTTACCACTAATAAGCAAAGCTACAATAACTAAAATAATAATAAAACCAATTAAACTAAGACTCATATTGTCTCCCCCTTCTGATAATCCCTACTTATAACATAATTAGCATCTACGTTGAATGCGTTTACAAGTTACACGGACAAGAACTATCTCCTAAAAGTTTAGATTAATATGAAAATAACACAAGTTTAGGAAGGAGGTAAATAATTTATCCATAAGTAGAATAAACTATATATTACTCATTTTGTTCATAAGTTTCACGGAGAATATATCTGCGTTCTGGTCTTCCAACACTTCCATAAATAAGTTTTGTTTCAATCTTATTTATGGAAACCAAATACTCTAAATACCTTCGTGCAGTGGAACGACTTGTCCCAATTTGCTTACTGAGCTCTACAGCAGTTATTCCTTCTATGTTTTTTTCCTTAAATAAACGATTAATCTCATTTAATGTAATAGAATCAATTCCTTTTGGTAGATTTGTTGTCGTTATCGTGGCAGAATTAGGTAATTCCTGAAAACCTATAATCCGATCAATCTCCTTCTGACTCAATTCTTTGTTTAATTCTAATTGTTGTCGGAAATCTTTATACCTTAATAGTGTTTGCTCAAAGCGTATGTTATCAAAAGGTTTAACTATAAAGTCAAAAATCCCACCACGAAACGTCTCCTGAATGGTTTCTACTTCCTTTGCTGCTGTAACAACTATAATATCAATTTCATGATACGTTTTACGAATTTCCCAAAAGAGGTTAACACCCTCCACATCAGGTATGTAAATATCCAATAAAATTAAATCAGGTAAACATTTTGTGTTTTTAAGAAAATGTAACGCATCTTTTCCACTATTAACCGTATCCATGACTTTAAATCCATTTACTTTTTCAACATATTGCCGATGAATTTCAGCTACTCTAAAATCATCCTCCACGATGAGTACAGAAAAATTTTGACTCATTTGTTTATCCCCCTAGTTCCTTTGGTATGCTAATGATAAAATAAGCTCCCCCTAATTCCGCTTCTTCTAAAATAATCTCCCCACCTACGGCATATACCGCTTGCTTGGACAATGCTAATCCTGTACCATGATGTACTCCCGGTTTAGTTGAGAATCCTTGTTCAAATAAGTGGGGAATATCCTTTTGTTCAACCCCTGCTCCAGAGTCTTCTATTTCAAATACAACTTCTTTTCCGATATCTGTAAAGAAAATAGATACTTTGCGTTCTTTCTCCATATTATTCTTCACTGCTTCGAATGCGTTCTCAATGATGTTGCCTAAAGAAGTTAAGATGGCATCCTGTTGAGCTTCCGAAAGTTTATATGTTAGCTGACTGTAAGGATTAATCGATAAAGTAACTCCAAGCTCAAGTGCTTGGTTGGATTTCCCCAGTAATAAAGCATGTATCAATGGATCAGTTACATTCTCTGTTAAAAATTTCAATCTTTCACTTTGCAGGTTATTTTCCTTTTTAATAAAATGTATGGCTTCTTTTATTTTATTGTTTAACAATAAGCCAAGTATAATATGCAGTTTATTAGAATGTTCATGTGTTTGTGCTCTTTGCGCGTTTGCATATTGCTTAATACGAGATAATTCTTCGGTTATTTTTTGTAGTTCGCTTTTTTTACGAAAAGTAATGACTGCTCCCGTAATAACATTTTCCGAATACACGGGTGTTTGGTTTACTAATACGACTTGGTCACCAAGAACCATTTCCCTATCATGAAATATCTCTTCCCTAGAATCAGTAATTGCTGGTAAGATTTGCTTGATTGAAGTCTTTTTATAATCATAATCTTGTTTGCATTGGAGAATTTGCATTGCGGCTGAATTGATGGTTGTGATAAATCCGTTATGATCAATCGCAATAATTCCCTCATGTGTGGACTGTAAAATAGCTTCATTCTGCAAATACAAATGAGAAATCTCCTCTGGTTCCATATTATACAATAATCTTTTTATATGATAGGAAATAATAATAGCGCCTATAATTCCAATTAGAACAATAATGCCTAATGTATACCAAATGGACTTACTCTGATTGGTAATAATATCTTGAATACTATCATTTAGAAAACCGACAGATACGACACCTATAATCTCTTGATTAGCGTATATTGGTGCTTTTCCCCGAATAGATAAACCAAGCGACCCCTCTTTTTTGGATATGTATGATTGGCCATGTAACAAAGCCCGATCATTGTCTCCCCCGACCATTTTCTTGCCAATTTTATTAGCATCTGGATGTGAATACCTTGTCCCGTTCCTATTGCCTACAACAATAAATTCAGCACCAACTTCTTCTTGTATAGGAGTGACAATATCCTGAATAACAAGTGAGGGATCCCCTAAAGAAAAGGCATTTTTTATCTCCGGAATATTTGCTATACTTTGAGCAACGCTTAGTGCTCTTTTGCCCATTTGATCTTCAATCGTTTTTGATAGGAAATGATGTAGAAATAAGGCAAAAGTAATACATATTCCGACAAGTAATAAGCTTATTAGCGTTATCATTTTCAACTTTAAATTAAACTTTACTTTCGGGTATATGCCAATTTTCCTTATATTTCGCTTCGTATTCGCCATATATGGATGACACCTCAAATTTTGAATGAATATATATCTATTATAGCAATTCAGGTGTCATGGGGATAGATTCCATTCCTACTAGCTGAAAAAAATTAAAGAAGATGACTTCTGGAAGTCATCTTTCTTTAACTTCTTTGAAAGGTAATGGTAATATTATATGGTAATTCCATTTTAGACATTTTAGCACCCTATTTTACATGTTATTCATAATAATGGGGAAGATAAAAAAACGTAAATTAGGGATGTATATTGGAGGATATAGCATGTTCAAAAAAGCGCCTGATAAGTTTTTACTTTATTTAGTGGATTTTGCTAAACATCTAGACAACACAGTGGAGTACTTTGTAGAGTATAAAGTAAAGGATGCAGAAACACTTAAGGAGTTTGCAGAAAAAATCAAAGAGTACGAATCGATTGCAGATGATAAGGTACATACAATCATCAAAGACTTAAATGAAACTTTTATTACACCGATTGAAAGGGAAGATATCCTTCAATTAACGATGAATTTGGATGATATTGTTGATGGAATGGAGGAATTCACCGCTTATATGGAGATCTTCCAAATTTTATCATCCAATGAATTTATGAATAGATTTACCGAATTTATTCATAAATGTTCCAAGGAAATAGTAACTTCCATAGAGTTATTAGCAAATGGGCGATTAAAGGATTTGGAAAGCCATGCGATTCAAATCAAGGATTATGAGAGTAAATGTGATAGTTTGTATCACGACTCATTAAAAGACCTTTTCCAAAATGAAAAGGATCCAATTAAGGTCATTCAATATAAAGAAATATACGATACGTTGGAGGATATTGCTGATTGTTGTCAGGATGTTGCGAGTACACTTCAAAGTATTATGATGAAAAACGCGTAATGAGGGATAACCAATGGAATTAGTCATCATATTAATAGTCATATCTGCATTAGTATTTGATTTTATCAATGGTTTCCATGATACTGCTAACGCCATTGCAACATCTGTATCAACAAGAGCATTGTCGCCAAGAAGGGCAATTATCCTTGCTGCTGTCATGAACTTTGTAGGTGCGTTAACGTTTACAGGTGTTGCACAGACGATTACAAGTGGAATTGCGAATCCTTTCGAGTTAGAAAACGGCCTAACTGTCATTCTGGGTGCTTTATTTGCTGCGATTGCTTGGAATTTAATTACTTGGTATTTTGGAATTCCGAGTAGTTCATCCCATGCCATTATTGGAGCAATTACTGGTGCTGTGATTGTTGCAGCTGGTCTTCAAGCTGTTCATTTCGGTGGATTTTTATCTATTTTAGAGGGACTTCTTCTTTCACCGATTATCGCATTTGTTGTTGGTTACTTAATTTATGCCATTATTAAAGTTCTTTTTAAAAATGCTAATCTTGCCAAGACAAATAAACAGTTCCGTAGCGTACAAATATTAACCGCAGCCGTTCAATCCTATGCACATGGGACAAATGATGCCCAGAAATCAATGGGGATTATCACGATGGCATTGATTGTCGGTGGTTTACATGATACAACAGATGTCCCTTTCTGGGTTCAACTTTCTTGTGCCACGGCAATGGCGCTTGGAACATCAGTTGGTGGTTGGAGAATTATTAAGACTGTCGGCGGTAAAATTATGAAAATACGCCCAGTGAATGGGGTAGCGGCTGATTTGACGGGTGCTGCTGTAATCTTTGGGGCAACTTTAATTCATTTACCTGTAAGTACTACCCATGTTATTTCCTCAGCAATTCTAGGTGTGGGATCATCGCATCGTGTTAAAGGAGTTAACTGGGGAGTAGCGAAGCGGATGGTCATTACTTGGGTTATTACCCTCCCAATTTCAGCTATTTTAGGTGGACTATTCTGTTTTGTTTTAAATCTATTTTAATTAAAAATCCCTAAGCATACCGATATGCTTAGGGTATTTTTAACCTATTTTTCTTCAGGCTTGTAAACAAAATAATCAAAGTCTGCAGCCTTTCCTTCACCAGAAGTATCTTGACACTGCATCCCAACAAATGCGCCGGTGAAGAATCCACCGCCACGGATATAATCATCAGATAGTTTGTAGGAGTAGAATTCTACAGGGATCCTTTCCCAATTGTCACCGTCAAAGGAATACGAATATTGATAAATGTTCGTTTTCACATCGACGCGAAGGTAAACATATTCCACGTCCTTAGGTATCACAATTTCATTACCTTGAAGAGGTTGATTAAAGGTAAAGTTATCACATGTTGTTAGATCAAGTACTCTTCCCTTTTCTTCATTCCAAGTAATCTGAAGGGCAGTCCAGTTTTCTGTATTATAGTAATTGACGATCCCAGCAGCTTGCTGGAAGGATTCTGGTTTGAATGCTACTTTTGTTTCTGCTGTGAAGTTGAAGTGCTGCCAACGTCTTGCTACATGAGCTTGTGTAAATTTAGAAGTTAAAGATTCCCTACCATATAGTCGTAAGTGGCCTGGATTATCTTTTAATGAAACAATGTTCTCTCCTAAAGGAATTCGTAAGGTTTGGAAATTTAAATTTAGTTTATCCGAATCAAAATCATCTTTTTCATTGTAATCGGGTTCCCATTTTACTTCGTCAATAGTTGGACCTTCTATTTCTAGGGAAGGCTGGTTTCCACCAACGATATAAGGCCAAGCATTTTTCCACTCTAACCGTTGAATCGCAGTTTCGCGGCCAAGTGGGCAAAATCCGCGTGGGTCTAGTAAAGGTTGTCCTTCTTTTGGTAATGGACGGCCTGTTAAATGAACCAAGAACCATTCGTCTGTGTGTGTTTGTACAATAGACGCATGCCCTGCTTTTTGCAATGGATTTCTTGGATGTGCAAAAGATGAGATTAATGGGTTATCAGGATGTACTTCGTATGGCCCTAAAAGGTCTTTGGAACGTGCAATGGTTGCTTGGTGATCATACTTGGTGCCACCTTCTGCTGTTAACAGGTAATAATAGCCATTCAATTTGTACAGATGCGGTGCTTCCGTTAATTTTATGTCAGTACCTTTGAAAATAACTTCTTTTTTACCAACAAGCTTTTGCTTTTCTGCATCATATTCTTGCAGTACAATACCATAAAAATTATGATTGCCGATGCGATGATCCCAAAGCATATTTAGGAAATATTTTCTTCCATCATCATTGTGGAATAGAGAAGGGTCAAACCCAGAGCTATTTATGTGAATTGGTTCGGACCATTCACCATCAATTGTATCGCAAGTAACAAGGTAATTATGGCTATCTTTCCACTGTCCTTCCGTTACTTTAACATCTGTATAAATGAGCCAGAACTTACCATCACTATAGGAAAGCGCTGGAGCCCAAATACCACCAGAATCTGGGTTTCCCATCATATTTAATTGACTTAAACGGTTTAATGGTCTAGAAACTAAACGCCAGTTTTTTAAATCTTTAGAATGGTAGATTCCTACTCCTGGGAACCATTCAAATGTGGATACCGCAATATAATAATCTTCACCTGCACGACAAATGCTAGGATCTGGGTTAAACCCTGTTAAGATTGGATTTTGTATTGTTGACATGTACCTTCACCTCGGTCAATTTTTTAGTATTAAAGAAAACCCTTACTTAATGTGAAAAATAGAAGGTCTATTAGGTTTAAATAGACCAGAGACTACAATGCTATACTATCATGCTATTTATGAAGCAATTTAAATTACTGAAATGTCATCATTGTATATATTATGATATAAAAAGTCCTCAGCAGAAAAGGCTGCAACTCCTAATGCGGTTGAGTGAGTTAATAGGTTGGAAAAGTCTACTTTAAGATCTTTCTGGCTAAACCATAACGTTTGATTTTTAATCCAATCAATTAATGGTTTCCTTATCCATTTTTCGGCCTCTGCCATACGATTACCAATAATAACCTGTTCAGGGTTAAATATATTAATTATATTGTTAATACCTACACCTAAATATTTTCCGGTTTTTTCAAATAAGTGTATAGAGTCAGATTCTCCAGAATTAGCACGATCAATAATTGTTTCTAGGCTGAAATCTTCTGTATTTTGTAAGTCAGACCGTTTTGCATCTAGTAATAAAGATTTTTCCGAAGCATATAACTCCCAGCAACCTTGATTTCCACAGCTGCATTTTGTTCCATTCACTTCAATCGTCATATGGCCCAATTCTCCAGAAAAGCCATTATTTCCACTATACAGGTTTCCGTTTAAAATAAGGCCAACACCAATCCCAATACCAACACTTACATAGACAATATTATTATGGTTTTTTCCAACTCCAAATTTTTTCTCACCATACGCTCCAGCGTTTGCTTCGTTTTCTATGATAACAGGAATGTTGTATTTTTCTTGTAATATTCCTTTTAAATCTACGTTTCTCCAATTTAGGTTTGGAGCAAGTAAGATTTTCTTATCTTTGTCTACTATTCCTGGAACACCAATTCCAATTCCTACTATTCCATATGGGCTTGATGGGGTAGAAGCGACAAGGGCGTCAATGATTTCGTACAATTCCTCAACCATTTCCTCGTACGTTAATTTGTTAAATGATACCTTCTTCTCAGAGCATATATTACCTTTTAAGTCGGTTAATATCCCTAAGATATAATTAACGCCTAAATCAATACCTATGGAATAACCAGCTACTTGATTAAAGAGTAGCATAACTGGTCTTCTTCCACCACTTGATTTACCTGGACCAGATTCATTTATTAATTTTTCATCCAGTAGTTCATTTACTAGAGATGATACCGTTCCCTTATTTAAACCGGTTGAACTAGCAATATCTGCTCTTGAAATAGGGGAGTTTTCTATTATTTCCTCTAGCACTAAAGATTTGTTTTCCTTTTTCACAACATGTTGGTTCCACGTTTTGTTCTGCCTCATGACTTTCCACTCTTTCTCCGATTTTTAAATAGTATAGCATGACATCATTTTAACACAAAATTAAACTTTGTTCATCCACTAGACAAACGTTGTTGTTTTTGCTATTATAAAAACAAGCTTATGAGAAATAAGCAAAAAAAATAATCCTGAGGGGGTTTCGTAATGAATTTAAGGAAAGCGATTACACTATTTGCGGTACTTCTAGTTTCAGTAGTAATGCTAGCTGCCTGTGGTGGAGGGGATGAAGAGAAAGAAAGTGAGTCTGCTTCTGGTGCTAAAACTGTAAAATTTATGCACTTATGGCCAGAGGGTAGTTCTGCTCAACACTACAAAGTTGTAAACGAAATCATAGCAGATTTCGAGAAAGAAAATCCAGACATTAAGATAGATTTAGAAGTGTTAAGTAACGAGCAATACAAAGATAAAATAAAAGTTCTTTCTACTTCTGATGAATTGCCTGATGTTGGTATGACATGGGCAGCTGGATATATGGAACCATATGTAAAAGGTAATATGTATGCACCACTTGATGACATAATTGAAAGCGATTTATCTGATAGTTTTGTATCAGGAACGACAGAAGCTTTTGCTGTGGATGGTACAACTTATGGTCTACCATTAGAATTAAATATTTCTACTATTTTCTATAACAAAAAAATATTTGATGAGTATGGATTAGAAGAACCACAAACATTAGATGAATTAAAAGAAATTGTCGCAACTTTAAATGAAAACGGTGTAAACCCAATTGCGCTTGGTAATAGAGATGCATGGACAGGTTCTATGTGGTATATGTATTTAGCTAATAGACTTGGCGGAGATGAAGATGTATTAACAAAAGCAATTGAGCGTGAAGGATCTTTTGAAGACCCAGCATTAGTTCAAGCTGCTGATGAGGTTCAAAAATTAGTAGATGAAGATTCCTTTGTTCAAGGATTTAATGGTCTTGCTGATGAAGAAGCAAAAAGTATGTTTATGGGAGAACAAGCAGCAATGTATTTAATTGCGACTTGGGATCTACCAAACTTTACAACAAACGAAGATGTTCCACAAGAATTTAGAGATTCTGTTGGTTACTTCAAATTCCCAACTGTAGATGGAAAAGGAGATACAAATAGTTATGTAGGTGGCCCTGGTGTAGGTCTGTTTGTATCGGAAAACTCTGATGTTAAAGAAGAAGCGAAGGCTTTTGCTTCCTACTTTGTACAACAATGGGGAGAAAGAGCAGTAACGGATGTAGGAATTATTCCTGCTACAAAAGTTAATGTCGATTCTCTAGATCTTCCACAAATGTATGTAGATGTTTTAAATGATTTAAACTCAGCAACGAATATTACTTTATATGCTGACGTTCAAATGAGTGCTGATGTAGCACAAGTACACTTAGATATGATTCAAGCACTATTTGGTGGCGAAATAACACCAGAAGAATTTGCGAAGACGCAAGAAGATGCACTTGCAGCAGAGTAATAAAACTCATCGATTAGATTTGTAATTCATTTAATTAATTGAAATAGAAAAGGACGTATCCTTATTAAATAATGGATAGTCCTTTTCCACTCTTAATAAAATTATGGGGTTGAGTGATATGAATAAAGTAATGTCCAATAAATGGATAATTTTCCTATATACGTTTCCTGCCCTCCTTTTAATTGCAGTACTTATTGTTGTTCCATTAATTCTGTCCGGATATTTCGGGTTAATGGACTGGGATGGTATAGGGGCGATGGAATTTATTGGTTTAGATAATTATATCGCTGCATTGCAAGATTCAAAGTTTTGGGAAAGTACATTACATTCCTTTTTACTAGCATTGTTTTCTGCAATCAGTTTAATAGGGTATTTAGCAGTTGCATTAATATTAGCTTCGAAAATTAAAGGTGCAAACCTTTTGAGAAAAATATATTTGATACCTATGCTTTTATCTTCTGTTGCTATTGCGCAACTATGGATTAAAATCTATAATCCCTCAAATGGTATGTTGAATAGCATTTTAATGTGGTTTGGAGTTGACAACCCACCAGCATGGTTAGCTGATCCAAACATTGTACTATATGCTATCTTTATTCCAATTATCTGGCAATATGCTGGGTTTTATATCTTAATCTATTATGCTGCACTAAAAAATATTCCAGAATCATTAATTGAAGCAGCAAAAATTGACGGAGCAACACCACTGCAAATCGCATTAAAGATTAAAGTTCCTCTAATTATGAATGTATTTAAAGTGACCATTGTCTTATCTATTGTTGGATCGTTGAAATACTTTGACCTAATTTATGTAATGACGAGTGGCGGACCAAACGGTGCTAGTGAAGTAATGGCGTCCTATATGTATAAATTAGCCTTCTCAAGTTATGACTTTGGCTATGGTAGTGCAATAGGGTTCTTATTACTAATCATAACTTTGATTGTTACGGTAGTTATTCAGAAATTAACTAAAAGCAAAGATGAGATTCAATATTAAAGGAGGTTCAAAGCATGCGTCGAATAGGTTATATCCTACTTTATGTTTGTTTAGGGCTTGTTGCTGTATTCCAAATATTTCCGATTTTATGGTTATTCATGTTCTCTTTAAAAACAAATCAGGAAATCTTTGCTGGTAATCCATTTGCTTTTCCTACTGATCCTAAATGGGAAAACTATTTAAAAGTATTTGATGGTGGAATTGGAACCTATTTCTGGAACAGTATATGGATTACAGTTGTTGCAACAGTTCTAACTATTTTGGTTGCAAGCATGGCAACATTCGCGATAACAAGAATGAAATGGAAAATGAGTGGTCTTGTTTTAGGATTAATTATGGTTGGTCTTATGATCCCAATTCACTCTGCGTTGATTCCATTATATAACATGTTTTTAAATGTAAACTTAATTGATAATCCGTTATCCATCGTCATTACGTATGTAACGTATAACTTACCAATTACTGTTATGATCTTACTCGGGTTCTATACAACCATACCACGAGAGATTGAAGAGGCAGCAATTATTGACGGAAGTTCGATTCATCGATTGTTTTTCCGAATTATTTTACCAATATCGGCACCGATTATGTCTACAACAGTTATCATCAACATGATTTATAACTGGAATGAATTCGTATTTGTTAATACATTTATAAGCTCTGATAAATATAAAACATTAACAGTAGGGATTCAAAACTTTATCGGACAGTATATGACTGACTGGGGCGCAATCGGGGCTACATTGGTTATCAGTGTACTTCCTATCATTATTGCTTTCCTATTCTTTAGTGACAAGATTATGGAAGGTATTACAGCGAGTGCGGTGAAAGGTTAATAAGAACACCTCACCATGCAAGTGATGAGGTGTTGGTTACTTCCTAATTATTCTGCTTCGCTTGTATTCTATCAAAGGCGTATAAACAAAGCCATGTTGTAAAAAAGGCAAAGGTTGTACCACCAAAGATGAAGAATAGAGCTGGAATTGCTCTCATGATAAAGTAAACAGAAACTAAGCAAATGACAATTAAAAAGGTGTAAAGTGGACTAATTAACATAATTAAAAAGGAATTTTTTATCAACTTTGGGATTTTAAGTTGAAAATGCACAAAGGCTGGAAATAAGTAAAAGATAAATAATAAGAAAATAAGCATAAAGGCAAATAAAGGAATATAGGTGAATGATAATAGATCATTATTGTTAGATTTAATATAGAATAAATCTAACCCAATTAGTATAATAATCAAGTCTAACAGTATTCCGAGTATGTTGCTCTTGATAAAGTCTCTTTTAAAGTATTTCCAGAATGTCTTGAATACAGGTAAGTCGGGATTGCCACGCAGCCAGTCTCTGACAATGGCAAACATGGCTATGGTAGATGGGTAAAAACCAAAGATAACCCCACCAACCAAGGTGAAAAGAATCCATAAAAGATTCACATAGGCAAATTTCGTGATCCATTCTAATATGGTATAAATTGCTGAGTATGTGCTATTCATAAAGGTATCCTCCTAGTGTAGTTCCATATAAATATATAATTAGTCTGTCTGATATGTAATATTTAATAAGCATGTCAATTATACTTTAATTGAGTACGTATACACAACTTTGTTTGTTCAATAGATGAACTTTGTGGTAAGATAATTAACGAATCGGAGGTAATGTAATAATGACTTATTTTAATAGTATCAACAACATCAAATATGAAGGACCAAAATCAAACAATCCATTAGCATTTAAATTTTATAATCCAGAAGAAACAGTCGGCGGAAAAACGATGGAAGAAATTCTTCGTTTTGGTGTCGCATACTGGCATACATTTACAGAGGATTTATCAGATCCATTCGGGACAGGTACTGCCATCCGCCCATGGGATAAATACCAAGGCATGGATCGTGCCAAAGCACGTGTTGAAGCAGCATTTGAATTCTTTGAAAAACTAAACGCACCATTCTTTGCCTTCCATGATGTGGACATCGCACCTGAGGGGGACACGTTGGCAGAATCCAACAAGAACTTAGATACAATCGTTGCGATGATTAAAGATTACATGAAAGATAGCAAAACTAAATTACTATGGAATACGGTAAATAATTTTAGTCATCCTCGTTTCGTCCATGGGGCAGGTTCATCAAGCAATGCAGATGTTTTCGCTTATGCAGCCGCGAAAGTGAAAAAAGGTTTAGAAGTTGGGAAAGAATTAGGTGCAGAAAACTATGTGTTCTGGGGTGGACGTGAAGGATATGAAACCCTATTAAATACAGATATGAAACTAGAAATGGACAATCTTGGCCGCTTCTTCCATATGGCGAAAGATTATGCGAAAGAAATTGGCTTTGATGCCCAATTCCTAATCGAACCAAAACCAAAAGAACCAACATCACATCAATATGATTTTGACGTGGCAAGTGGCTATGCCTTCCTACAAAATTATGGTTTAGAAGATGTATTTAAATTTAATATTGAAGCAAACCATGCAACACTAGCTGGTCATACATTTGAACATGAATTACGTTATGCACGTATTCACAATATGCTAGGTTCTGTGGACGCAAACCAAGGACATCCATTACTAGGATGGGATACCGACGAATTCCCAACAGATCTTTATGCAACTACATTAGCAATGTATGAAATCTTGAAAAATGGTGGACTTGGCCGTGGTGGCTTGAACTTTGATGCGAAAGTTCGCCGTGGATCATTTACTCCAGATGATTTATTCCATGCGCACATCGCAGGAATGGACAGCTTTGCCGTAGGATTAAAAGTGGCTCAACGTTTAATTGATGATAAAGTACTAGAAGATGTAGTAGAAGACCGTTATGCAAGCTATAAAGAGGGTATCGGTCTTGACATTGTGGAAGGAAACACAGATTTCCATAAACTCGAAGAACATGCCCTAGGCTTAACTGAAATTAAAAACGAATCTGGTAAACTAGAACGCATCAAAGCTACGATTAATCAATATTTACTAACGACATTTGCTGGTGAATAATCGGCATTTTTAACAAAACATATCACATGCAGCAGGAATCCTGCTGTATGTGTTTCACTTTATAAACTTGAGGAGTGGCTAAACATGAAATATGTCATCGGAGTAGATTTAGGAACGAGTGCGGTAAAGATTTTATTAGTGAATCAACATGGAGAAGTAACGAACGAAATTTCTAAACCCTATCCATTATTTCAAGAAAAGATAGGCTATAGTGAACAGAATCCAAATGATTGGGTTGAACAGACTATTGTTGGTATTTCTGAACTAATAACATCATTTGATGGAAATCCTGAAGATATTGAAGGATTGAGCTTTTCTGGTCAAATGCATGGATTGGTTCTACTTGATGAAAACAAGGAAGTACTTCGCAATGCAATTCTTTGGAATGATACACGTACTACAAAAGAATGTGAAGAAATATATGAACGTGTTGGTAGAGAACGCTTGCTTCATATTACGAAGAATATTGCTTTAGAAGGATTTACCTTACCGAAAATTCTTTGGGTAAAAAATCATGAACCGGAAATCTTTCATAAAGCTCAGTTCTTTGTCTTACCAAAAGATTATGTACGTTATCGATTAACAGGCCAGTTGCATATGGAATACTCAGACGCAGCTGGAACATTATTATTGAATGTAGCTGAAAAAGAGTGGAGTAAGGAAATCTGTAATATTTTAGGCATTAATCCGGAAATTTGCCCGCCACTTGTTGGCTCTCATGATGAGGTAGGAACCATCACTGCAGAGATTGCAGAGTCAACAGGGTTAAGCACTGCAACACGTGTTTTTGCCGGTGGTGCAGATAACGCATGTGGTGCGATTGGTTCAGGGATACTAGAAGATGGAAAAACACTAGCAAGTACAGGAACTTCTGGTGTTGTTTTATCCTATGAAGCAAATGGTGACAAGAACTTTGAAGGTAAAGTTCACTATTTTAATCATGCAGCACCAGATGTATTTTATACGATGGGAGTCACTCTTGCAGCAGGGTACAGTCTATCCTGGTTTAAGGATACATTTGCAAAAGAAATTAGTTTTGATGAATTACTAGCAGATATAGATTCTGTTCCAGTAGGATCCAATGGATTAATCTTCACTCCATATATTGTTGGGGAAAGAACCCCACATGTAGATGCTAATATTCGTGGAAGCTTTATTGGAATGGATGCTTCCCATGAAAGAAAGCATTTTGCTCGTGCGGTGTTAGAAGGGATTACTTTTTCTTTAAATGAATCCGTAGAAATCTTCAGGGAAAATGGCAAAAACATTGATACAGTAATTTCAATTGGTGGAGGAGCAAAAAATGAATCTTGGCTACAAATGCAGGCAGATATATTTAATGCTAAGATTGTAAAACTTCAAAGTGAACAAGGTCCTGGGATGGGGGCGGCTATGCTAGCGGCATATGGCTGTGGATGGTTTGATTCATTGAAGGAATGTGCCGATGAATTTTTGAAAGAAGATAAAGTATATCAACCAATTCCAGAAAATGTGGAAAGATATAAGGAATTGTTTGCTATTTACAAAACAGTTTATGGTGAGACCAGTGAACTGAACCAGAGATTAATGGAATATCGGAAGTAAAAGTAGAAGGCTATCTCAGAATGAACGCAACATAAAAAGTGGGATAGCCTATTTCTGCATATGTTTTACTTCTTAGGAATATATGAATGAAGGAGATAATTTTATTATGAAAAAAGCATTGATTTTCCAAGGTGGATGGGAAGGACATGAGCCTGAAGAAGTAGCCACTATTTTGGCTGGAATTTTAAGAGAAGAAAGTTTTGAAGTGAACGTTACAGATACTTTAACAACACTAGAGGAAGATGACTTAAGTAGTTATGATCTAATAGTTCCGAACTGGACACAAGGTACCATTACGAAAGAACAGTTACAAGCACTTATGGATGCTGTAGCAAATGGTACTGGTTTAGCTGGACTACATGGAGGAATGGGAGACTCCTTTCGAATGGAAACAGAATATCAATTTATGGTTGGAGGTCAATGGGTAGCCCATCCAGGTAATGATGGTATGACCTATCAAGTACATATTTTAGACCCTGATCACCCTTTAACAGAAGGAATGGAAGATTTCACTGTTGTCTCGGAACAATATTATATGCATGTAGACCCTGCGGTTAAGGTGCATGCCACAACTAGATTTCCAATTGCAGATGGTCCACATCAAGTGAATGGTGAGGTAGATATGCCAGTGGTTTGGACAAAAAAATGGGGAAAAGGAAAAGTCTATTATTGTTCCTTAGGACATGTTGCAGAGATTGTTAGAATGCCAGAGGTTATCAACTTAATGCGAAAAGGATTTGTTTGGGCAAGTAGATAGAAAGTCAACCAAGAAAAATGAAACGAAATAGAATGGAATGATTTGGATGGAAAAAGTAAAAGTAGGAATAGTAGGATGTGGCAATATAAGTGAAGTGTACTTTAAAAATGCAAAGATGTTTGATTCCTTTGACATTATTGCGTGTGCAGATTTGGATAGTAATCTAGCAAAACAAAGGGCAGAAGTGTTCGAAATTAATAAAGTCTATACGACAGAAGAGTTATTAGCAGATAAAGAGATTGATCTTGTTATTAATCTTACTACACCTAGAGTTCATGCTAAGATTGATCTAGCAGCTCTTGAAGCAGGAAAGCATGTCTACGGGGAAAAACCATTAGCTGTTACCCGTGAAGAGGGAAAGAAAATATTAGAAACTGCAAAAGCAAAGGGACTACTTGTTGGAAGTGCCCCTGATACGTTTTTAGGTGGTGGCATACAAACGTGTAGGAAGTTAATGGATGATGGTTGGATTGGTGACCCGGTATCTGCAACCGCCTTCATGATGAACCATGGGCATGAAAGCTGGCATCCGAATCCAGACTTTTATTATCAAGAAGGTGGTGGGCCAATGTTTGATATGGGTCCTTACTATCTCACAGCATTGGTCACATTAATGGGCCCTATTAAACGCGTAACAGGGTCTACCAAAATTACCTTTCCAGAAAGAACTATCACAAGTGAACCAAGATATGGTGAAAAAATTCAAGTAAAAACGCCAACACAAATCAATGGTGTACTTGACTTTGAAAATGGAGCAGTCGCTTCCATTATTACAAGTTTCGATACTTGGCATCATCATTTACCGAATATCGAAATATATGGTACAAAGGGAAGCCTAGTTGTGCCTGATCCAAACACATTTGGTGGACCGGTGTTTGTAAGACGACATGATCAATCTAATTGGTCTGAAATCCCCTTAACACATGGATTTACGGATAATAGTAGAGGGTTAGGTGTTGCAGATATGGCTCATGCCATTTTAGAAGGAAGACAGCCAAGGGCAAATGGGGACCTTGCTTTTCATGTATTAGATGTTATGCATGGTTTCCAAGATGCTTCAGATACAAATAAACATTATGAGCCAATTCGTACATGTGAGCAACCTAGCCCCCTTCCATTAGATTAATTCATGACATGATTGGTGAATGTATGAATCAATAATTTTTTAATATAAAAAGGAGTGGTTATCCATGAAATTAGGTGTTTTTGCTGTTTTATTTGGTGATAAAAAGTTTGAGGAAGCATTGGATGTTATCTCTGAAATGGGGTTAGAATCAATAGAAATCGGAACAGGTGGCTACCCTGGGGATGCGTATTGTGACCCTAAAGAACTACTAAACAATGAAAACAAACGAAAGGAATTTAAAAGTGCCATTGATGAACGTGGGCTAAAAATAAGTGCCTTAAGCTGTCACGGAAATCCCCTTCACCCTAATAAAGAAATATCTGGGAAGCATCATGAACAATTCCAAAATACAGTTCGTTTAGCTGAAAAACTTGGCGTGGATACGGTAATTACTTTTTCTGGTTGCCCCGGTGAATCTGAATATTCTCGGTTTCCTGTCTGGGTAACATGCCCATGGCCAGAGGATCACACAGAAGTATTGGAATGGCAATGGAAAGAAAAAGTCATTCCTTACTGGACAGAGCAAAGTAAGTTTCTAGCTAAACACGGTGTTCGAGTCGCAATAGAGCCACATCCTGGATTTGTAGTATACAATAACGAAACAGCGATACGCCTTCGCAAAGAATGTGGCGATAATATTGGAGTTAATTTTGACCCGAGCCATCTCTTTTGGCAAAACATGGATCCTGTTGCTAGTATCAAAGAAATTGCCAAACATGATGCACTATATCATTTTCATGCTAAGGATACTGCAATGGACCAACAGAACACAGCAACAAATGGTGTGCTTGATACAAAAGCCTATAGTGATGAATTAAATCGATCTTGGATATTTCGAACGGTTGGTTATGGTCATGGCGAGGAAACTTGGCGCAAGATTATTAGTACACTACAGCTAGTTGGCTACGAAGGCACTATTAGTATTGAACATGAGGATAGTCTTATGTCAGTTGAAGAAGGGTTTCAAAAAGGTGCTACATTGCTGAAAAATATCCTAATAAAAGAAAAGGTTGGTGAAATGTGGTGGGCGTAAATCAAAAGGAAATTAGAATTGGCATGGTTGGCTATCAATTTATGGGAAAAGCACACAGTCATGCATATCGTGATTTACCGTTTTTCTTTGATACAAAGTTAAAACCAGTACAAAAGGCGATTTCAGGAAGAAATGAAGCCGCTGTGAAGGAAGCAGCAGCGAAAATGGGATGGGAATCATACGAAACGGATTGGCGCCGTTTAATTGACCGCGAGGATATTGATGTTATTGATATTGTTACTCCAAATCATACTCATGCTGAAATTGCAATAGCTGCGGCAGAGGCGGGAAAACACATCATTACTGAGAAACCACTGGCACTAACACTGGAAGAAGCACAACGAATGTACGACGCTGTTCAAAAGAATAATGTGACTCATATGATATGTCATAATTATCGCTTTGCTCCTGCAGTACAGTTTACTAAAAAACTGATTGATGAAGGACGATTAGGGAAAATTTATCATTTTCGAGCCAATTATTTACAAGATTTCATTATGGATCCACAATTTCCACTTGTCTGGCGCTTAAAGAAGGAAGTTTCTGGATCTGGCGCTCTTGGTGATATTGGTGCACATAGTATTGATTTAGCTCGTTATTTAGTCGGTGAGTTCAAAGAGGTGGTTTCCATGATGGAAACTTTCATTAAAAAAAGACCGATTGGAGAAATGTCTGGAGGGCTTAGTGCTACCTCTGATGATAATAGTTCCTTAGGTGAAGTCACAGTTGATGATGCTGTAGCATTTTTAGCTAGATTTGAAAATGGAGCAATGGGGACCTTTGAAGCAACTAGATTTGCTGGTGGAAACCGGAATAAAAATAAGTTTGAAATTAATGGGGAAAAAGGTTCTGTTCGTTGGGATATGGAAAATATGAATAATCTTGAGGTTTATTTTGGTGATGATGAACCGGGATTACAGGGGTTCCGGACGATTAATTGCACGGAAGAAATTCATCCATATGCAGGTGCTTATTGGCCGGCTGGACATATTATTGGTTATGAACATACATTTATTCATCTATTATATGAATTTTTGAATGGGATTGCTGAGGATTACCAACCAGCACCAAATTTTGAAGACGGTTTAAAAAATCAAAAGATATTATTGGCTGTTGAAAAGTCAGCTGAGGCGAGACAATGGGTGAGGATATAGAAAATCTATGTAGATAAAAGTCATATTAAAAAGTCATGGTAAAGAATAGGAGGATAAAATTGAATTATAAACAACTTGGAAATACAGATCTAAAAATTAGCGAACTAAGTTTCGGAACTTGGGCAATTGGTGGTTCATGGGGAAAGGTAAATGATACAGAGGCATTAAAAGGATTGCAGCGTGCAATGGATTTAGGCGTGAACTTCTTTGATACAGCAGATGTTTATGGGGATGGACATGCGGAAGAATTACTGGCAAAAGCGACAAAAGGAAAGGAATCAGAGATATATATTGCCTCGAAGTTTTGCCGTGCTGGTGATATTCATGATTCCAATAATTATTCAGAAGAACGAGTGAGGGCATATTGTGAAAGTAGCTTGAAGCGTTTAAACCGCGAAACAATTGATTTGTATCAAATTCATTGTCCACCATTAGAAATCTTACAAGATGGTAGTGTATTTGATGTTCTTGAAAAATTAAAAGCAGAAGGAAAAATTCGTTATTATGGTGTGAGTGTGGAAACAGTAGAAGAGGGGCTATATTGCATTGAGAATACGAATGCGAGTTCCTTACAAGTAATCTTTAATATATTCCGGCAAAAACCAATGGAGGAATTGTTCCCACAAGCTGTAAAAAATGGGATAGGAATTCTTGCAAGAGTTCCATTAGCTAGTGGATTACTTACAGGAAAATTTAGCAAGGATACGACATTTGAAGAAGACGACCATCGTCGATTTAATCAAGACGGGGAAGCGTTTAATGTAGGAGAAACTTTTGCCGGGCTTGAATTTAAAAAAGGTGTTGAGCTAAGTAAACAGCTGGAATGGATTGCAAAAGGAAGAGAAAATATGACGAAAGCTGCTTTAAAATGGATTTTAGAACATGAAGCAGTAACAAGTGTGATCCCCGGCTTCCGCAATGTAAAACAGGTAGAAGATAACTTGGGTGCGCTTGAAGTGAAAGATTATACTCAAGAAGAAATGGAACAACTAAAAACCTTCTATCATGATAATGTAAAGGATTATATTCGTGGTGTTTATTAATAAGATATGGTCGTTGTGCAAAGAGGATGGGACATAACTAAACTTCTTATTCAAAAGACGAACAAAGTGCTATTTTAGCGTAGGAAATATACGTAGACTCCTGCGGGAGGAAAGGCCTAGGTGAGACCCCGCAGTGCGACAGCACGAGGAGGCTCAACAGCCGCCCGCGGAAAGCGAAGTATATTTCCGGAGCGCATATATGCTCCAACCATTATATCGTTCGGATTTTTCTTCGATTAAATTCCTTTTGTCCCGGCCTCTTTACAATGATAGGAATCATGAAGGGGGCGAAATGATTGAATAAAATGATTAATGAAGTACCGAATACACAAAAAAGGATAGCCATTACCTTTGATGATGGACCAAATCCTATTTTTACACCAAAGATTTTGGATATTTTTGCAAAAGTGGAAGGAAAAGCAACATTTTTTATGATTGGTGAACAAATAGATAACTATCCTGATATCGCTAGAGAGGTTGTTAGACAAGGACATGAAATTGGAAATCATACGTATTCACATGTTAATTTAACTGAATTAAGCCCACTCGAGTGTTTGGATGAATTGAAACGTAATGAGAATTTAATCCAGAAATTTACTGGAACAAAGCCTCTTGTGTTTCGTCCTCCTTTTCTTGCATATGACGAAAAGACTATTTCAATGCTGAGGGAGAGGAGTTACCAAATGATTGGTGCGCTGAATACAGATGCCCTAGATTGGGAACAGCCTGGAGTTGACTTTATTTTATCAAAATCAAGAAATCACGTGAAAAATGGAAGCATCCTTATATTCCATGATGGATATGGCAATCGTTCACAAACGATAGAAGCAGTAAGTGTGCTAGTACCTGAACTTAAATCACAAGGTTATGAGTTGGTAACAGTAAGTGAATTATTGAAAGCAATTGAGTAACCTCTCTTTAGTTGATAAGGAAGCATCTAACTAGGATGGAGGACTAATTTTTAGAAACTTCATTCAACTAATGGATATACTAAGTTTATTACTGTATAATAAAAATGATAGGGCTTTCATCTTAGAGTTTACGATATTAATACTAGTTTTTAAAAAGGGGTGATTTCTAAACTATTCCAAAAACTAACAAATGAGGTGATACGAATCCGAGTTTTTAATCATCTTAGTTCAATCATTAAACGGACAAAGTATTAATGGAGAAGGAGATATATTATGTTAAAAATTTTAAAGAAACCGATGATTACAGGTATGGCTTTAACATTAATGCTGCCATTGGGAGTAAATAGTGTTTCTGCCGAAGAATCAGATGCAATCCATGCGACTGAAGTAGCTCCAATGGATCAAAGATATGAAGATTCTTTTAAAATTGGTGCAGCGGTTGAACCTGATCAATTGGAGGGTGAATCAGCTGAAGTTCTGAAGCACCATTATAATAGTATTGTGGCAGAGAATGCAATGAAGCCTATGTACATCCAACCAAAAGAAGGAGAATTTTATTGGGAGGATGCCGACAAAATTGTTCAGTTCGCTAAAGAGAACGATATGTATTTTCGTTATCATACCCTTGTTTGGCATAGTCAAGTACCAGATTGGTTCTTTCTAGATGAAGAAGGAAAACCAATGGTGGATGAACAAGACCCAGAAAAACGTGAAGAAAATAAACAGCTTCTACTAGAGCGAGAAAGGACACATATTAAAACAATTGTAGAACGCTATAAAGACGATGTGGATGCTTGGGATGTTGTTAATGAAGTAATTGACGATGGTGGTGGACTCCGTGAATCCCCATGGTATGAAATAACTGGCAAAGACTTTATTAAAGTAGCTTTTGAGACAGCAAGAGAATATGCTGGTGAAGATGCAATGCTTTATATTAATGATTATAATAACGAAGTAGATGATGTAAAAAGAGATGACTTTTATGATCTAGTAAAAGAACTAGTGGATGAAGGGGTTCTAATTGATGGCGTTGGCTTCCAATCACATATTCAACTGGGCTGGCCATCCATTGAGGAAACTAGAGAATCCATTGAAATGTTTGCGGATCTAGGGCTAGATGTACAGATTACGGAATTGGATGTTAGTATTTATGGTTGGCCACCAAGCGGTGAATATAATACAGAAGATGAAATTCCGAATAGTATTTTAGAAGAGCAAGCAGATCGATATAGGGACCTATTTGATTTATATGAAGAATTGGATGATAAAATCAGCAACGTAACATTTTGGGGAATTGCTGATAATCACACTTGGTTAGATGATCGTGCACAAGAACATAGTGATGATGGTAAGGGTAAGGATGCACCATTTGTATTTGATTCCGAATACAATGTAAAACCTGCTTATTATGCAATGATGGACTTAGTAGATCCAAGAGATTTATCTAGTACCTTCTTTTCACCAATCAAGTCAGGTAAATTAAATAGTATGAAACAGGGAAGAACAGTTCCAGTTAAAATGGAGTTAGTGGATGAGCAAGGTAATGATGTATCAGGTGAAGAAGCGAAACTTTATATAACAGAGGTTTCTGCTGATGGTACATTAGGTTCTAAGAGGGAAGCCGTATCCAGCGGAAAAGCAAATCAGGATAATTTTTTCCGTTCATCAGGTAAAGGAAAGTATATCTTCAATTGGAGCACGAAATCATTGGAAAAAGGAACATATCAGCTTAGCGTAGAAGTGGATAACTATACCATAGATACAGTTCAAGTAAAATTAAAATAATAGATAAAATATCGGAATACAAGAAAGGGGTTTACATTTAGTGAACCCTTTTTATGTTATAAGAAAAAGTTTACAATAACTTTGTTCATTCGATGGACAAACTAAGATTTAGCTGTTATAATGAATTTGTAAACAGTTACAAAAGCTATTGGAGGTATATAAATGACTTATTTTAATAATATCAATAGAATTCAATATGAAGGACCAAAATCAAATAATCCATTGGCATTTAAATTTTATAATCCGGAAGAAAAAGTCGGCGGTAAAACGATGGAAGAAATTCTTCGATTCGGTGTAGCATACTGGCATACATTTACAGAAGATTTATCTGATCCATTTGGTGCAGGTACCGCTATCCGCCCTTGGGATAAATACCAAGGCATGGATCGTGCCAAAGCACGTGTCGAAGCAGCATTCGAGTTCTTTGAAAAAATAAATGCTCCTTTCTTTGCATTTCATGATGTGGACATCGCACCTGAAGGGGATACATTGGCAGAATCCAACAAGAATTTAGATACGATTGTTGCGATGATCAAAGAATACATGAAAGACAGTAAGACCAAATTACTGTGGAATACTGTTAATAATTTCAGCCATCCACGTTTTGTTCATGGTGCGGGTTCATCAAGTAATGCAGATGTTTTTGCTTATGCAGCTGCTAAAGTGAAAAAAGGATTAGAAGTAGGAAAAGAATTAGGTGCTGAAAACTATGTATTCTGGGGTGGCCGTGAAGGTTATGAAACACTACTAAATACAGATATGAAACTAGAAATGGACAACCTTGGTCGTTTCTTCCATATGGCAAATGACTATGCAAAAGAAATTGGATTTGACGCACAATTCCTAATCGAGCCAAAACCAAAAGAGCCAACCTCTCATCAATATGACTTTGATGTAGCAAGTGGTTATGCATTCTTACAACACTATGGCCTTGAAGATGTACTCAAATTTAACATCGAAGCAAACCATGCAACACTTGCTGGTCATACGTTTGAACATGAATTACACTATGCACGTATTCACAACATGCTAGGATCTGTGGATGCTAACCAAGGTCATCCATTACTAGGATGGGATACAGATGAATTCCCAACAGACCTTCATACAACTGTATTAGCTATGTATGAAATTCTAAAAAATGGTGGACTTGGTCGTGGAGGATTGAACTTTGACGCAAAAGTTCGCCGTGGTTCATTTACACCGGAAGATTTATTCCATGCCCATATTGCAGGGATGGACAGCTTTGCAGTAGGATTAAAAGTAGCTCAACGTTTAATAGACGATAGAGTACTAGAGGATGTACTAGAGGATCGTTATGCGAGTTTTAAAGAAGGCATTGGTCTTGACATAGTAGAAGGAAATACAGATTTCCACAAACTAGAAGAACATGCCCTTGGCTTAACAGAAATTAGCAATAAATCTGGTAAACTAGAACGCATCAAAGCTACGATTAATCAATATTTACTTACGACATTTGCTGGGAAGTAAATGTAGCATTTTGAACCTAATATGAAACAATAGGGAGATCGAACAATAGATTTGTTTGATCTCCTGATAGAATTCGCAAAATTAATATTATAGTTTGTGAGCGTTTTACAGTATAATAAGGAAGCGCTTCCGTTTTTTCTTTTTAAAAGGATAAGTTTTTGACTTGAAATTAATAGAAGAATCTTTGTTTAATACTGAAAGCGATTTAATGACTAGGTGGGGTTTATTTTGGAAAACGTTAAACAAGAATTTCACGGAGCAGAACAACTACAGGCATCAAGGCCGGATAAAACACCTAAACTAAAGATGACGGAAAAACTTACTTTTGGTTTAGGGGACTTTGGAGCAAATTATAGCTGGACCTTTATTGCTTCCTTCATTACTATTTATATGACTGACACAGTAGGCATTAGTGCAGGTATTATTGGTACGATCATCTTACTTGCCCGTATTTTTGATGGTTTTAGTGATATATTTATGGGGACCATCATTGATAATACGAATACAAGATGGGGGAAAGCAAAACCATGGGTGTTCATGACTGCTCCTATTTTGGGTGTTTTAACGTTCATGCTATTTAATGTACCAGGAATGTTTGGTCAGACTGGTAAGATTGTTTATGTATTTATTGTATACTTTCTCATTTCAGTAATATTTTATACTGCTAACAATGTAGCGTATTCTTCCCTTACTTCCTTTATGACAACGGACGAAAAAGGCCGTGTTTCTCTAGGAAGTATACGTTTTATCTTTGCTAATGTTGCCGTACTATCTATTACAACATTTACAACTATATTAGTAGATGCGTTTGGTGGTGGGCAACAAGGTTGGACATGGACAGCTGCTATATATGGACTGTTGTGTGCAGTACCACTGATGATTACTGGATGGTTTGTAAAAGAACGTAATGTTGCTGAAAAGAAAGATAAAGAACAAAAGACTTCTTTTGTGCCAATTATGAAAGTTTTGTTCTCGAACAAATATTTTATTCTTGCAATTGTTTTATACCTACTATGGTACTTAAGACAAACCGAAACAGGTGCAAGAATTTATTATGCAACATACATTTTTGATAATCCCAATGTGATGGGGATTTTAAGTACAGCATCCTTATTGCCGCTAATCATTGGACTGTTCTTTGCACCCCAGATTGTCGGACTTTACGGTTTAAGAAAGAGTGTAAATGTTGGATTGTTAGTTTCTGTACTAGGAACTGGTATGATGATATTCTTTTCGGAAAACTTAACAGGATTGGTTGTTGCAACAGTTATTAATGCGTTAGGTCTAGTTCTATTACAAGCTGGGCTTAGTGCGATTGTAGCAGATGTTGGAGATATCGTTTATTGGGAGTCAGGTGTTCCTGTTCAAGGATCTGTATTTAGCTTAACTAGTGCTGGTATGAAAATTGGACAAGGTCTAACAGCGGCTTTAGTAGGTTGGGCGCTACAATTAGGTGGATATGTTGCCAATTCAGCTATTCAACCTGATAGCGCTATCTTTGCGATTAAATCGATGTTTATCTACTTCCCACTAGTAATGATTGTTCTTATGTTTATTGTAGTACTACTACTAAATTATGAAAAATTCATGCCGCAAATTAGAGAAGAAATACATGAAGGTCGTGTTGGAGAAGATCGAACAAAGTATATCATGGAAAAATAGAATCTATATAAGTCTTATAAAAGGCAGGAGCATCATAATGGCATCCTGCTTTTCTAATACTTATAATTCAAACTCTTGTTTGTAGCGAATGAATTGGGGGGATTTTATAGTGAAAATTGATACTAAAAAAATACAAGTAGAGAGTGGAGAGACATGGAAACAATTTACATTAACCAATGATAATGGTGTGACAGCAGAATTTCTCGATTATGGTGGAATCATAACTAAGATTTTAGTACCTGATAACAAAGGAAATATCGAAAATGTTGTCCTTGGTTATGAAAACTTAGAGGATTATAAAACCAATCCTTTCTATCTTGGGGCTTTAATTGGTAGAGTTGCTGGGAGAATTAAGGGAGCCACCTTTCATTTGAATGGGAATACTTATTCAGTGGAATCGAATGATGGGGAAAATTGCCTTCATGGTGGTTCAGTTGGCTTCAATCATGTTTTATGGGAAACAACTTCGTTTCAAACGGAAGATAAGATTGGGGTTCATTTAATTTATAGAAGTATGGATGGAGAAGGTGGATTTCCCGGTAATGTAGATATTGAGGTTACTTATACGTTAACCAATTATAATCAATTCATTATTGATTACTATGCAAAAAGCGACAAAACTACACCACTAACTTTGACTAACCATTCTTATTTTAATTTAAGTGGAAATTTAAAACATACGGTTCATCAACAACATGTTGTTTTAGATAGTAGGAAGTTTGTAGAGTTGGATGAAGCGCTTATTCCAACTGGGAAACTTGTGAATGTAGAAGGAACATCATTTGATTTCAGGAATGGTCGTAGGTTAGGTGAAGGGTTTAATGAGCATACGAAACAAAATAGTATAGCAAATGAAGGATATGATCATTATTTTCTTTTTGACAATGCATTAGAAAACAACATTGTTATGAAAGATATTGATTCAGGTCGTATATTATCAGTACGAACCAATCAACCGGGAGTTGTCATGTATACTTCTACGACTCTACCGGAAGGGCTTCGTTTAGCAGAAGGTCTATCGGAGAGATATTTAGGAGTATGTTTTGAAACACAAAGTTCTCCTGCATCGTTGCATGAGGAGGATTTTCCAAGTGTGATTTTAGAGCCAGGGGAACCTTATGAAAAACAGACAGTATTTTCTTTTGATATAGAAGACTAGTCTTTAATTGAAATAATTGGGTGTTGGATGAAGACTTGAGTGTAAGAAATGAAGAAATTGAAGAAGTATATGGTGGGAAGGAAATGAATAGTGGAAAGGACTGTTGGAAGAATTAACAGCCCTTTCCATATTTACTTCGTATAATTATCAAAATATCCTTGGATAAAGACAATAGGTGTACCTTTATCTCCACTTCCTGAAGTTAAATCAGATAGGGAACCGATTAGGTCAGTTAGTTTTCTTGGTGTTGTTCCTTGTGATTCCATGGCACCGACAAGGTCTTCCTCTTTATTATTAATAAACTCAGAAATAGCCTTTTGTAATTCTTCTCCTTTAAGGTCAGAGAAGTTATTGTCAGCAAGATATTTTAGTTTCACTTCATTCGGTGTTCCGTTAAGTCCAGATGTATAAGCTGGCGAAACTACCGGGTCAGCCAACTCCCATATTTTACCGACAGGATCTTTAAATGCTCCATCTCCGTAAACCATCACTTCTACCGTTTTGCCCGTTTTTTCTTGAAGGAGTTGTTGAATTTTATCAACGACCGGTTGGCAATCACGTGGGAAAAGTTTTACACGGTCTTCCGTCGCTTTATTAGACCCAAGTAAACCATATTCCTCATTATAACCACTACCATCGACAGACTCTGATAAAATATTATCAAGACTATATATCTTTTCTGCACCATTGTCTTTCAGGATTCTTTTCGTTCTCAATCTAGAATGAATGTCACATGCTAATACGCTTTTCGTATATTCCAATATAGATTTCGGATTATTAGAGAAAATGACTTCACATTCGATTCCATATTCTTCAACAATGGATTTGTAATAATCAATATAATCAACACCAGTAAAAGTGTGTTTGTTTTCTCCAAAAAGCTCGCGGAATTGATTTTCTGTTAAAACATCTGTCCAAGGATTTACTCCCTTTTCATCAAGTTGATCAATATCGACTAAATGGTTACCTACTTCATCAGATGGATAACTCAACATAAGAACGATTTTCTTCGCACCTTTTGCAATTCCTCTAAGGTTAGTAGCAAAACGGTTACGACTTAAAATCGGGAAAATAACCCCAATGGTATCATCACCAAATTTTGATTTCACGTCTTTGGCGATATGGTCAATTGTTGCGTAGTTACCTTGAGAGCGGGCAACAATGGATTCTGTTATTGTTACGATATCTTTATCTTGAATAGAAAAACCTTCTACTTCAGAAGCTTTCAATACGCTGTCCACGACAATCTCTTCTATTTGATCCCCTTGGTTAATAATGGGGCAACGTAAACCTCTAACAACAGTTCCAACTACTCTTTCCATTTGAATCGCTCCTTAAATAAGTGAGTTAATAACTTCTATTTCCACTATACATTTTTTAAGAATATAAGTAAAATTAATATATATAATAGTAGATATAAGAGGTGGTTATATGGTGAGTAAATTAGACTTATACAAAGTCTTCTGGATGGTAGGTAGGGAAAAAAGTTTTTCCAAAGCGGCAAAAAAGTTATATACTACTCAGCCGGCCGTAAGCCAGTCCATCATGCAATTGGAGAGGGAATTAGGAACCCGTTTATTTAATAGAACTGCAAAAGGGGTTTCTTTAACAGATGAAGGGAGCCTTCTATTTGAGTATGTCCATTCATCCCTTAATCTAATCGATACGGGTGAGCAAAAAATATTAGAAATTAAAAATTTAACGGCCGGTGAATTAAAGATAGGGGTAGGTGACACCATTTCTAGACACTTCTTACTGCCCTATTTAGAAACGTTTCATAATAACTATCCTAAGATAAAATTTAAAATACTAAATGGAACAACCTTTGAAATATTATCCTTTTTAAAATCCGGGGAGGTAGATATTGCAGTTTGTAATCTTCCAGTGGATAATCAATCGTTTGAAGTAATTCCTTACATTGATATTCATGATACATTTGTTTGTGGAGAGAAGTATAAGAGCATCCTTTCCAAACCATTAGATTTAGAGGACCTAGCAAAGCTTCCCTTAATTTTTCTTGAGCCTAGTTCTAATTCTAGGAAATATGTGGAGGATTATCTTTTATCAAAAGGGTTTAAACTTTCCCCAGAGTTTGAATTAGGTTCTCATGACTTGTTATTAGATTTTGCGAAAATTAATTTAGGATTAGCTTGTGTAACCAGAGAGTTTTCGCTCGATTATTTAAATAGAGGATTCGTATATGAAGTACAATTGAAAGAAGAAATACCGAAGAGAAGTATTGGGGTATGTTACTTAAAAAGTGTCTCTCTTTCACCTGCAGCAGCCAAATTTGTGGAACTAATCGGAGAAAGGAGATTGTGAATTTTAGGGGGAATGGGTAAATTTCCGATAATTCTGTGTTAGACTATTTGTATCATAGAAGTATTAATTTGGGGGATTTTTAATGAATGTAAAAGAAGTACAAAATGACTTAATGCAACGAACAAAAAAAGGGGTAACCATGTTTTATGTTGGAAGCCTTTATTGGTTTCTAATGGGAATTTTAGGTCTTTTCGATATGCATATTAACCTGTTAGGATTAATTTATTTAATAGGTATTGGAACGCTATTTCCATTAGGTATCTTAGTCTCGAATCTGCTTAAGATCGATTTTATTGCAAAGGGTAATGAGTTATCGAACTTTGCCGGTGTAATTGGAGGAATGCAACTATTTTTTGCTCCGATTTTAATCATCATTTATATGGAGAAAATTGAGTGGTTACCATTTTTTATTGCTGTCTTGACTGGTGCTCATTTCCTTCCATTTAGCGTTCTTTATAAAAGTAAAGGATTTATATTTCAATCCATGGCGGTTGTATTGTTTTCTTCTATTGTCGGATTTGTTTTTATGGATTACGTTTATAAAATTTTACCTTTTGGCTTAGGAATCATATATTTAATAACTATTATTTTACTTCTGAACGAAAATAAAAAACTGACTCTTGAATTAGAAGGACAATTGAACAAAGAGATGCAAATTTAAAGAAACAAATTTTTACAAAAAACGAGATGTATTTCCCGGGGAATATTTTAATTTGCCATATAATATGGAGAAGTTTGTCGTAATTTTGGTGGAGCGTTTGTCTGCCACTTTTAGGAAAACTTTACCTAAATTAAAAGGTTTAAGTTGGAGAGAATAGTCATTAGACCCATGTTAAGTCTATTTGTATTGGCAAAAAATTACGTATAGTTTTAAAAGTGAAAGTAAACATCTAAAGTAAATTATGGTAAAATAGTGGAATGAACTAAATGTAATATTTTCGCAAATTATATTTTGTCAATTTTGTTTCATTACATATTTTTAGCGAAATTTAAATTATTTAAATTGGGGGGAATATACTATGGTTATTGGTCTTGTTATCATATTATTACTAGTTTTATTTTTACCATTTCTAGTAAAACCCATTGAAGAGAATTTAGAACCTTTCTTATTTGTTATGGGTTTGTTGGCAGCAATTGTAAGTGGAGTGCTTAACAAGGAATTATGGTTCGACGCCTTGAAGGATCCAATATTCATTACATTAGCTGTACTCATCGCTGGATTACTATTTAAATGGATGAAGGGCCCTATTGAAAAGTCCATATTAAGTATTAGTCAGAAAATGAACATCCGCTTATTTTTGGCTTTAATCATTATTATTTTAGGATTGTTATCTAGTGTGATTACTGCAATAATTGCTGCAATCGTGTTAGTATCCATTGTAAGTACATTGAAGCTAGATAGAAAGACAGAAATCCGTGCTGTTATTTTAGCTTGCTTTTCTATCGGATTGGGTGCTGTGTTAACCCCAATTGGTGAGCCGTTATCAACCATTGCTACAAATAAATTAAACGAAGAGTTCTTCTATTTATTTAACTTAATCGGTTTAGAGGTTATCTTTGCTGTAGTTGCGATTGGTATTATTGCATTCTTTACATTAAAACCAGGTAAAAGTGACAGTAGCTTAGAAGGTAGCAATGAGGCTGAGGGATATCCAGAAATTATCATTCGTTCCATTAAAATATATCTATTTGTTATGGGACTAACACTTCTTGGTGCAGGATTCGAGCCGCTTGTAAATATGTACCTATTACATTTACAGCCGGGCGTACTGTATTGGATCAATATGATTTCCGCTATTCTTGATAATGCTACACTAGCTGCTGCGGAAATTAGCCCATCAATGGATGCCGGTACAATTCGTTTCTTATTATTAGGGCTTATTATTAGTGGAGGAATGCTCATCCCAGGAAATATTCCTAATATTATTTCAGCCAACAAATTAGGAATTACGAGTAAAGAATGGGCGAAGTTTGGAGCTCCTTTTGGTTTAGGTGTAATGGTTTTATTCTTTATCTATCTTTTGATTGTTGGATAAGGGATCCATTTAAGACTTAGCAAATGGACAAGCTTTTATTAATAATTAAATATTGGTTAGGGAGTTATGCTCATGCAGAAAGAAAGCTTTATACTCCCTTGCTACCAAAGAAATCCATCTTGTGAAACAAGGTGGATTTTTAATATGTTTAAAAAGAAATGTTAGACCTCCACACCTTTTGTGAAAAAAAAGACTTGTAAAAAGTGAATGACGGGGGACACTAAGTTACTAGTTAAGGAGGTATTTTACTTGAACATAGCAGATACGATGACCATTATAGCATTTATCTTTAGCGCTTTTATTTTGGCGTCTATCATTGTGATCCTACTCTATTTATTTTTTGTAGATCGAAATCAAAGGCAACATCCGGTTTTACGAAATTATCCAGTTTTGGGACGGGTAAGGTATTTCCTAGAACAGATTGGTCCTGAATTAAGACAATACTTATTTAATAGTGATTTAGAAGGAAAACCATTTAATAGAGATGAATACCAGCATGTTGTAAAGAAAGCGAAATATAAACGTGATGTGATTGGGTTTGGATCTTTAAGGGACTTTGAAAAGCCGGGTTACTATATACGTAATTCAATGTTTCCAAAACTGACAGAGGAAATTAATATGGACGTTGATAGTAAGGTGACAACAAATAGATACTTGCTACTTCAGGAACCTTTATTTATGCACCGAAAGGAAATACTGGAAAGTCATGAATCACCTGCATATTTATTAAAAGATGAAGATGCCATCGTAATTGGTAAGGATTGTGAACAGCCTTTCGTTGTGAAAGGACAAATTGGAATGTCTGCGATGAGCTATGGATCATTGGGGAAAAAAGCAATTACAGCACTCTCTGAAGGACTGGGCATGGCAAAAGGGAGTTGGATGAATACTGGAGAAGGCGGACTATCTGAATACCATCTTAAAGGGAACGTCGATATTATAATGCAAATTGGTCCTGGACTTTTTGGTGTAAGAGATCCGAAAGGGAATTTTAGCTGGGAGGCGTTAAAGGAAAAGGCAAAAGTTCCCCAAATCAAAGCATTTGAATTAAAACTAGGACAAGGTGCCAAAACTCGAGGTGGCCATATTGATGCGGAAAAGGTAACAGAAGAAATAGCAAGAATTCGAATGGTGGAGCCATTTAAGTCGATTGATAGTCCGAATCGCTTTAAAGAGTTTAGTGACTTAGCCTCTTTATTTTCATTTATGGAGGATGTACGAACGACGACAGGAAAGCCTATTGGAATGAAAGTTGTTATTGGTAGTTTCCATGAAGCAGAAGAATTAGCAAAACAAATAAAAGAGACTGGAGTAGGGCCCGATTTTATTACAGTAGATGGTGGAGAGGGAGGAACAGGTGCATCTTATCAGGAATTAGCTGATGGGGTAGGGTTACCTATTAAGTCTGCCTTACCATTAGTCCACAAAGCTTTAGTGGACTACGGGGTAAGGGATAGGGTCAAGATTATTGCCTCTGGTAAACTCATTTCTCCGGATCGCGTAGCTGTTGCTCTAGCCATGGGAGCAGATTTAGTAAATATTGCAAGGGGATTTATGATCACAGTTGGATGCATTCAAGCATTGAAGTGTCATTCCAATGCTTGTCCTGTAGGGGTTGCAACGACAGACCCTGACTTACAAAAGGCCCTTGTCATTGAGGAGAAGAAACATCGAACTGCAAACTATGTAATATCGATGAGAAAAGGGTTATTTCGTATAGCTGCTGCTGCTGGCTTAGATTCACCCGTGAAGTTTAAAGAGGAGCACGTCGTATATAAGGATGAAAAAGGTAAGGTATCGCCTTTGGAAGATAGGATATTCTTGGAATAATTCCCCCAAGGGGTTAGCCGTTTTTCAGTCGAAATAAAAGGATTCCTATATATTTTCTATGTCTCAAGGAGTGAACTGTATGTCTTGTTTTTGCCCAGAGATTTGGCCAGAAGATCCAACGCCAAAGATTCAAAAAGACTGTAAAGAATGCGGGTTGTATGATCAAGGATCACGTATGATTTGGGGAGAAGGAACTCCTAGGGCTCCAATTATGATTGTATTAGATAATCCAGGAGCAAGAGAAAATCGTGAAGGAAGTCCCTTTGTATGTGGAACAAGACAGACTTTGCAAAAGGCGGTCTTTGAAACAGGATTAAAGAAAGAACAGATTTACGTTACTTATATTTTAAAAAGAAAACCTATTCGTGCATATGAGAAGGACAGAACAAGGGCAATCTGCATGCGTCATTTGGAAAATCAACTTGAGGTACAAAAACCGTCTCTAATTTTGTGTTTAGGAAATGTCGCGGTACAGTCATTTTTCCGTAATCAGGAGTTGGATGTAAAAGGATTGAGAGGGAGCTGGTATGAAGTCGGAGGATACCAAACAACAGTTGCTTATCATCCACTTGCCGTTCGACGTAGGCCAAATTTATATCCATTATTTCTGGAGGATATGCAATTCGTTGCAGCAGAGTTGAAGGCTAAAAGATAGATGTTGGGATTCATGGGTTAATAAATAAGCTTATAAAAAGGCTTGCCATATCGAGTCATGGAGAGCCTTTTAAAATTTACGAATATAGTCTTCAATGTCTGCTATTCCTAATTTTAATGTTATTACAATATAATATTAATTTCATCTAAAATTTCAATCTCCTCTTTTATGAACAAATCTTTAATCAATCTTAGGTCTTCCCAAGCGGAAGATCCAAGAATAAATAACCCTTGTAAATCATAAGAAAAACAAAGTGTGGGACTTTTTGCTGCTTCAGAAATCCTTATACTTAGGTCATCTAAACATAGCCCTAAGGCTTCTTCTTCATTTGTAACAGCGTTAAATAAAGAATCCGTTCCTGACTCAGCCCAAATTGGAAAGAATACTTCTAAATCATACATACTCTTTAGTGAAACTTGAAAAACCTGTGTCCCTTGAGTCTTTTTATGCAATCTGTAATGTATATGATTTTCATTAAGTACCTTTTCAACTTCTTCTCCTGAGTAGGTTTCTATGAACCCTAATATAGGAAATGAACCGAATGAACCATAAGCGGAATCAATAATTTTACGTGCTAATGGTAGGTATAAGTAGGCTGAACTATTTGTTCGTTCCTCAAAAGAAGTTAATTCAATTAAACTCTTTTGTGGAGTAATAAAACGGAAAGGTAATAAAGATTCAAATGAACCTTTGTTCAACGTATATTGACTTACAGAAACAAACATTTGTGAATTCCCCTTTAGAAATAGCATTTTCCTTTTTGTATTTTACAAATTTTTTAGCAGGGTCGGTAACCTATATACAACCAGAATATCAAGGTAATAACAACTTTTGAAGTTTAACCATCTGGTTGTTTAATTCCGAATGCTGAATTGTTTCCCATAATACTACACTACTATAAAAAGGGTTGAATGAGGTCGGAAATTTTGTTAAGATTAAATTAAATTTAAAGGGCTATGTGTAACTGGCGAACGCGGATTACCGCGAGGGAGCACATAGTTTATAAGCCGTTCGCCTGGGCAGAGGTAAGGGATTTGATCGTTCGCGATAGACCCTTGCCTCTTTATGTTTTTAGATGTTGTTCAAAAAGTCCGGTGAAAATGACACTTCGCATTTCTTCGTTGGCTTGCTTTTCCGCTCCTCACGTATTAGTTGCATACGTTCCGGTACTCAAAGCTACGCCGCCTCGAACTGCTCGGTCCTTTTCATCCTCTTTTTTGAACACGGAATTTTAGTGGGAAAATTTACAAAAGGGAAATTTGACCTACTAATAAGTCCTAGATTGTTGTAAAATATAATTACTTTGTTAATTGTTTTGAGTATTACATTTATTTTCATAGATTTTTTATCAAACATAAAGGTGTGAAGGTAACAATGAATAGAGTCTACAATTTCTCAGCAGGTCCTTCTATGCTTCCATTACAAGTATTAGAAAAGGCTCAAAAGGAACTAGTCAATTACAATAATTCCGGAATGTCCGTAATGGAGTTAAGCCACCGTTCAGGTTGGTTTACTGATATTATCACGGAAGCAGAGCAACTTTTAAGAGAATTAATGGGGATTCCTGAAAATTATAAAGTACTTTTCCTTCAAGGGGGAGCCTCTCAACAGTTTGCGGCAATTCCTATGAATTTATTTGGTGAAAACAAAAAGGCAGATTACGTTAATACAGGTTCATGGTCTAAAAAGGCTATAAAAGAAGCGGAGAAATTTGGTGACATCCGTGTTATTGCTTCTTCAGAGGATAAAAATTTCACCTATATACCAGCTGTAAACAAAGGAATGATTGATCCTGAGGCAGCTTATGTTCATATTACTACAAACAATACAATTGAAGGTACAGCTTTTCGCGAAGTTCCAGATATAGGAAACGTACCATTAGTAGCTGACATGTCTTCTAATATTCTATCTGAAGAAATAGATGTTTCGAAATTTGGTTTAATATATGCTGGGGCTCAAAAGAATATTGGTCCAGCGGGATTAACGGTAGTCATTATCCGTGAAGATCTCATTGGTAAGGCACAAGATAACTGTCCAACCATGTTGGATTTCGAAACACATAGTGAAAGTGGCTCCTTATACAACACCCCTCCAACTTTTGCTATCTATATGGCGAAATTAGTTTTTGAATGGATCAAAGAACTAGGTGGGTTAAAAGAAATAGAAAAAGTGAACCGCGAAAAAGCGGACATTTTATACCGTTGTATTGAAGAGTCTAACATGTTTACTTCTCCTGTTGAAAGAAGTTCAAGATCTATCATGAACATACCTTTTGTTACTCCGTCAAAGGAATTAGACGCTTTGTTCGTGAAAGAGGCAAAAGAAGCAGGGTTAGAAACATTAAAAGGCCATCGTTCTGTTGGTGGAATGAGAGCTAGTATTTATAATGCAATGCCGGTTGAAGGAGTTCAAGCGTTAGTAGAGTTTATGAAGAAATTTGAACAAAAACATCAATAAAGGGCGGGAATATAAATGGCTACAGTAACGATGAGTAAAGTAAAAACGATTAAAACATTAAATCAAATTGCTGAAATAGGTCTGAAGGAATTTGATCCAGAAAAATATACAGTTGATCATGATGTTGAAAGTCCAGATGCGGTTTTAGTTCGTAGTTTTAACATGCATGGCATGGAATTTGACCAAAATTTAAAAGCAATTGCACGCGCAGGAGCTGGGGTTAATAATATCCCAATCGATCAATGTACAGAAAATGGAATTGTTGTGTTTAATACACCTGGCGCGAATGCAAATGCTGTAAAAGAACTTGTGATTACTTCTTTAATGGCGTCTTCTCGTAATCTATTTGAAGGAATCACTTGGGCTAAAACAATTGAAAATAAAGGCGAGGAAATTCCTAAACTTGTAGAAGCGGGTAAAAAGCAATTTGTTGGTAAGGAAATTAAAGGAAAAACATTAGGTGTTATTGGATTAGGTTCTGTTGGTTCTCTTGTAGCGAATGATGTTCTACATTTAGGTATGGATGTTATTGGATATGACCCATTTATCTCAGTCAATACAGCATGGAATTTGTCCCGTAATGTACAACGTGCGATGTCTTTGGAAGAAGTATATGCTAATTCTGACTATATTACGGTTCACGTTCCTTTAACGGATGATACAAAAGGAATGTTCAATAGAGAAGCATTTAAGGTTATGAAAGACGGTGTTCATATTTTAAACTTCTCTCGTGGAGAATTAGTAAATGAGGTAGACATGGAAGCTGCACTTGAAAGTGGAAGAGTAGGAAAATATATTACAGACTTCCCTAATGAAACAGTACTCAAAATGAATAATGTTGTTTCTATCCCACACCTTGGTGCTTCAACTAGTGAATCTGAAGAAAACTGTGCAGTAATGGCAGCTCATCAAGTGAAAGACTTTTTAGAAACAGGAAACATTGTAAATTCTGTTAACTTCCCGAATGCAACGCTTCCTTATACAGGTAGACGACGTGTTGCTGCTTTTCATCATAATGTAAAAAACATGGTTGGTCGAATTACATCCGTGATTTCTGAACATGACTTAAATATCGCTGACATGGTTAACAGAAGTCGTGGAGATTATGCCTATACCATGATTGATATCGATGAAGAAGTTAACGGAGATGTTGTTCCTAGCTTGCTAAAGGCTATCGGTGAAATCGACAATATGGTTACTGTTCGCATCATTTAACTAAGATACTCTAAAAAAACAACCTGTTCCTTTCGTGAGGTACAGGTTGTTTTTAGTTGTTAGGTATTTTTTGCAAATTCTCCATCGACTTCAACGGTTTCAAAAATATTTATAAATGCTTTTGCATCGTGTTTTCTAACAATTTCCTTTACCTTTATGGTTTCATAGCGAGTAACGATGATCATTAAGATTTGTTTTTTCTCTAACGTGTATCCACCATAACCATCTGTAATGGTAATACCGCGATATATAGATTGTAATAGATCCTGACGTATTTGTTCTCCTTTTGTCGTAACAATTTGCATCGTAAGCTTAATGTGGTTCGTGTGAATCGCGTCAATAATTTTACCCGTGATATAGATAGATAATAATGTATATAAAGCAAGATCCCAACCAAAGATAAAGCCTGAGAACAGGACAATAACGCCATTCATTGCAGTTAATAGAAGTCCAACACTTACATTACTAGTTCTTGATATAATAATTGCAATAATATCTAAACCGCCCGATGACCCAGAGTACTTTAATATCAGACCAACACCAATTCCACTAATGACTCCACCGAAAATAGCGGATAGTAATGTGTTCTCCGCTATAGCGTGAACTGGCAATACATATAAAAAGATGGAAAGAGAAATGACGCAAAGAAGCGTATTATAGGTAATTTCCTTGCCTAGTTTATAGTAACCAAGAATGATAATAGGTAAGTTTAGTACAAAGTTTAATAACCCAATATCGAATGGAGTGATTAAACCAATTAAAATAGCAATCCCACTAAGTCCACTACTTAAAATTTCATGAGGAACTAAGAAGAAATTAAAGCCAAAGCTAATAATAAATGAACTAATAATAACAATAAAGTATTTCATAAATGATATCTCCTCTTACTCATTTCGGTAAGTTTTCTTACCAAAGCCCCATGGAATGAGTTTCTCTTATTATGACCAGGGGATTCACTTTTTAACAGATAGAAGGGTATAAATTTTCTCACGGTATCATTAATCATGTCAAGCTTTCCTAGTGTAACGAACCTTAACAAAACTGTCCAACTAAAATTGTAACCCATTTAACCTTCTTTATTTTCAATTTGGAAATAAAAAGAACACCTCTTTTATTTAGAGGCATTCTCCATGTTAAGCAATAGGTGTTCCGTTTTTAACCGGCTCGTCAGGTTGTAGGAGGACAACATCGCCTTCTTCTGGTACACCACCAATTACTAAAACTTCTGATTTGAATCCTGCAATTCTCATAGGAGGGAAGTTAACGACACTAACCACTTGTCTGCCTATTAACTTTTCAGCCTCATATCGTTTTGTTATTTGTGCCGATGAGTTCTTGAATCCAACTTCTTCTCCAAAATCAATTTTTAACTTGATTGCGGGTTTACGCGCCTCGGGGAAAGGCTTGGCCTCAACAATTGTACCAATTCTTATGTCTAACTTTTGAAAATCGTCAAACGTTGCCATTTGATTCACCTCATTTTTGTTCTTGCTATTATTTTAGCAATATTTGGTAATTTTTAGTATACAAACTTAAAAGTTTTAAATTCTAGGGTTCAGTCTATATAATGTAACGTATGAATAATAATAAATGATAATAGGAGAGAAACCTTGTGAAAAAAAGAGTCGTAATTACAGGAGTTGGAGCAGTGACTCCACTTGGAAATGATGCTTTTACAACTTGGGATAACATAAAAGCAGGTAAATCAGGTATTGCGGAATCTACATTAATAGATAAGGAGAAGGTAGATGTTAAGATTGCTGGTGAAGTAAAGGATTTTAACCCCAGTGATTTTATGGATAAAAGAGAAGCAAGAAGAATGGGACGCTTTAGTCAGTTTGCTGTTGCAGCAAGCAAAATGGCCATGGATGATGCCGGGATGAAAGTTGGGAAAGACGTAAGTTCGGAAAGAATTGGTGTATGGATCGGCTCTGGGATAGGTGGTCTAGGTGAATTTGAGGCTAACTTCAAAAAGTTCGCAGAAAAAGGCCAACGTAGAGTAAGTCCATTTACTATCCCTATGTTCATACCGGACATGGCTGCTGGAAGGGTTTCTATCGAGCTCGGTACAAAAGGTATGGTGAATTGCTCTGTAACAGCATGTGCCTCAGGGACAAACTCCATTGGTGATGCCTTCCGCGTCATTCAAAACGGTCAAGCGGATGTAATGGTTTCCGGAGGATCGGAGGCATGTATTACGAACATGTCGGTTGCTGGCTTTTCTAATATGACTGCACTTAGTAAAAATTCTGATCCAAACAGTGCCAGTCGGCCTTTTGATAAAAATAGGGATGGATTTGTCATTGCAGAAGGATGCGGAATTCTAGTGTTAGAGGAGTTGGACCATGCTTTATCGCGTGGAGCGACTATATATGCTGAGTTAATTGGATATGGTGCAACAGGTGATGCCTATCATATTACCTCACCAGCACCGGATGGAGAAGGTGCAAAGCGTTCAATGGAAGAGGCTATAAAAGACGCAGGAATCTCACCTGATCAAGTTGATTATATTAATGCTCATGGGACTTCCACTTTTTATAATGATTTATATGAAACAATCGCAATCAAACAATTATTTGGCGAGCATGCCTACGAATTATCTGTAAGCTCAACGAAGTCAATGACAGGTCATCTATTAGGAGGAGCGGGTGGAGTAGAGGCTATTTTCTCTATTCTAGCTATTCGTGACTCTATCATGCCACCAACTATTAACTACGAAACCCCAGATGAAGAACTTGATTTAGACTACGTACCAAATGTAGCTAAAGAAAAGAATCTTAATATAACGTTATCCAATTCATTAGGATTCGGCGGACATAATGCTACCATTGTTTTTAAGAAGTTTGTTCAATAAAAGGAAGAATAGAAATGAATGGTGTATTCGCACCATTCATTTCTATTTTTAATGTTTTTGAAACATACAAATAACTCTTTCACATGTTAAAATAAAATATATAGGTTTGAAGAAGGTGAGACGTTATGAAGGTATGGTTCAAAAAAGTATTAGTAGTTCTGACAACGGTTGCAACATTAGGGATGTACACACCAACGGCATTACTAGAAGTGCAAGCAGACCAGGCAAAAGATAATCTCCCTAATTCAGATCAGAATGAGGATTCTTCTAATACAACGGTTCCCATTCAACAAGAGAAACCTATAGATATACAACGTGAACAAACTTTACATCATCATAAAGAATATTTTATAAATGATATGCTCAATCAAGCGAAAGACCAAACGATGACTAAATTCGGTCCGAGAATGGTTAATAAAGTGGAAGATGAATTTACGAATCAAATTCTCCCTACAATGGAGTCTGTACTTGCAACTCTTGTGGATGACGCGGGAGATGATTATATTCATTATGAAATAACAGAAACTCCATCTAATGGTTATGGGGAAAAAATCTTTCATGTCTATGATCATAGAAAAGGGCAAGATGTTGCTAGATTCGATGTTCGCAGGGAGAATCGCCCCTTAGAAGGATATTTTTTTAATTTCCACTATCATCTAAGTAAAGATGGATTTAATGAACATCATGAAATAGGGGATTTATACTGGGATAAAAACATTCCACCTAAATGGATGGCATAATAACGGAATTATTGCTTTGAACCAATCAATTTATTTCAGTAGATGGTTTAAAGTAGGTATCTAATTTTGATTTAAGAATTAGATGCGTTAAAATATAGTGAAATAGGTTTGGAGGGATTGTAATGAAGGAAATATCTGCTAAAGATTTACAGGAAAAATTAGAAAAAGGTGAAAACCTTCATTTAATAGATGTTCGTGAAGATGATGAAGTAGCGCAAGGAATCATACCTGGAGCACTACATATTCGCCTTAGTGAAATTCCAGAACGTATGAACGAACTGGACAAAGATAAACATTACTACATGATTTGTCGATCAGGTGGACGTAGTGGTCGGGCAACGGAATTCCTTAACGAACAAGGATATCATGTAACAAATATGGCTGGCGGTATGTTGGCTTGGGAAGGCGATGTGCAATAATACATTAGGGCTAAACCTCAAATTACTTGAGGTTTAGCCCTTTTCGTTTTAGGAAAATAGCTCCTTATCCAATTCCTGTAGTAGTTCGCCAATTTTCTTGTCTTGTATCACTTGATCTGCATAGTGGTCTAATTCTGTCTTTTCTTGGTTAACAATGACTAGCTTAGCGCCATGTTCCTTTGCAATAAGAGGAAATTGATTTGCTGGTGTAACACTTAATGAAGATCCTAAAACGATAAATAAATCAGATTTTATTGCCTCTTCCTCAGCAAATCGGAAAGCATCCTGCGGCAACATTTCACCAAAGAGTACTATATTAGGACGCAAAATCCCACCACAGCTACAGTGATATTCCTTGTTTACGTACTCATCACTGTCGTATTCCTTCCCGCAGGATTGGCAACGTAAATGTTGTAAAGAACCATGAAGCTCAGCAACACGTTTACTTCCCGCAAGCTGATGAAAACCATCCACATTTTGTGTAATAATGGATTGTAGCTTTCCCTTTTCCTCCCAATCCGCCAGAATATAATGTCCCTTATGTGGATTGAATTCCTTTACTTTTAATACACGTTCTCTGTAAAAATCAATAAATTCATCCACATTATCGTTCAATGCCTCGGTACTTGCAATTTTACTAGGGTCTTTTTTTCGCCAAAGCCCATTATTGGAGGAGCGGAAATCTGGTAGCCCACTTTCTGTTGACATACCGGCTCCGGTAAATACAACCATATTTTTAGCATTTTGAATCCAAGTTTTTAGCATTTCATTCCCTCCATGATTATTATACTATTCATTATAACAACTAATTCCATTGACATGAAAAAATGAATGTGTTATTACATTTTATAGGGATTATCACTCAAACCTTAAGAGTGCTAATAAAAGATGAAGGAGATGTAACCATGGCAAAACAAGAGTTCAAGGCAGAGTCCAAGAAGTTATTGGATATGGTAATTAATTCCATATACTCCAAACGTGAGGTATTCCTAAGGGAACTTATTTCTAATGCAAGTGATGCAATTGATAAAATCTATTATCGCGCATTAACAGATGATAATATTACTTTTAACCAAAGTGATTACTATATAAAAATTGATGTGAATAAAGATAATCGTACATTAAAAGTAATTGATACAGGTATTGGAATGACGAAGGAAGACCTTGAATCCAACTTAGGAACTATTGCCAGGAGCGGTTCTTTCGATTTTAAAAATGAAAATGAATTAAAAGATGGATATGATATTATCGGTCAGTTTGGTGTAGGATTTTACGCAGCGTTCATGGTTGCTGATAAAGTTACTGTGATAAGTAAAGCGTTAGATAGTGACCAGGCATACGTTTGGGAATCTGCAGGAGCGGATGGTTTTACCATTGAACCTACAGATAAAAAGGACGTTGGTACGGAGATTATCTTATCTGTCAAAGAAAACACAGAAGATGAAAATTATGATGAGTACTTAGAAGAGTATCGTATTAAACAAATTGTAAAAAAATACTCAGACTTTATTCGTTACCCAATTAAAATGGATGTAACGGAAAGTAAACTTAAAGAAGGCACAGAAGATGAGTATGAAGATGTGATAGAGGAACAAACGATTAATTCTATGGTACCAATTTGGAAGAAGAATAAAAGTGAGCTAACAGATGAAGATTATGAAAACTTCTATACAGAAAAGCGTTACGGTTTTGATAAGCCATTAAAACATATTCACCTTAATATTGATGGTACAGTTCGTTATCATGCGATTCTTTATATTCCAGAAAATGCGCCATTTAATTATTATTCAAAGGAATATGAAAAAGGCCTTGAATTATATTCGAATGGTGTACTGATTATGGAGAAGTGTGCAGACCTATTGCCTGATTACTTTAGTTTTGTAAAAGGAATGGTTGACTCCGAAGATCTTTCTCTAAATATTTCTAGAGAAATGCTTCAACATGATCGTCAATTGAAAGTTATTGCAAAGAACATTAACAAGAAGATTAAAAACCAATTATTAAGTATTTTAAGAGATGAACGTGAGAAATACGAGAAATTCTATGAATCCTTTGGTCAACAGTTGAAGTTCGGGGTTTATAGCGACTATGGCATGAACAAAGATGTATTACAGGATTTATTACTATTCTACTCATCGAAAGAGAAGAAACTCGTCACGTTAAAAGAATATGTATCTAGAATGCCGGAAGATCAAAAATACATTTATTATGCTACAGGAGATTCAATTGAGCGAATTGAAAAGCTCCCACAAACAGAAATGGTAGCAGAAAAGGGCTATGAAATCCTATATTTTACAGACGAAATAGATGAATTTGCTATTAAAATGCTCATGAATTATGATGAAAAGGAATTCCGTTCTGTCTCAAGTGGCGATTTAGGAATGGAAGAAGATAATAAAGAAACAAAAGAACTAGAAGAAGAAAACAAAGATTTATTCGATGCAATGAAGGAAATTCTATCTGATAAAGTAAAAGAAGTAAAAGCATCTAAACGACTTAAATCTCATCCTGTCTGCCTAACAGCTCAAGGGGATATTTCCATCGAAATGGAAAAAGTAATTAATGCTATGCCTGATAATCAACAAATTAAGGCAGATAAGGTGTTAGAGATTAATGTAAATCATGATGTTTTTGAGTCCTTGAAGGAAGCTTATGATCATGATAAAGATAAATTAAATTTATACACGAATCTATTATATAATCAAGCACTGTTAATTGAAGGTCTACCTATTCAAGACCCAGTGGATTTTACAAATGATATTTGTAAAGTAATGGTTAAATAGAAGCAAGCCTCTACTTTCCTAGTAGGGGCTCATTTTATTTTACAAGGATATATCCACTTATTTTTCTATTAATCTACTAAAGTATATTTTTTAGAGAAAAGGATATACTTTTAAATAGAACGGGTATTGATTAAGGAGTTTTATTTTATCCCACTTTAAGCTTCTTGGGAAACATAGAAGGTAAGTGGAAGATCAACTGACCGTAAAGGCGATAGGAGCGACTAACCATTAGTGAGGGATGAAGGAAAATCCCCACCTATGGAAGTCTTCTTTATCCCATGATTCTGCCACAATTACATGGTAGGGTATATTTATAGGGCAATATGATCAAGAATATGACAAGTTGTCACATGAATTGGTTGACAAATGACATCGTGTCACTTAAACTTAAATTATACAAAAAGTGACATCGCGTCATAAGGGGAATTTGGAGGAAGTGCATTGCCGAAACAAACGTTTTTTAATTTACCCGAGAAAAAAAGGCAACATTTAATTAATGCCGCGGAAGAAGAGTTTGCAAGGGTTCCTTTGCATGAAGCATCTATAGCCAATATAGTAAAATCTGCCGGTATTCCTCGAGGAAGCTTTTATCAGTATTTTGAAAACAAAGAGGATATATATTTTTATCTACTAAAAGAGGAGACAGATGCTAGGAGAATTAAATTTTTCCAAAAGCTGGAGGAACATGACGGTGATATTATAAACGCTGTGACGGATTTTTATTATGAGTTTTTAGTTGAACTCCCCGATGATAGAGAATTTGACTTCCTAAAAAATGCTCTGCTCCATGTAACACATAAAATTGAAGATGCTTTTACAGCAGCTTTTAAAGGGAAACATGACACAGGATTTTTCAATGAAGTAATTGAAATGATTGATAAGGATCGTTTAAATACTAAAAACGATACGGAAATCTACCATATGTTACAAATTGTCATAGCAGTTGTGTTTCGAAACTTTGTAGAAAAGTTTTCAAAAGAGTTGTCTGATGATGAAGCAATTGAACATTTTACAATTGAAATGAACTTATTAAAGAATGGACTATATAAAAACTAATATATTTAACGAATACTATACTAGAATATTTAGGAAAATGGGGTATGATAAATGACAGTTAAAATATTTGGCGCATCTTGTTCATCGACGAGGAAAGCAAGACAATGGTTTAAAGATCAGGACATTTCATTTGTAGAAAGGAATATTTTAAAGAACCCACTAACTGTAAACGAACTTCAAGGGATATTACGAATGACAGTGGATGGAACAGACGAGATTATTTCTACTCGTTCCAAAATTTATAAAGATTTAAATCTAGATATGGACGCGATTCCACTACAAGAGTTACTTGAATTAATTCATCAATATCCAAGGTTGCTTCGAAGTCCGATAATAATGGATGAAAAGAGACTACAAGTAGGGTATCATGAAGATGATATTCGTCAATTTTTACCTCGAAAAACGAGAGAGTATCAGTGGTTGAAGTGGCGAATGAATAATATCCAATTTGCTGAAGGGTAAAACTACTACGAAAGTGCGTAATGTTCATTAATTAAACCCACTTAGGGGGGAGTCTTATTAAAGTAATAGCTGAGCAATCTTATGTAAAGGTTGAAAGGCAGATAAATAGTGTTGAGATGACTCGGGTTGAACATCAACGTACAATATACCTTTATGATAACCGAATTGTAACGGAACATCGCGAATTTCCAATAAAAGATGTTCTGGATATCTCCTATCGCTTCATTGGTGGGGATGGGGGTCTTCTCTATCTATATACATCTTGTGGAGTGTATTCCTACATCGTAAAGTCATCACCGGAAGATTTTGTTCAAACGTGTAAAGAGCATATTTTAAATTATCCTCATTCTTAAAGGTGGAAGTATAGCTGATATACTTCCACCTTTTGTTGCTTATTAGAAAATTATAAAATTTGTGCGGCTATGGATAACCTTAGATACAGAAATAGCCACGTCCGGCTCCAGCGCCCAGCGACTAGCGAGACTTCCTTCACCTCCGTACGATAAGTCAACATCGACTCACTCCGTTCGTCGTGTTTCCTTTATCTCCTACGGCTCAGTCCAGTCCGTACGTCGCTAAACGGGCGCTTAAGCCTTTGTTCTTTATTCATGACTTCTCTTTCTAAATTGCATTCGAAAAAACGTAACAATCAAAGTACCAATCAATACTAGTCCTAAGTAACCAATGAGTGGGTAGAATTGACTTACTAAATCAGTAAAGCCGATAAAGCTTAGAATATATCCTAAAATGAGGAAAATAGTCAAGAGCACTTTAAACCTTCTTGTTCCAACTTTTGCAAAACGTGCAGTTAAAGAGAAAAACATACTAATAGCGGTATTGAATATCATCCCAAAAAGGATAACAGACATGATACTCCCAAGTATTGGGGATATACTATTCACGATGGAAAGCATAGGCATATCGTCCGCTGCTACCGTTTCAATTTTTGAGAAGATGGCTAAATTACTTAAAATGATTAATGCACCGAGACCAAGTCCTCCAACGAGACCACCAAGTGTTGCCGTTTTAATATTTTTTTCTGCTCCACCCATAACTAATGTCATAGAGGCACCTAACGCAATATTAAAAGATACATAATTGATGGTAGAAATAATCCAGTTCGGTAGTGGTGTATATACTTCTCTTGCTATTGGATCAAGATTGGCAAAGGATGTATCAAGTGTAAAAAAGGAGTAAATTGAAATAATGATAATGAATAAAACTAGGAATGGAGTGATACTACCAATTACGGAAACTACTTTGTTAATTTTTAACATACCAGTAGTAAGAATTAGAATTGCCATTAGAGTTGTTCCAACGAAGTAAGGTAAACCAAACTGTTGGTTAAGGTTTGACCCAGCTCCAGCAACCATCACAACTCCAACACCGAATAAAGTAAGTATTAGAATAATATCAACTAGTACACCGAGATAGGGGCCGCTAATGGCATAAATCGCATCCTTATGAGAGCTTGTCTTCGTCTTACTACCAATTAACATAAGTACCATTCCGAGAAAGGCAAATAAGGCAGTAGCGATAATTCCCCCAATAATACCTAATAGACCAAAACTTGTATAATACTGCAAAATTTCTTGACCTGAGGCAAAACCTGCCCCAACAATAATTCCGATAAAAGCACTAGCTAATTTCAAAATTTCCCTCATAACGTCCTCCAAAACTTGCTACTTTGCTATTTTATTATAAAATGAAATAATTATAATATATCACTTAACAAAATCAATTACGATTAGTTTGCTTAAAATTGGAGGAAGTAATCATGGCAGTAGGAAGCTATCGAGATACATGGGTTGAAATATCACTAGATGCTTTAAAAAGCAATGTAAAGGCATTTAAGAATCATATTAACCCAAAGACAAAATTAATGGCTGTGATAAAGGCGGACGGCTATGGCCACGGCGCGATTGAAGTTGCACAAGCAGCACTGGAAGAAGGAGCGGATTATTTAGCCGTTGCTATATTAGATGAAGCATTACAAATCCGAAAAGCCAAGATCAATGCTCCTGTCTTAGTATTAGGATATACAGGAATAAGTACAGAAACAGCCGTAGAGGATGCTATAAATTCAAATATAACGTTAACTGTTTTTACCAAGGAAATAGCTAAGGAAATAGTAAAAACAGCTGAGGAATTAAAAAAGATCGCAAAAGTGCATATTAAAATAGATAGCGGTATGAACCGAATTGGAATTAGAAAAAGAGAAGAAGCATTAGAACTCATATCATTATTAACATCAAATTACGTACAAATTGAGGGGATCTTTACTCACTTTGCTGATGCAGACAATTCAGATTCCACATATACAGATAAACAATTTAAACATTTTTTGTCAGTGGTTGATTATTTGGAGGAACATGACATTCAAATACCAATTAAACACTGTTGTAATAGTGCAGCAACTATTTCTTATCCTCACATGCATATGGACATGGTACGGGTTGGTATAAGCTTATATGGATTATATCCTAGTGAACATTTAAAAAATAAAATTAAACTTATACAAGTTATGAGTTTTAAGACGAAACCAGTCCACATTAAAAATGTGGATATCGGTGAACCGATAAGTTATGGTTGTACATTTTCAACGAAAAGTCATTCAAAAATCGCCACGATTCCAGTCGGTTATGCAGATGGTTTTACAAGAGCATTATCGAATAAAGGGAATGTCTCCGTAAAAGGAAAAAGGGCACCAATTGTAGGACGGATTTGTATGGATCAATCGATGATAGATATAACGGATATACCCTATGTTAGCAAAGAGGACACTGTCACCATTTTTGGCGAACCTAGTGAAGGTTTTATTTCTTTGGATGAAGTTGCGGAACAGTTACAAACCATCCACTATGAAATAGTCTGTTTAATTGGAAGACGTGTATCACGCGTCTATATTCAAAATGGAAAATTACATCATGCAAAAGGATTATAATAATGAAGTAGTAATGAATAAACACTCCGTAAACCTAAGCGCAGGTTTACGGAGTGTTATGTTTCACTGTATTAAATTCACCTGATTTAACCCGTTTAAATCGACTTCTTGTACATGGTGCATATCATCAAGAGGAAAAATAGTTGCAGTTCCTTCCTGTTCGTTTACTGCTTGAATATATACAGGAATGCCATGGTAGTTTACATTAATCATCTCAATGGATTCCAAAATATCTTGTGCTGTTTTACTATCCATGATGTCCTCCTTAACTTGCATTTTACGCCTTTTCTAGCTGTTAGGGGATGGAAGAATTCATTTACTTATATTTTTTGTAGGAGGGACCGAAATATTCTAATTGATATCATCCATTTTCTTCTAGAGATCCACTGAGAATCTAATTATTTAGTTTTAAAATAGTAATCGTGACCATGGATCTCTACGATTAGTGTTATCACGGTCATCATCATGGTGATGTCTTTTACGGTCGGAACCTCCGTCTTTGTCATCATGATGATGTTTCTTGTGGTCAAAATCACCGCCTACATCATCATGGCGATGTCTCTTACGGTCGGAATTACCGCCATCATCATCATGGTGACGTTTCTTGCGGTCAAAGTCTCTATCCCTAACATTATCATCTTTTACAAAAACTTCTTTCGCCTTAATGAAAACTCTGCTTGCATGAATGTTAACGTCATTTACGTTATCATGGTCCTTCTTACTTTTTCTATCCTCACTGTGAGACATGCAATTTCCTCCTTTCCATATAATAACCTATGTTTATCTAAAAGTAGCTGAATAGGTAAAGGCTCAGATTTATATAAAATAGACTAACAACTATTCCTCGATAGAAAATAGAGATTGCTTAACATGGTTTGAGGTAAAAACATTATTAATGACCTTAAATATTGGACTAAATGAATCATTTATTACTTTTAGTAACCATATAATAAAAGGGAATTAAATATCTTGCAATAAGTTGAAAATGATGTTATATTATTATCAATTAAAGTATGTTTAATTAAAAATAATTTGGCATACATTTATCATATAGGAGGAATATAAGTCTATGTTAAAAATAGGTATTATTTTAGGAAGTGTACGTCAAGGACGTAATGGAGAAGCTGTTGCAAACTGGACACTTGACTTTGCTAACAAACGTAACGATGCTGATGTAGAATACGAATTAGTGGATCTTGCCGATTACAATTTGCCATTTCTAGGTGCTGAGATTCCAGAAACACAACAAGCCGAAGCTGAAAAGGCAATTAAAGCATGGTCAGAAAAAATTGCTTCTTTTGATGGATATATCATTATTGCACCAGAATACAACCATGCAATTGGTGGAGCATTGAAGAACGCATTAGATTATTTAAACCCAGAAGTGAACAATAAAGCTGCTGGATTCGTTGGATACGGAAGTTTAGGTGGAACACGTGCTCATGAGAACCTACGTCTAATTTTAGGTGAACTTCAAGTAGCAGACGTTCGTACTGCAGTAACATTCTCATTATTAGCCGACTTTGAGAATTTCAGCGTATTCAAACCAGCTGATTACCATGAAGCTAATGCAACTGAAATGTTTAATCAAGTAATTGCTTGGAGTAAAGCTCTTAAAACAGTTAGAGGTTAATTATTCGTAGTTTTCGTTCTTGTGAAGATTTAAAAAAAATAGAGTGCTAAAGGATGCACTCTATTTTTTATTAAATGACTCATTCAATTGGGACAATTCCACACTTATCAAGGGGAATTACTTTAACCATATGACTATGTTCATCATATTGATTCATAACAACGGACCTACCATTATAGTTCACAGGGATTAAATCATGGGAATCCATAATTTCTCTTACCCTCTTCTTATCCACTGCATAACCACCTTATTCTTTAGGTAATTATTAATATTCTCTCCACGTTATAATAAAACCATGCAGTTGAAGTCTGATTTAGAACAAAAAAGCAAATTGCATCATAACAATCTGCTTTTGTTCACTCAGGCTCTATATAAATGAATAAATTCAAGGGCGTACATAATGAAAGAAATAGTAAGGAAGATTCCAGTAGTAATGACTAGAATAGCTGCTACTTGTAAGTTTAATTCCGGAAATGCAATAAATAGGCCCATAGCAACATAGAATACCGTGGTTGATACTTTTCCAAACCACTTTGAACCATCTAGCTTTTTTCCTTTTTTTAATAAAATAAGTCCATTGATACCCATAAATAATTCTTTAAGAACCACTAATAATACTAAAATCCACATATATGGGTAATGAAATACAAGGCAAATGACAATTGCGGCTTGGGTAAGTTTGTCAGCAATAGGATCCAACGTTTTTCCGAGTTCTGTTATTTGGTTGAATTTTCTTGCTATAAAGCCATCTAATAAATCAGTTAAACCAGATAAAAAGATAATAAATGCTGCAATATAATAATCATTTGTCTCCGTTGCACTGAAGTAGATATAGATAAAGAAAGGAATAAGCAAGATCCTGATGCAAGATAAAATATTTGGGATAGTCAACCATTCCCTTTTGGTTAGCTTCACACCAACATCCTCCTAAATGTTTTGTAAGTTTTATCCCACCTAAACAGGCAGTAAGACTCTCACCTCAAGATTGAGGGAGATCAACTGCCCGTAAAGATTCGATAAGTACGGCTAACCATCAATAGGAGATAAAGGAAAACCCTTACTGATGGAAGTCTTCTTTATTGTATCATTTTTATCATGTTAATAAGACTATTTCTACTTCTGGCAAATAATATCCATCATTAACTAAAAATTATGTAACAGTCGAAACTAGGATTCTATTGTTTATTTAGGTAAAATATACATACGTTCATCTATTATTATAATTTATGGTTCAAATAAATGTTTTATTATTTAAACATAGACGGAAAGAAGAAAAAGCGGGAGGTTAAATAATGAGAGAAGTAGTTATTGTTAGCGCGGTACGTACAGCGATAGGAAGCTTTATGGGGATGTTGAGTAATACACCAGCAACCGAATTAGGTACGATTGTTATAAAAGAAGCACTACATCGTGCAGGATTAGAAGGTAACCAGGTGGATGAAGTTATTATGGGAAATGTCCTTCAAGCGGGATTAGGACAAGGACCAGCACGCCAATCTGCACTTAAAGCTGGTATACCTGAGGAAGTTCCGGCAACTACCATTAATAATCTATGTGGTTCCGGTCTAAAATCTGTTCACCTTGCCACCCAATCCATTCAAGTAGGTGATGCAGAAATTGTGGTTGCTGGTGGGATGGAAAATATGAGTTTAGCTCCATATCTTTTACCTAAGGGAAGAGAAGGCTTCCGAATGGGGGACGGTAAAGTTGTCGATAGTATGATCAATGATGGTTTACAATGTGCTATCAATGAGTATCATATGGGGATAACAGCGGAAAATATTGCTGAAAAATATAGTTTAACGAGGGAAGAACAAGATGAATTTGCTGCCTGGAGTCAGCAAAAAACGGAAAAAGCAATTAAAAATGGTAAGTTCAATGAGGAAATAGTTCCTGTTGTTATTCCTAGACGAAAAGGAGATCCAATAACATTCGCTCAAGATGAGTTCCCACGTGACAGGGTAACTACTGAGAAGTTGTCAAAATTAAGACCTGCATTTAAAAAGGATGGAACGGTTACAGCGGGGAATGCGTCTGGAATAAATGATGGTGCAGCTGCATTGGTATTAATGAGTCGAGAAAAGGCAAAAGAATTGGGAGTGAAACCTTTAGCTGTTTTACGTGGAAACGCGTCTGCTGGAGTAGATCCAAAAATCATGGGTATTGGTCCTGTACCTGCAACGAATAAAGCCTTTCAAAAGGCAGGAGTTTCGATGAGTGATATTGACTTAATTGAAGCAAATGAGGCCTTCGCAGCACAATCATTGGCTGTTGGAAGAGATTTAGATATTCCCAAAGACAAGCTTAATGTAAATGGTGGTGCTATTGCCTTAGGCCACCCAATTGGCGCAAGTGGAGCAAGAATTTTAGTTACATTACTTTACGAAATGAAAAGAAGAGGCGACCGCTTTGGCTTAGCAACCCTTTGTGTTGGCGGTGGCATGGGCGTTAGCAGCATTGTAGAAATGGAAAACTAACATACGATTTTGGAGGGACGCAAATTGGTTAACCAAAAGGTAGTTTTTATCACCGGAGCAGCAAGCGGAATTGGGTACCAGGTTGCTGTCGAGTTTCTGAAAAATGGGGCAAAGGTTGTTTTATCTGATATTAATGATGAAAAGCTTAAAGATGTGACGAAGGATTTACAAATGAAGGGTCATGATTGTATCGGTTTAAAGGTAGATGTGACAAAAGAACAGGATATAAAAAGTGCTATCCATCAAACAGTTGAAAAATATGGAAGACTTGATGTTTTAATTAATAATGCCGGACTTCAACATGTCGCACCAATTGAAGACTTCCCAACAGAAAAATTTGAATTTATGATTAAGGTTATGCAGATTGCACCATTTATCGCTATGAAACATGCCTTTCCAATTATGAAAAAGCAAGGGTTTGGTCGTGTTTTAAATATGGCATCTATTAACGGGTTAATAGGGTTTGCTGGGAAAGCAGCATATAATAGTGCAAAGCATGGATTGATAGGATTAACAAAGGTTGCTGCGTTAGAAACGGCTGAAAATGGTATTACGGTAAATGCTATTTGCCCTGGATATATTGATACACCTTTGGTCCGAGGACAATTTGAAGATCTAGCAAAAACACGTAATGTACCGGTTGAATAGGTGAAAGAAGAAGTCCTTTATCCACTTGTTCCTCAAAAGAGGTTAATTGATGTACAAGAAGTAGCGGACTATGCTCTATTCTTAGCAAGTGATAAAGCCAAAGGAGTAACCGGCCAAGCCGTTGTCCTTGATGGTGGGTATACGGCACAATAAATCAGATTGACTAGTTATACTACAAGTGAGAGAAATAATTTGAAGAAACTTGAAAAGCAACGGAAGTTATTAAGGATATTACAATATATGATAATAGACAAGGTCAACTTTTTGTAAAAAAAGTTGGCCTTTTTGTTATCACGGACAAAACTCATGAAAATGAACGAGGAAAAGGTCGAGAGAGGAGTTATCACGGACAAAACTCATGAAAATGAACGAGGAAAAGGTCGAGAGAGGAGTTATCACGGACAAAACTTATGAAAATGAACAAGGAAAAGGTCGAGAGAGGAGTCATCACGGACAAAACTCATGGAAAAGAGCCAGGAAAAGTCCGTGAGGGGATACACCTGCTTCTGTCAAGTAGACAGTACCAAAGTGTCTCAAAAAACTTTTCACAATACCTTTGTTTCCGATAGTTT
>NZ_JAHHXM010000021.1 GCF_019037185.1 Oceanobacillus caeni
CTATCTAATTCTATATATAAGATTATCAAATGAATAGGACACTTTCTAAAATTGTCTACTTTATAGATACAATATCAGGGTATCACGGACAAAACCCCCTGTTTTTTCCTTGCAAATGGCCGTGACAATGGGTATCACGGACAAAACCCCCTGTTTTTTCCTTGCAAATGGCCGTGAGGGGGCGACCTTTCTTGATTAACTACAGACAACTATGAGGATACTAAACCGTAATACTGTTTTTCTCGGTAGCCTTCGAACTATAAGAGCAGCAACCAATAAAAAACGCAGTGGATTCTGAATATCACTGCGTTTCTGCTTGCGTATAAGTGGTTTGTACCATTAAAAAATCCACTACCTTTTTGGCAGTGGATCATTTTTCTTCTAATACTCGATCAAGTACCATTTTGTATCCTTCGCTTCCGTAGTTGATGCAGCGGCGGACACGGGAAATGGTGGCGGTGGAGGCTTTTGTTTCTTGTTCGATATTATTGTATGTACTTCCTTCCATTAGCATTTTTGCAACTTGTAAACGTTGGGATAATGCATGAATTTCGGACATGGTAGCAATATCATCAAAGAAACGATAGCATTCTTCTCTATCCTTTAAAGAGAGAATTGCATCAAATAATTGATCAAGTTGCTCTCCTCTTAGCTTATCTATTTGCACGGTATATCCTCCTGACCTTCTACTTATTACTTTAAGAAGTTGTTCAAAAAGTCCGGTAAAAATGACACTTTGACGTTTCTAGTTGGCTTGCTTTTCCGCTCCTCATGTATCTTTAGGATGTACACTCCATTGCTCCAAAGCTACACCGCCTCGAACTACCGACGCACAAGACGTGCTAGTGTCAGCGTTGCAAGAAATCTTTACGGTGGGACGAGTAATCGGAGTCCTAGGACGTTGCGACTTTAGCCGACTCGGTCCTTTTTATCCTCCTTTTTTGAACACTCACTTTAACTCTATTCGTTGGAAATTTTCACTGCTTGGTCTAACCCAGGATTTGTTGGGATAACGTTGATCCATGTCTGACCAGGTATAAACCCAATCTCTTGGCCGTCTTTTATAGGTATTATTCTACCATCATGATTCTCCCAATTCACTTTATTTATAAGTCCTTTTTGCAGTAGGTAAGCATTTCCTCCTGATTCTAAATCAATCTCCCTACGTCCAGCATCGTCAATTACTTGATGACTTGTCTCTACAATTAGTACATTTTCGACTTCGATTGGCACTTCTGTATGTAGTTCAACTGTCTTCTCTCCGCCACTCGATCTTGTATAACTTCCTGAATCTTGATCATAGTCATACTGAACATTTGCGAATGAATAAGAATCCGAATAAATCACCTCAATATGACGTGCCTCTTCTCCAGCTAATGTTTCAATCTCATCCGCTGATAGAAATGGCAAGGCTTCATATTCCGCTGTTATATCATAACCTTTATCTTTAGCCACGTCATAGGCTGCTCCTAACTGCAGGTATGAATTATGCGGGGCTTCTCTAAATGACTCTCTTTTAAATAAATAGCCATCATTATCATAGGTAGATCCGTTTAAGAAGTCAGTGCCACTATTAACAATCATTTCATCAACAAAATCTGCCGCTCCGTGATAAACATATAGAGCATGATAGCCATTTGCTAATTTAAAATAATATTCTCTAGCACTTCTTACTGGTCCAACGACTTCTGGTAAATTGCTATGATATAACGCTAAAAATCTTGTGATATTTCCTTCCGCTAGTATCTCAAAAACAATATCCGCCTGAGATAAACCTGTCTGCGGTCTAGCTTTTGGATGATTATTAACCATTACACTAATCATTCGGTTATCTATCGGTTCATTTGTACCAATACCTGTAAAAGGATATATATTTTTGAAACTTCCATCTTCTACTGCATTTTCCGTCTCTTCTTTATCATTGGAACATCCAACTAGAACAAGAAGCATCACGAAAAATAATAGGATCGGTTTCCTCATTTGCCCAACACCCTTTGTAAGATTACCCATTGCTTATTTTTGCAACTGAGAAAGATTAAAACTCTTGTCTTAAGGAAGACCACGTCCAGCTCCAGCACCCAGCAAAGGTTTTCGGTGAAGCGAGTAACTCACGATTAGTGAAAACAGAAGCTTAGTTGCGCTTAAACCCTTATGGTGAAATCGGCTTGTACATCACTAAACGGTCGCTTAAGCCCTCGCTCTAACTATTATATGTTAACACATTGTAGCAGGGAAGAGTATTTCATTTTTCTTAATATCTACAATTCCTTGTTGTGTAATTCGAATATATGGCAAATGTGTAGAGGATAAGAAAAGGATGTTATAGATTGGATCGTCAAATTTATAACCAAATTCTTTAAGATAGTTCTTTAATTCTCTTTCCTTCTCCATTATAACATCCATTGATTCCGTAGACATGATACCACCTAGCGTTAGGGAAAGGTCGGTCAGTATTTCTCCTTTATGAACAAGGACAATTCCTCCACCAATTTCTTTTAACCTCTTCCATGCAAGTAAAATATCCTTTTTACTTTTTCCAATAAAGATTAAATCTCCGGATGAAGTAAACGAACTAGCAATAGCTCCAAGTTGATTCGTGAATCCTTTAATCGTTGTGTTAACTCTCCATTTACCATTTTTATCGATTAATATAAGAAATGCATCATTTTTATTTTCAGGAAGTTCTTCTAGTGTAATATCAACATTAATGCTATACGGTTTAACAATAACATTATTGACCATTTCTAATCCCATTGGCATGGAAAATTGTAAATCCTTTTCTCCAAGTTCCCAATCGAAGTTTAATGGAGCAACCCCATATTTTTCCCAGTTAATCTTATTAGGAAGCTCTTGTTTCGTATTGTCTTTTATAATCCATTGTCCTTTTGCTAGAACACTTATAGGTTGAGGATTTTCAATGCTTTCTAATATATTAATATGTGCAATTCGACCAGGCGCAATACTACCATGCGTCTCACTCAACTGAAAATGTCTGGCAACATTATAGCTACCCATCCGATATGCTTCTTCAATAGGGATTCCATTTTGAATAGCAATATCAATACAAACGTTGATAAATCCCTTTTCCGAGAACAAAGGTGTAGGTCCATCTGTTGTAAATGTTAGGTTATCAAAATTAGAAAGTCCTAGACTTAATATCTCTTTTACTAGGAGGGATAAATCAGGACGAATAGAAGAGTTCCTTAAAGATACATGATAACCCAAACGGAGCCTTCTTAATACTTCTTCACCAGTGATTGGTTCATGATCAGCAGAAATTCCAAGTAATTTCATCTTTGTTAACGTCTTTTCTGATGCACCAGGAAGATGTCCTTCTACCGGCTTTCTTTGTCTTTTTGTTTCTTGAATCCAATATAGTAATCTATCATTTCCATCTAACAGGCTTGGCCAAGAAGTTAACTCTCCACCTTGTACAACGGAAGGATGAGAAATCCATGATAACATGTCTTCCGTATTAAAGATTTCTTCTTCATCTTGTACCGAAGTTTGTGGATCAAATCGAGACCACCAATACATGGAAACTGGCAAGTGATCAAAGTCGTTTAATAGAGAAAACGCTTTCTTTTTGTCTAATAAAAAATGCCACATAAGGTTATCATTCATCATAGTGGTGGTTCCGTATCTGGCAGCATGTTTTGCTAATTCTTCTGGGTTTGATAATACAAAAGGATGGGAATGTGGCTCCATATAACCAGGAACTAGATATTTCCCTTCACAATCTACAACTTCCGTTTGATCTAGTTTGTCAGGCATATTGTCCCCAACATAAACAATCCGATCATGATATATCCATATATTCGCTTTTATCCATTGTTTTACGAAAACATTTAAATAATTACTATTTTTAAGTACAAGCGTAGGAGCTTCTAGACCATCTATTACTTTTACATGTTGTCTAAGCTCGCGGCTTCTCCAATTATTTTCATTTGTATGCATCGGCAAGCTCTCCAATAATTTATGATTACTCCTATTCTACCATACTATTATTCTTTCTTGTAGGGATGTTTGCTTAATACTTATTGACAAATTTCGCATGTGTTGTTACAAGTTTGCCTAGTAGATTCCATAATTACTGATTTCTTCTACTTGGATGCTGATATATCCTACTCAAGTACTGATATATCTTCCTTGAGTGCTGATATCCTCTCCTCAAGTACTGATATATCCTACCCGTGTGCTGATATCCCCTCAAGTACTGATATCTCACCCTTGAGTGCTGATATATCCTACTCGTGTGCCGATATCTCCTCCTTGGGTACTGATATATCCTACTCGTGTGCCGATATCTCCTCCTTGGGTACTGATATATCCTACTCGAGTACCGATATATCCTACCCAAGTACTGATATCTCCCCTCTGAGTACTGATATCCACTCTACGATGACTGATTTACTAGAAGATTAAATAAAAAAACCCCCTCATGGGTAACTAGATTTAAAATCTTGTTACCCATGGGGAGGCATTTCACTAACTCCTTTTGCCTTTTCGTTTATTTCATACCAATATCTCTACGATAATAGTAATTATCATTATTCATAGATTCTAAAACCTGGTACACCTTTTGATGCGCTTCTTGTAGATTAGCTGCTTTTGCGCCAACTAGGAGAACACGACCTCCATCGGATACAAGTGTATCCCCTTCGTATTTTGTTCCAGCATGGATAATATACGTATCTTCTATTTCCGGAAACGTTGGAATTACTGTTCCTTTTTTGTAAGACCCTGGATAACCTGCAGATGCAAGAACAGTTCCTAGACACGTTACATCTTCCCATTCCAATTTAGGATCCTTTCCATCTAGGATATCCGTGAATACTTGAACTAGATCATTTTTTAACAATGGTAAAACGACTTGGGTTTCAGGGTCACCAAATCTAGTATTGAATTCAATGACTTTTGGACCTAGTTCCGTCATGATTAAACCGCCGTAAAGAATTCCGGTAAATGGTCTTCCTTCTGACATTAGACCATCTGCAGCTTTTTGGAGAACATTTTCTACAGAATACGCGATATGTTCTTCCGTAACATCCGGAACTGGAGCAAAGGAACCCATCCCGCCAGTATTGGGACCTTCATCATGATCGTACGCTCTCTTATGATCTCGAGCTGGAACCATTGGATATACATGGTGTTCATGAACAAATGCCATTAATGAGAATTCACGGCCGTCCAAGAATTCTTCAATAACGACTTTGGAACCTGCTTCAGAAAAGGTTTTGGAAACTAGCATATCTTCTACAGCTTTTAAAGCTTGCTCCATTGTTTCAGCAACAACGACACCTTTCCCAGCTGCTAGACCATCCGCTTTAATAACAATTGGTGCACCCTTTTCTTCAATATATGCTTTTGCCTTTTCCACATCTGTAAACGTTTCGTATTCTGCTGTTGGTATACTGTATTTTTTCATAAACGCTTTTGCAAAACTTTTACTTCCTTCTAGTAAAGCCGCTTCTTTGGTTGGGGCAAATACTTTTAAACCTTCTTGTTGGAATCGGTTCGCAATTCCTTCGTTTAATGGTGCTTCTGGTCCAACAATTGTTAAGTCAATTGCAGCTTCTTTTGCAAAAGAAACAAGATCATCTATATCCATTTCATCAATTGGGATACATGTAGCTTGTTCTTTCATTCCGCCGTTACCGGGAGCAACGTAAAGTTTCGTAACTTTACTGCTTTTGGCAAGTTCAAGTGCCACACTATGCTCACGGCCACCTCTTCCTACTACTAAGACGTTCATTCCAAGGTCCTCCACTCTTAATGTTTAAAATGACGCATTCCTGTATAAACCATTGCAATTCCGTGTTCATCACAAACATCGATAGAATCCTGGTCACGGATGGAACCGCCTGGTTGGATAATTGCTGTTACACCAGCTTTTACAGCTTCTTCAACTGTGTCTGGCATTGGGAAAAATGCATCCGATGACATGACAGAGCCTTTTGTTTTTCCACCAGCTTGTTCGATTGCAATTTTCGCAGATCCGACACGATTCATTTGCCCAGCGCCAATGCCAACGGTTTGGCCGTTCTTAGCTAGAACAATTGCATTTGATTTCACATGTTTTACCGCTTTCCAAGCAAATAGTAGATCATGTAATTCTTGTTCCGTTGGTTGGCGTTTCGTAACCACTTTTAAATTATCTACCTCAACCTTGCCATTGTCTTGATCTTGAATGAGCACGCCACCATTCACAGAGGTTAATTTATGGTTAACTATCTCCGTATCGTTCATTGGTAATTCAAGTAAGCGAATATTTTTCTTCTTCGTTAAGATTTCTAAAGCCTTCTCTGAGAAGCTTGGTGCAATAACGATTTCTAAGAAAATTTCACTAAGTTTTTCTGCAGTAGGAGAGTCTACTTCTTCGTTAAGAGCAACAATACCACCGAAAATTGAAATTGGGTCTGCATCAAATGCACGATTAAATGCATCCGAGATGGAATTCGCTACACCAATTCCACATGGGTTCATATGTTTTACAGCAACTGCTGCAGCTTGCCCATCATATTCTGCTAGAATTTCAAGCGCAGCATTCGCATCTTGAATATTGTTATAAGATAGTTCTTTCCCATGTAATTGTTTTGCTGCTGCAAGGCTCATCGTTTTAACAATCGGACGTTTGTAGAATGCAGCTTCTTGATGTGGGTTTTCGCCGTAACGTAAATCTTGAACTTTTTCATATGTAACGGTATAAGTCTCCGGGAATTCTTCGCCTGTTTCACCCATGAAGTATTCTGCAATCATTGCGTCATAGTTAGCTGTATGACGGAAAACTTTTGCAGCTAATTTTTGCCTTTTTACAAAGTCTAGTGTGTTTTCTTTTAAAGAAGTTAGAATATCATCATAATCTTGTGGATCTACTATTACAGTTACATCTTCAAAGTTCTTTGCGGCAGAACGTAGCATCGTTGGGCCACCGATATCAATGTTTTCGATGATTTCCTCTTTAGATACACCCTCTTTTTCAAGGGTTTGTTTGAAAGGATATAAGTTTACGACAACCATGTCGATTGGTTCGATGTTGTTTTCTTTCATTTGGTTCATATGATCTGGGTTAGAACGTTTTGCAAGTAATCCTCCATGAACGAATGGATGAAGTGTTTTTACTCGACCATCCATAATTTCTGGGAAACCAGTTACTTCATCTATTGCTTTTGCAGGTATTCCTGCTTCTTGGATTTTGCTTAATGTTCCACCTGTTGAGATAATCTCATAATCTAGTTCTACGAGACCTTTGGCAAATTCAATGATGTTTTGTTTATCGGAAACACTAATTAGTGCTCTTTTCATTAGTTGAACCCTCCACTTTGTCTAGTATGTAAGTCTTGTGCATTTAACAGACTACTAAAGTAAATTACTTTTTAACAATGTCTTTCATTACACGCGGATATAATTGATGTTCTACATGATGTATTTTTTCTTCTAGTGATTCTAAGGTGTCGTTTTCTTTTACTTCTATTTCTTCTTGAGCGATGATTGGCCCGGTGTCTATCCCCGCATCAACGTAGTGAACGGTTACTCCTGTTGTTTTGACTCTGGCATGATATGCTTGACCGATGGCATCTTTCCCTGGAAAGTCAGGTAATAAAGAAGGGTGAATGTTTATGATTTTACCTTCATACGCTTCAAGTAATGTTGGCCCTATGATACGCATGTATCCAGCTAGAAAAACCCAAGAAATATTTGCCTCTTTCAGTTTTTCTACTAAAACTTTTTCATATTCCTCTTTAGAAACATAATCTTTCGAACGGAATACAAAAGTAGGAACTTGGTATTTTTCTGCTTTTTGAATAACCGTTGCTCCAGGATTATCGCAAATAAGTAGGACAATGTTACACGAGAGATCACCAGCTTCCATGATTGCCTCAAAATTACTACCCGTACCTGAGGCAAAAACGGCAACATTTATTTTACTCATGATTGGAAATGCACCCCTTCTTTGGCTACAGCTTTACCAATTACTGATGCTTTTTCTCCATGTTCTTGAAGAATAGAAAGTACCTCTTCCACCTTATCTTGACTAACAACAAGTGCCATTCCAATTCCCATATTAAATACACCGTACATTTCAGCATCTGGAATGGAACCTAATGTTTGTAAAAAAGGGAAAACTTCAGGTACGTCCCAGCTATCTGGTGCAATCTCAACCCCTAGACCTTTGGGCATCATTCTCGGGAAGTTCTCGTAAAATCCACCACCAGTAATATGAGAAATTCCTTTGATTTCATGTTTATCTAGTACTCTAGCAATTGATTTTGCATAGATTTTAGTTGGAGTAAGTAGTGTTTCTCCTAAAGATTTCGATAATCCTTTTGGTGTTTCATTCAAATTTAAACCTTCTACTAGTTTTCTTACTAAGGAATAACCATTGGAGTGAATACCACTTGATGCAAGACCAATTATAGCATCTCCTTTTTGAATTGCCTCCCCAGTAATTAGTTTAGATTTTTCCGCTATACCGACAACAAATCCTGCTAAATCATATTCTTCGTCCCTGTACATACCGGGCATTTCAGCTGTTTCTCCACCGATAAGTGCCGCTCCAGCATCCACGCAACCATTCGATACCCCTGCTACAATTTGCTCCATGCGCTCGGGGTCATTTTTTCCACAAGCAATATAATCCAGAAAGAATAGTGGTTGTGCACCTTGAGCAACAATGTCGTTCACACACATCGCAACTAAATCAATACCTACTGAATCATGTTTATTTAATTGAAAGGCAAGTTTTAATTTCGTTCCAACTCCATCTGTTCCGGAAACCATGACAGGTTCTTGATAGTTAACGTTAGATAAATCAAAAAGTCCCGCAAATGATCCGATCCCACCCAGCACCTCGGGACGTGTCGTTTTTGCAATATGCTTTTTCATACGTTCCACTGCTTCATACCCTTTTTCTACATCTACACCAGCTTGTTTATATACATCTGACATCGTTGATTCTACACATCCTCTAGATTAGTCCTTTATCACACATAAAGGGGATTTTTTTCCTTCCTTAATATCAATGGGATATCGACCGGACATACATGCGATACATAATCCTTGGTTAAGAGATTTATCTTTAACGATTGCTTTTTCTAATCCCGCTTCTGATAAAAATGCTAAACTATCCGCTCCGATCATTTCTGCAATTTCACAGGTGGAATGGCTCGTCGCTATTAATTCTTCATAGGTTGACATATCTATCCCGTAGTAACACGGATGCTCAATGGGAGGGGAAGCAATGCGAACATGTACTTCTTTTGCTCCGGCATCTTTTAGCATGTGAACAATCCGTTTACTCGTTGTTCCTCTTACAATGGAATCATCAATCATCATAACGCTTTTTCCTTCAATAATTCCCCGAACTGGAGAAAGCTTCATTTTAACACCCTGTTCACGTAAATCCTGAGAAGGCTTAATAAAGGTTCTACCAATATAACGATTCTTAATAATACCCATCTCGTAAGGTAAACCACTTTCTTCCGCAAAACCAATGGCAGCTGAGATGCTGGAATCCGGAACCCCCACTACAATATCTGCATTAGTTGGAGCGGGTGCCTCTTTCGCTAACTCTTTCCCCATTTGTTTACGTGAAGCATGAACATTTACATCATTCTCATTACTATCTGGTCTAGATAGATAAACATATTCCATCGCACACAAAGCACGCTTTTCTTGTTTGGCAAAACGAGATGATTTTAATGCCCTTTCCTCGATTGTAATTAATTCTCCCGGTAATATATCTCGCACAAATGTCGCACCAATTTGGTCAAACGCACATGTTTCCGATGCAATCACATAGGCATCCCCTAATAATCCAATAGATAGGGTGAAAATACCGTGCGGATCAAGTGCTGCATACATTTTATCTTTCGTCAAAATCATATAAGCATAGGCACCATGTAATTCATTTAACGCGTTACTAATGGATTTTTCATTAATTTCTTGACCGTCACGCTTGATTAAATGAGCTAAAATTTCGGTATCTGATGATGTTTGTAAGATACTGCCTTGCTTCTCTAATTGGCCACGGAGTTCATACGCATTGATGATTTTCCCACTGTGTGCTAAAGCCATACTTTCTGTTTGAGAGTGGAATAATAACGGTTGAACATTTTCAATTCCGGTTTGACCTTGAGTAGCGTATCTTACATGACCAATTGCATGATGTCCTTGCAATTGGTCAAATTCTACATCTTTAAACACATCATTGACTAAGTCTAATCCTTTATGCGCCTTTAATTCTCCTTCTACGTTTACAACGATTCCGGCTCCTTCTTGGCCACGATGTTGCAAAGCATGTAGACCATAGTATGTTAATTCCGTTGCTTTTTCATGACCCCAAATTCCGAACACTGGACATTCCCCACTTATTCTTTGGATTTCAGCAAGCTTGGGATTGCACCTCTCCAAAGTTCTTCAAGTTCCTTTACATCTTGCTTGATAACCATGTCATTGTTAATGGAAACTTGAATGGTGCCATCTGTAGTAACCTTGCCAATTTGTTTTGCATCGTCCACAAGACTTTCGAACTTTTCTTGATTTTCTGCTTTTACTGTTACGATAAATCGGGATTGTGTTTCACTAAATAATTCTACAGTCACATCTCCAGTTAGTTCTACCGTTGCTCCTAATCCCTTACGACCGAACACACTTTCCGCAAGAGCAACACCTAGACCACCTTCTGCTAAGTCATGTGCCGAAACAACTACTCCAGATTGGATAGCTTCTAGTAATTGCTTTTGTCTTTTTGCTTCTACATTTAAATCAATTTCGGGAGCTCGACCTTCGTATTTACCTTGAAGGATGTTTTGTAATTCGCTACCACCAAATTCCTTTTTAGCGTCTCCAATGACATACACAATATCATCTTCATGTTGGAAAAAGCTTGGAGTAATATGGTCTAAAGATTTGTGTAAACCAACCATCCCTACAACAGGTGTTGGGAAAATAGATTTACCTTTCGATTGGTTATATAACGATACGTTCCCACTAATGACAGGGGTTGAAAGTGCCGTACAAGCAGCACTCATTCCATCTGTAGCTTTTTCCATTTGCCAGTAAATTTCTGGATTAGAGGGATTACCAAAGTTAAGTCCGTCTGTAAGCCCCAATGGTTTTGCCCCAGAACAAATAATGTTACGTGCAGCCTCAGCTACAGCAATTTTCCCACCGGTTTCAGGGTCTAAATAAATATAACGAGAGTTACAATCCGTTGTTATTGCTATTGCTTTGTCATGACCTTTAATACGAATCACAGCCGCATCTGAACCAGGTGCTACTGCTGTATTGGTCTGTACCATGGAATCGTATTGATCATAAACCCACTCTTTACTTGCAATCGTTGGTTGTTGCAATAGTTTTTTAAGCATTTCTTGGTGATTTTCAACGCCCGGAACGGTATTCTCCATCTGTTGAAACTCCCTAAAATACTTCGCCTCTTCTGATGGCATTTCATACACAGGCGCATCTTCCGCTAAAGGATCCACCGGAATATCTGCAACCACTTCCCCATGATGTTTAATCCGGAAAACTCTCTCTTCAATGACCTTCCCAACAGGTACTGCCTTCAAGCCGTATTTTTCAAAGATGTCGATAATTTCTTGTTCACGACCTTGTTCCACACATAAAAGCATACGTTCTTGTGATTCAGAAAGCATCATTTCATATGCGGACATATTCGGTTCCCGTTGTGGTACTAGGTCTAAGTTCATTTCTAATCCGGTACCAGCTTTACTTGCCATTTCTGATGCAGATGACGTAAGGCCTGCTGCACCCATGTCTTGCATTCCTACTAAAGCATCGTTGTGAATAACTTCTAAACATGCTTCAATAAGTAATTTTTCCATAAACGGATCTCCAACTTGAACAGATGGCCGGTCTTTGTCCGCATCTTCTGCTAAATCATCAGATGCAAATGTTGCACCATGAATTCCGTCACGTCCTGTTGGTGGTCCAGCATAAAGAATCGTATTTCCAATACCTGCAGCAATCCCTTTTTGAATGTCATCATGATTGATTAGTCCAATAGCCATTGCGTTAACTAGTGGATTTTCTTCATAACTATCATCAAATTGAACTTCTCCACCAACCGTTGGAACTCCAACACAGTTACCATATCCAGCAATCCCGTTCACTACTTCTGTGAATAAATATTTCGTACGTTCATTAGTTAAATTACCGAAACGCAATGAGTTCATGGATGCGATTGGACGTGCACCCATGGAGAAGATGTCACGAATAATTCCACCAACACCAGTTGCTGCTCCTTGATATGGTTCCACAGCGGAAGGATGGTTGTGACTCTCTACTTTAAACACAACTGCTTGATGATCACCGATATCGATAATCCCAGCACCTTCACCCGGTCCTTGTAGTACGTTAGGTGCTTTGGTTGGGAACTTTTTCAATAATGGCTTAGACGTTTTATAACTACAGTGTTCAGACCACATAACAGAAAAGATTCCCGTTTCCGTGAAATTCGGTTGACGTTTTAAAATATCTTTAATCATTTGATATTCTTCGTCACTTAAACCCATTTCACGGTAAATCTTGTTTTCTTCAATTTGCCCAGGGCTCCACTCACGCGTTTGTAACATAAGTCTTCCTCCAATTCTCAACCAATGACTTGAATAATTTCATACCATCATCACTACCTAGAATGGCTTCCATCGCACGTTCCGGGTGAGGCATCAATCCAAGTACATTCCCCTCTTTATTCATAATTCCAGCAATATCCGATACGGAACCATTTGGGTTATTTTTATATGTGAAAACAATTTGGTTATTTGCTTTTAATTGTTGAAGTGCTTCTTCATCGCAAAAATAATTACCTTCCCCATGCGCAATTGGAAAGCGAACGATTTCGCCTTTTTCATAGCCCGAAGTAAAGACCGTTTCATTATTTTCTACAACTAGCTCTTCTTGATGGCACATAAAAGATACATTCTGATTTCGCATGAAAGCACCTGGAAGCAATCCAGATTCAGTAAGGATTTGAAATCCATTACATACGCCTAAGACAGGTTTTCCACGTTCCGCATGTTCACGAACTTGTTTCATAACGTCTGAGGTAGCTGCAACAGCACCACAGCGTAGGTAATCCCCATAAGAAAATCCACCTGGAATTAAAATGGCATCATAGTTTTCTAGGTTACTATTTTCATACCATAGCAAATCTGCTTCTTCACCTAATACTTCTTTCACGGCATGATACATATCTCTATCACAGTTTGACCCCGGAAAAACAATTACTGCAAACTTCACGCTTGAACAGCCTCCTCCACTTCAAATCGGTAATCTTCCATTACAGGATTAGCAAGAAGTTTATTACACATGTCTTTGATACGTACCTCTAAATCAGGACCATCTTCCATATTTAATTCAATTACTTTACCAACCCTTGTATCTGTTACCCCTTCATATCCAAGTGCAGTTAATGATTCTTGGATTGCCTTTCCTTGCGGGTCAAGAACACCGGCCTTTAATGTGATGTATACCGTTACTTTCTTCATTTTAATTCCTCCAGTCGATTTACTAACTTTTCGTAAAACTCTAATTGATTTCCTGAATATACCTTTTCATTTGCCTTTTGAAGAATTTCACCTGTTGATTTATCTAAGAGTTTCCAAGTATCTGGGGAAATCTCATCAGAAAGAATAATATGACCATTCATCCTTCCAAATTCTAATTTCAATACCGCTAAAGATATAGTTAGACTTGAAAATAATTGATTCAAATGTTTATTGACACGTAATGCTTTTTCTTTCACTTCTTGTAATTCAATTGGTGTAATATTTGTAAGAAATAACGCGTGCTCATCATTAATTAACGGATTCTTAAGTAATTCATTTTTATAATATAATTCAATAATTGGTGGATAAAGAATCGTATTCTCTTCAATTCCTAATCTTTTAGACATGGCAGGGGTCACACTGTTACAAATCACCACTTTTAATGGGATCATTTCTGTTTTGTTCACGAGTTGTTCCGTATCACTTAGCTTCTTTATATAATGGGTATCCATTCCCCTGTCACGTAGGTATTCAAAGATGCGTGACGATATATCATTATTTAACCGGGCCTTTTCAACGAAACTCTCTTTTCCTTCCTCCGTAAATGCAGTTCTTTCACTTTTATAAGAAAAAATCAATTTTCCGGGTTGTTCAGACACTTGATAAACTTTCTTTTCTTTGCCTTCATAAAGGAGCTCAGCTTTCAACGCATTCACCTTCCGTTAGTTTGACGCGGTTATGTTATGGTTTTCAAATCCTCGAATTTATGGATTTGTGTCCAGACTTCTTCAAGCGTATTACCGATAAATGTGATATGTCCCATTTTTCTCTTTTCTTTGGCTTCTTCCTTTCCATACAAATGAATAAATCCTGTATGATGATGTGGAATAGACTTTAAAACAAATTCCATATCTTCACCTAAGATATTAATCATACATGCTTGCTTCCATTGTTTAATTTCGAAAAGCGGTAATCCACAAATGGCACGAATATGTTGACCAAATTGGGAAATATTACACGCCTCAATGGTATAATGCCCTGAATTATGAGGTCTTGGAGCCATCTCGTTTAAATAGATTTCATTCCCTTTTACAAACATTTCAATGGCAAAAGTACCTACAATATTCATGTCTTCGGCTAGCACACGCGCAGCTTCATTTGCTTTTATTTGAAGTTCAACCTCTATATTTGCTGGGACTGTCGTTTTATAAAGAATATGGTCTCGATGTTCATTTTCGGAAATAGGGAAATACGTCATATCGCCTGATGCGGATCTTGTAAAAATAACAGAGATTTCCTTATCAAATGGAATCCATTCTTCTATGATGCAATGTCCATTTTTTTCAGCAAATGCTAAAGCTTCTTGTAAATCTATTTGGGAATTTAATTTCAACTGTCCTTTCCCGTCATAACCACCTCGGCATGTTTTAATGACTGCTGGATAGGTAAAATCTTTTAAAGCTTTTTCACAGTCATCAGCATTTGTCACAATAGCAAATTTTGGAGTAGGCAAGTTCAAGTTTCTCATCAGCATCTTTTCTTTTTCTCGATTTTGCGTCACTTCGAGAGCGTAAGAACCTTGTGGAAGCTTCCCCTTGCTCTCGATGTAAGTTGCTGCTTCAAGGTCTACATTTTCAAATTCATACGTAATCACATCACTTATATCCGTCAATTGCTTGATCGCATCCATATCATCGTAAGGTGCAGTAATTTGAACATCAGCCACTTGAGCAGTAGGGCAATTAGGGGTTGGATCTAGTACAGCAATTTTATATCCCATATAACGTGCTTCCATCGCCATCATTCTTCCTAATTGGCCGCCACCAATAATACCTATTGTTTGAGCTGGAATGATCGTTTTATCTGTTTGCAAGTTCTTCCCTCATTTCTGCCACTTTATCTTGCATTTCTTCACGGTTCCGTTGAAGATTCGCTGCAATCTCTTCATTAAATGTTCCTAAGATTTGGGCAGCTAGAATTCCCGCATTCGTAGCGCCGGCTTTTCCAATTGCAACCGTTGCAGTTGGAACCCCGCCAGGCATTTGAACAATGGATAACAAGGAATCCAGTCCATTCAATGTTTTCGTCTGAACGGGTACACCAATAACCGGTAAAGTAGTTTGAGAAGCCACCATACCAGGCAAGTGAGCTGCCCCACCAGCACCAGCAATGATTACTTTAAGTCCACGGTCCCGTGCTGATTTGGCATAATCAAACATTTTATCTGGAGTACGATGAGCAGATATCACATCTTTTTCGTACGGAATTTCTAACTGCTCGAGTACATTACAAGTGTGTTGCATCGTTTCCCAATCTGAAATACTTCCCATTATGATACCAACTTGAGCCATGAAATCCCTCTCTCTACATTATTTTAAATTTAGGTTTATATTCGACTTTTTCTTTTAATCAATTATTTAGAAAATTCAATCCACATAATGCTTTACCATACACAAAAAGTCTATTTATCTCCCATATGAGGAAAGATGAATAGACTTGTAGTGTGTAGTAGAAAAGTCCGAGACACATTTTCACCTTCCCTCATAGTCCAGCATTCTCGGTGCTGGGTAGAAACTTCCGGCCTTATTCCAGAAATATATGAGGTAATATGATCGTATTTTTGATGACTTAAGCATACCAATTCATATGGTGAATGTCAATGAAATATCGGACAATTAAGTTATATTTTTCCCTAATGTTCGGATTTTAGTGGTTAGTCGCGATTTTTTTGTCTTTTTCTAATATCATTTGGCGGTTTTCATTAAGTTCTTGCTTTGGATGAAAGGAACTTCATGAACAAAGGAATAGTAGTTTCCTTTTAATTTGTTCATGAAGATGAGTTACCTTTTCGGTTACATTTGGTGGCGATCGGGCTCTCATTACGGCGATGAGTTATCTTTTGGCTAAATTTGATAGGGAACGGGCACTCATTGCAGGGATAAGTTGCCACTCATGTTTTTTCCCCATCAAAGATAATAAAATAAACGCTTGAACAGAAATTAATCTTTCCAAGCGTTTAGTGTGTTTCACTTTATTCTACTGTTCTTTTTCAGGCTTAACCTGCACATCTGTATTAGTGGTTGTTGTTTGCTTTTGCTGTGTTGCTTCCTTTTTTTTCGGATTAAATAACCTACCTTTGCGAACTTGCTTCACCCAAAATCCACCATGAATTCGCTTCGGTTCATAAGATATAATAAAAGCTTTAGGATCAATTTCTTTAATTACTTCATAAAGTCTTAATTCATATTTTCTTGGGGTTAATATTTGCATCGTTAATCTATCTCCATCCATTCCGTAAGAAGACCAGCTAGTTACACCAAAGCCTTTGTCACGAATTCGTTTCGTAAACTTTAAGTCCGGATTAGATGAAATTACATTTACTGTAATGTAGCCTAATGCCAGTTTTTCCTCTATGATGGATCCAATAATTAAACCAGTACCATATCCAATTGCATAAGCAATGATATTCTGTATTTGATTTAAATTATCTAAAACAAGACCTAACCCAACAATGTACATGACCACTTCAAACATACTAACAAAAGCGGCAATGTATGTACGACCTTTGAGTGTTAATATCATACGTATCGTCATAAGAGAAACATAAACAACATTAACCGCGAAAATGATTGCCACCATTATCAAAGCATTAGTAAGCAATTCACATCCCCCTAACCATTCATTTTATATCGTTAATTCTATATTAAGCCTACCTTTCTAGGCACCTTACCTATACCGTGTGCATACGTTATTAAATATAATATACATTAGGTGGTGTAATGATGGATCCGTTTAAACAAATGTCTGACTGGAAAAAGAACATGGATCATTTCTTTGGTGAAAACTTCTGGAAAGATTTTGAAGGAATGATCAAACCTAATATTCCCCAAATCAATATGTATCAAACGGAAAATGAAATTCTATGCATTGTTAACGTACCTGGATTAAAAGATTTGAACCAAATGGATATCTATGTGAATTATGCTACTTTAGAACTCAAAGGCAGCATTGACTTAGAAAATGCACATGGAACAGTTGTAAAGGAAGAAATTTTACAAGGTGTTTTTGATCGTAAAATAACCCTTCCTTTCCCAGTTCGAGCCGATAAAATTAGTGCAACGTATAAAAATGGTCTTGTCTTTATTCAACTTCATCGTTTTATAGATGAATCGAGCAGACGAAATAAGGTGGAAATCCAACCATTAGAAGATGCATAAGGTTTTGCACTTCAAATACGTGTTCAAAAAGGAGGATGAAAAGGATCGAGGTCGGCTAAAAGCGCAACGTCCTGGGACTCCGATTACTCGTCCCACCGTAAAGATTTGTTGCAACGCCGACACTAGCACGTCCTGTGCGTCGCAGTTCGAGGCGGCGTAGTTTTGAGTACCGGAACGTATGCAATTAATACGCGAGGAACGGAAAAGCAAGCCAACGCACCTTTTTAAAGGAAGGCCGACTAAAAACGGGCTTTGCGCCCAACGTCGGCATACCCCTTTTGCAGGGGCATGTCATTTTCACCGGACTTTTTGAACTACCTTTTAAAAAATGCTTAAGAACCGCGGACTATATACTACCACGGTTCTTGCCATTTCACACGATATTAATTCAAGTTTAAAATCCTCTGACTCTTTTTCGAAGGATACGGCGCCACTGCTCACTTAATAACTCACAGTCACAAAGTTCATCAGCCATTCGCAAATCATGTTTATTGACGAACATAATTTCATTACAAGCAGCAATTGTCCATTCCGGATACGGCCGGTCCAGCAATTCTAAATCTGTTCGTGACTTGATTTTACCTTCTTCTAACACACGAAAATACCAGCCCGTTTGAAAATTCTCCTTCTGCTCTGTCTTCCGTATTTTCCCAGGCTTTGATACTTGAATGACCGCCTCATCCATTCGATACGTATCCCCAATTGAAACCGTAAATTCATCCATCTCCAGTACCGCGAAGTTCTCATCCATCGAACCAATGCTATCAGATCTCTCCTCTTCATCCAATTCCGAATAATACTTAATGGGGTAAGCGAAGATTGCTTCATCTTTTATTTTATTCTTAGAGAAACCCGTTTCTAGTAATCTAAATCTTTTTCTTTTTTCTTTCCTTTCATTGGAAAAGATTTTATAAACATAAGGTTCTTCCATGATTTCACCTTCTTTTTTAGGTATGATATAGTTATTCTATTAGAAAAATCTATCTTAGCCAAGCCTTTGGTATACGAATAGCTACTTAGAAAGCTAGATAGATATGAAGCAGGGGGGAAAATGAAAGTGGAAAAATTTAAAAAGGCAACATTCGCAGGCGGCTGCTTCTGGTGTATGGTTAAACCCTTTGACAGGTGGGATGGAGTTCATCAGATCATCTCCGGTTATACTGGTGGTCACGTGGAGAACCCAACTTATGAACAAGTTAAAAAAGGAGATACCGGTCATTATGAAGCTGTTGAGATCACCTATGATCCTTCTATCATGAGTTATGAAACAATACTTGACCTATATTGGAAGCAAATTGATCCAACAGATGCGGGTGGGCAATTTCAGGATCGTGGTGATCAATATCGTACAGCCATTTTTTACCATGATGACGAACAAAAATTATTAGCTCAAAATTCCAAACAATCACTTGATCTAAGCGGAAAGTTTTCAAAACCTATCGTTACACAAATTCTTCCAGCTGTAGCATTCTATCCAGCAGAAGAATACCATCAGGACTTTTACAAGAAAAATGAAAAGGAATATAAAGAAGATCGCGCTAAGTCGGGTAGAGATGAGTTTATTGAGAAGGTTTGGAATTAGACTTGCGTTACAGATATAAATAGAATTAGAAAATAAGGGATGACACATATTATCATGACTAATTTGTGTTATCCCTTTTATTGCTTAATACTTGAATAAACCTATTACACTAAGGCTTTTGTTCACAAGATTTCTTTGTTTTTGAGATATTTTTTATTTCCAACACCCAATAAGATGACAGCTATAACAAAAAAACAACATTCCAATGAAAAATCCTCGACCTGAATCAAGAAATACTAATTCAATGATCATACTAACCCCAGCAAGAATAAAGCTTATTCATTAAACCGTTATAGACCATTAGGAAAATTCCTTTCTTTACATTACCTTGTTTAAAATGGACAAATCCCCATTCAGTAATCTTCTTATTGTAGATATACGCCCTTTTCTCGAACAACGTTTAACCAAAAATCTTAAAGAGAAAAGGTATTGCTATCATCAGAAGTGAGCCTACAATAGTCACAGATATAATTTTAGTTATATGCCTTTTAACTTCCTCTTCCAAAAAAGCACCCCCATAATCTGGCCCAATTTAGGAATAGTATTTATTCAGATAAGCGCCCATAACCTCGCCCTGGATTTTGAACGAGGTTATACGTGTTTAAAGCTATAAAATTAAATAACTTTATTGTCACCTTGGAGTCAAAATTTCTATCATCGATTTGAAGAAACTGTTCAGCTATTAGATTCTATTTAAAAAACACCTTCCATCATTCGATGAATTAATTCCCCTACTGTCTGGCTTTTAGCAAGACGTGGACTTTGACCAGACCAAAGTGACATATATTCCTTGTTTTGTTGCTCTTTTGCTACTTTCCGAATCGGGTTTGTTAAGTAATTTTGAACCGGATATTCAGGAAGATCCTTTTCCTTCTCTTTCATCTCTTGGATAAATTGATTCTTTAATCCTCTTGCCGCTTTTCCAGAAAAGGAACGGGTTAAGGTTGTTTCATCTTCTGACGCATTTAAAATCGCTTCCTTATGGAGTTCATTCGCGCCGCTTTCCTTACACGTTAAAAATGCAGTTCCCATTTGAACGGCTTTTGCCCCTAGAAACATCACAGCCCTTAACCCCCGACTATCCATTATTCCACCAGCAGCAACTACAGGAATATCTACTGCGTCTGCTACCTGAGGAACAAGTGACATCGTTCCAACGGCACCATCCTCTGACTCATTTAAAAATGAGCCTCGATGCCCCCCAGCCTCATAGCCTTGCGCAACGACGACATCCATTCCCAACTCTTCTATTAAAATCGCTTCTTTTACTGTAGTAGCGGTCCCCACTAAAATTATATCTTTATTTTTTAACTGTTGAATCGTTTCTTTAGATGGCACCCCAAAAGTGAAAGAACAAATCGGGACATTTTCCTCTATAATTACTTCCAGTTGTTTTTCATATTTTTGCTGGATACATTTAGGTGTAGGGATTTCTAAAAGCATGTTTTCATCAATCGATAACGTATTATAGATTGATTCTAATGATTTTTTTGACCCTTCAATCGTTTCCTCGGTGACATGAAAGTCATTAGGTACAAAGACGTTTACACCAAAGTTGTTTTCAGTTTTCTGTTTAATTTCATGAATACATGTTCTTAAGTTTCCCGGACTCATATATCCAGCACCAATCATTCCTAAAGCCCCATGATTCGAAACCGCAGATACTAACTCAGGAGTAGTAATTCCACCGGCCATCGGTGCTTGAATAATCGGATAGGTAATATCAAATAGTTCGGCCACTTTATTTCGCAGCATCGTTACACCTCATTTTAAGAATATAAGTTATTTAATATATTCTCTATTCATAAGGAAAAATCCTTTTTCTTACAAGCAATTACATGCCGAAATAAAGTTTTTATATATATTCATGGACACTTCATCTGTCATGGATTCCGGATGCCATTGGACCCCTAGTACAAAGGAGTGATGTTTACTTTCTATCGCTTCAATTACCCCATCATTCGCTACTCCACTTATTTGAAATTCCTTTGGGACAGAGCGATTAGCTTGATGATGAAAACTATTTACTTTTATTTTTTTTTTATTCGTTATTTGATGAAGCAGAGAGGTTTTTCGCACGTTGACAAAATGTGACCCGTGATCACGTGGGGAGTTTTGGGTATGCTGCAGGACATGATCATTTATTTGTGCGTAAATATCTTGGTACATATCTCCACCTGCCGCAAGATTTATTATTTGGCTTCCTCTACATATGCCAAGAATCGGTTTATCCATGGATAGCATTTTCTTCGTTAATTCTATTTCAAAAAAATCACGTTCGGGGATAATTGTTCCAAGTTTTTGATGTGGTTCTTCCCCAAATAAGGTTGGATCAATATCATATCCGCCGGTTGCATATAATCCATCGATTCGTTTAGCAATTTGTTCAATATCTGTATTTTGTGATAAAAACGGAAGAATCACTGGAATACCACCAGCGTTTATTATTGCCTTTATGTTATCGTTTTTCGTCATATAATAAGAACGATCCACTTCCATCGAACATGTCACACCAATGAATGGTTTCAAATGGAATTCCTCCTTCCTATCGCTGATTCCATTATGATACTTACATTAAAGCATTGATCCTTTGGTGTATTTTATACAACTATTTATGAAATGTGTTTGCTTTTTAAAAACCGGAAACTCCACGATGGAATTTCCGGCTTAATCAGCAACACTATAATTTAAATTTACTCACAATCTTATTCAATTCATTGGATAAATCAACAAGATGTGTAGATCGATCGGCTGTTTCCTCGATGGATGCCGTAGTTTCTTCTGAGGCTGCAGAAACACCTTGTGCATTTGATGCCATAGATTCATTCGTCTGTTCTAGTCGTTTAACTTGTTGAATCATAGTTTCAGATGTTGTCGCTTCTTCATGTGTTAGTTCGGACAATCCGCTAATTTCCTCAGCAATATTCAGAACTGCAGTTTGAATATTTTCAAGAGCTTCTCCTGTTTCTATAACCGACTTTTCACCAGCTTCTACATTTTTATGATTATCCTCAATCGTTTCAACTGTACCGACAATATTAGAGGTAATCTTGGAAATGACCTTTTCAACTCCGGAAGCTTCCTTGTTTGACTGTTCCGCTAACTTTCTAATTTCATTAGCAACAACAGCGAATCCCCTGCCTTGTTCACCTGCTCGAGCAGCTTCAATGGCAGCATTTAACGCCAAAAGATTCGTCTGTTCGGCAATTCTTGTAATCGTTTCAGTAATTTGTTGAATCTCATTTGTATAGGCGTTTAATTCTTCTATTGCTTGTTTTGTATCAGAAGAAGAACGTTTAATCGTGTTTATTTGTTCTACAATTTCATTAACCTTCTGAATTCCTGTTTTCGCTGTTTCCATTGTGTATTCTGCACTTTTCACACTTACGTCTGCTTTTTCTCTTGATGATTGAATTAACTCGGCCAAATTCATTAATGAACTTGAAACATCTGTTGTCATGTCTGCCCCTTCTGAAGTACCAGCAGCAATTTCCTCCATGTTCTGAGAAACATGACTAAGCGCCATCTTTATCTCTTGCATGGATATAGAAGTGTCATTTGCATTACTAGATAAATTATGTGATGCCTCTTTTATCGTAACGATGATTTCTCTTAAATTATCAGACATATAATCTAAATTACGAGCTAGGTCACCAACTTCATCCTTGCTATTTACATTTACTTCTTTCTTCGTAATATCACCATTTGCGATTTTGTTGGTTTGTTCAATTAGACTTGAAATAGGTTTCGTTTTCTTTCTAATTATATAAATCGTAATAGCAGCTGCTAGCAATAGAGGAATCATTCCAACTAGAATGCCTTCTTTCACCACATCCCAAGTACGATCTGTAACAATATTCGCATCAAAATCTATGACACTAATAGCGACCAACTCTTTCGTAGAATCATGATCTTCAAAAATAGGAGCATATCCAGAAATTCTTTCAATCCCACCATATTCGTAAATCTCTGAATATGTAGAATGCTTCGTTTCCTTTAATGTTTTTATAGCTTCTTCATCCATTGGAAAGCTATCCCCAATTTGAAAGCCATCTGCTTTTAAATTGTCATCTAATGCTAGTATTTTACCATCTAAACTAAGAATATAATGACTTTCAAAAATATCCTTATGATCCACTGTCCAATTTAGCGTTTCACCAATTTCGTTGTTTCGATTTTCATTTTTCAAATCTTCAATATCATCTGTCGTCAAAAGTCCAGTTGTGATGTTCGCACAGCCATAAGCTTCAATTCCAGCTGCTTTGTAGAGACTGTTATAAGCAGTTCTATATGTAGTAAAACCATTAATAATAACAGTAGCTATAATGACACCTAGTATAATAATTCCTAAGTTCCATGTTAGCGATTTCCTTTTCATAGCTTACCACCCCCAACATATAATACCATAATATGACAAAAAGCACCGTGACTTTAGTCACAAAAAGAATAATAAAAAAGAGCTAGGACTTAAACAAAAAGTCCCAACTCTTTTTGAAATTTTCTAACTCCAGCACTTTTCTTCATTTAACTCAAGAAGATAAAGTACAAGACAAACACAACGAAAAGAAAGTACATGATTGGGTGGATTTCCTTCGCGCGTCCTTTTACAATCATGGTAATTGGATAGAAAATAAATCCAACCGCAATTCCTGTTGCGATACTATATGTTAATGGCATCATTAGAACAACAAAGAATGCAGGTACAGCAATCTCGAATTTATCCCATTCAATTTGTTTCAATTGATTTGCCATCATCACACCGACAATAATTAATGCTGGCGCCGTTACCTCCGTAGTGATAATCCCAAGTAATGGGGAAAAGAATAATGCTAATATAAAGAATCCTGCCGCTACGACTGCGGTGAATCCTGTTCTACCACCAACTCCAACTCCTGCTGTAGATTCAACAAAGGAGGTTGTTGTTGAAGTTCCAACGACAGATCCTACAACAGTCGCAGTTGAATCAGCAAATAACGCTTTGCCAGCACGTGGTAGTTTATTATCCTTCACTAATCCTGCTTGAGTCGCAACAGCCATTAATGTTCCCGCTGTATCGAAAAAGTCAACGAATAAGAAAGTTAAAATAACAACAAGCATTTCAATCGTAAAGATATCACCAAAATGAGTGAATGCTTGACCAAATGTAGGGGCTATACTTGGAACGGCACCTACAATATCACCGATCCCTCTTGGAATTGGAACTAAACCAAAGATCATTCCTACAATAGCCGTAATAATCATTCCATAAAATATTCCAGCGCGAATCCCTTTCGTTAAAAGAATAACAGAAACAACGAGCCCAAAAATAGTTAATAATACAGTTGGTGATGTGATGTCTCCAATAGCTAGAAACGTTGCTTCGTCAGCTACTACAATCCCTGATTTTGTTAGACCAATAAAAGCAATGAACAAACCAATACCGGCCCCAACAGCCATCTTCAAGTTATGAGGTATCGCGTTAATGATGATTTCACGAAGTCCTGTCAACGTTAAAACAATAAATATAAGTCCTGAAGCTAATACTCCTGATAATGCAGTTTCCCAAGGAATTCCATAACCTAAAACAACCGTATAAGCAAAAAATGCATTTAATCCCATTCCTGGCGCGAGAACTACCGGATACTTTGCAATAATCCCCATAAGTAAAGTACCAACTGCAGCTGCCACAGCAGTAGCCACAAAGACAGCACCCTGATCCATGCCCGCATCAGATAGCACCGACGGGTTAACAAATAATATATACGCCATCGCTAGAAATGTCGTTAATCCAGCTGTAAACTCAGTTCTATAACTAGTGCCAAGTTTATCAAATTGAAAGTACTCTTTCATTCCTTTTCCTCCTCATCGCTTTTTCAAAAATAAAAAACACCCATGTTACCAACAAGAGTGCTACGGCAGAAAAAAGGCAATGAAAGATCCTTTCATCCCAATATCTCTGCGTAGTCAAACTATTTACGGTAGTTTAGTAGAAACTCTTGGGCCATATCCCCGAGATTATACGCGTTTTTATTTAATTTACAGTATTATATTACTAATAACGTGGACTTATGTCAATAGAAGTCGAACGTTGTTTTTAAATATTAGTATATTGTTCGAATTTAAAAAAGCCAGCGAAGATATGCTTTTCACTGGTTTTCCTATGTTTATCTATCATTTTAACAATCAAATTAAAGTTTATTATACTCCTCATCCGACACTGCTTCTAACCATTCGTTAGAAGCACCTTCCGCTGGGACTTCAATGGCAAGATGTGTAAACCAGCTGTCTTTTGTTGCTCCATGCCAATGTTTTACTTCCGGTGCGATGTGTACAACATCGCCTGCTTTCAATTTTTGTGCAGGTTTTCCCCACTCTTGATAGTAACCTTCTCCAGCTGTGACAAGTAGGATTTGCCCACCTTTGTGGTGAATATGCCAATTATTTCGGCAAGCAGGTTCAAACGTTACATTTCCAACAGTCACCCCGGAAGTTGAAAGCATATTTAAGTAACTTTGTCCGATAAAATACTGTGCAAACTGTTCATTCTTTTCTCCGATTGGAAATATTGTATCGTGATTTTCATTACTCATATTATCTCTCCATTCTTTCATTTAAGATTGATAAGTCTTTTATTTATAATTAACTAGGTATCTTAACCAAACGCAGCCATCCTCTTTTGCTTCTACATCTTTTAATGAAAAACTTACCGGCGTATCATCGGATAAGCCTTCTTTTGTTTCAAAAAGTGATGGAGCATCGGCTGATCCATCTGCTGAAGGGCTGATTACGATGCTCACTTCATCACAAAGCCCCGCTTGGATAAATGACCAGTTAAGGACACCGCCGCCTCCTAACATCAAGTTATCAATATGAAATAACTCTTTTAGTTTTTGCACTACGACATTATAGTCAAGCTTATCTTTCCCAGCGATAATATAAGATATATTTAACTTTCGGAGCATTGCTTTATATTCATTGCTCGCCTTTTTTGTCAATACTTCCAAGACATGTGCTTTTGTATCTTGATATTTTAATACATTGCTTGTCCAGCCAAGTTTGCCAGAAGGATCCACAGATACATAGTATTTATCTAAGTCAGTATCTACGACAAAATCGCCTTCAGGAACAGTTGGTGCATCCTTGTCTAAATCAGGCTTTTGATACTTGGTAAAATTATCATCCGTTGTGGTACGTCCAGACAACCAACCTTGATGACGATAATGCGGATTTTCTCCAAAAGCAAGATCATAAAACAATTTCCCACTTTTTTTGCCTTCTGGGGTTCCCATAAATTTCCTGATTATTTTCCCATCAACGGATACTTCCATATGACAAAAGATGTAAGGTCTATTCATTCTACCTCTCCTCTTTATTCCAATTATTTTATCTTTTAATTATTCCCCATAAATTTCTTTCGCAATATTAAAAGCGGACCATGCTTTTGGCCATCCCGTATAAAAGGCTAAATGCGTAATTATTTCTGAGATTTCTTCTTTTGTTACGCCATTTTGTTTGGCAATCTTCATATGTGCTTCCAATTGCGGGAATGCGCCTTGCGTTAATAAACTGGAGCAGGTAATCATACTACGGTCACGAGGGGATAATTCTTTTTCTCTTGACCATACCTCTCCAAATAATACATCATCGTTCAGTTCTGCAAATTTGGGTGCGAATTCACCTAATTGATTACGACCGGCTGTTTGTTTTGCCATACTTTTTCCTCCTTCTTTTATGAAAAATATCTTTTTTTAACCAATATGTGATATCCAATGCATCACGGCCCTATCTGCCTTGGCAACCTTCGATCCATGAATAGCTAATCCTTGTTTGATAGTGGAGTTAGGGCAGCTTTCCCGCAAATCATCCATGCTAGTGCCTAATGCACTACCTTCATGCGTACAAAAAGGATATAGTATCTTTCCAGACAGATCATAATCTTCTAGAAAGCTGGCAATAACCATTGGATATGTTCCGCACCAATTAGGGTACCCAATAATGATTTCCTTAAATTTCGATAAATCAAAGGTCCCTAATTTGTATTTAGGTCTTGCTTGTTTTGCCTTTTCCGTTTTCGCACAATCTACCGTTTCCTGATAGTTCTCGGGGTATTCGTTTATAGGTGTAATTTCAATTGCATCCATATTTAATTGTGCTGCAATTTTATTTGCAATTATGGCGGTATTTCCCATATCCACACTACGGATTTCACCATTCATCATATTTTCATGCTTACGAGAAAAATATAGGACAATTGGCAATGAATCACCTGCTTCTTAAACATGTAATAATTTTTTCTATAAATATATGATACATCGCGATGTGTCGCCCGGCTAATGCTTATCGGAAAACAGGTTCATGCTTCAAAGGCATTCTTCATTCTCCGTATAAATTCATTGACTACCGGGGAAAAGGAACGATTCTTCTTCCATGCAACCACGCACTCTGTTTCAATTGTTGGATAGAGCGGAACAAAGGTAAGATTCTTAACATGTCGACTCATTACTGACCCTTCAATCGTTAATGCCGATCCCACTCTGTTTTCCACTAAAGAAAAAACATTAAATATCAGATTATAGGTTCCTACAATGTTCATCTGTTCAATAGAGACATTCATCCAATCCGCAATCATCTTCTGTACTTCTTTTCTTGCGGAACAAAGCAAAGGAACTCCAATCAAATCTTCCGGTACCATTTTCTTTTTCTGCGCTAAAAAAGATTCATTAGAAACCAAAAGACCCCATTTTTCCGTTCTGGGTAAGATAATTCGTTCATACTTGTCTGTCGGTATCGGTTCAAGTAGAACGGCAAGGTCAATCAATCCTTTATCTAACTTCTCTGTGATGTCATCGCTCGTCCCACTAAAGATATGAAAGATTACTTGTGGATAATCACGAACCATTTCTCCTAACATCATCGCTAACGTATCCGAGTTATCTGCCTCTACACAACCAATCGAAATATGTCCACTAAATAATTGTTTTTTCTGATCCATAAATGCTTGTTCTGTTTGATCGGTAAGCGAGAGAATCTCTTGTGCTCGATCTTTTAAAAAAACACCAGCTTCCGTCAAAGTCATTTGTTTATTTTCTCTATAAAATAGCTCCGTCCCCAGCTCCTCTTCCAACTCTCTTAATTGTCGACTTAAGGTAGGTTGGGTGATGTGCAAAAGTTCCGCAGCTCTGGAAATGCTTCCTTCTTCAGCAATTGTCCAAAAGTATCTTAGTACCCTTATTTCCATTGTCACTACTCCCTGATTTTCAATAATACCTGGATAAGTATGATACCTTACCATGTGATATGGTATCGTCTTGTCACTATACTACCTAGATTACGCTCTAAGACAAGTTCAATACGAAATAATCATCATGGAAACATTTATTAAAAAATTACCTCAAATAATAGAAAGAGCTCTAAAGTTTGGGGTACAACTCAATTCTGGATTGTACTTTAAAACATCAAACAAGAAAAAGCGCGTGAATAATTTTTCTATTCAAGCGCCCTCCTCCGTATTTTTATCATAAGCTGGTCTTTTCCCATTTTGAAGCTGGTTAATGCTATGACCAAAATCCATTTGCAGGTGAGCGTAGTCGGGAAAATTCCCCCAGTCACCGCCCCATTCAAATCCAAGATCCTTTGCAAGGTCAGCTACTTCCAGCCAATCTGATTTTCTATTGTTATTGCCGTCATATTGTGTATCCCAGGTGATCACGCCATTTTCTTGTCTTATGGCATAATCAATCGCAAGGCCATAGTTGTGATAAGATTCACCACCCCTTGCATTTGTTACAATATTACCGCTTGTCGTCCGCCCCTGTGCATATAATTCATTTTGCTCATCAATGGAGCGGGTTCCAACTGTAATAACTACATCTATATTTATAGCATCCGCCTGTTCCAGCAGTATATTTTTGTTTTTTTCAACTACTGGATGCAGTTCGCTTGAAATCGGCGCATCATCTCCCAAATCAATATATCTTTCATCCATTTTGTTGTTATAGGCAATCATTAGGGTAATTAGAACCGGGGTGACCATTATCCATGAAAGAAGTATATTTCTCAAGCGTTTCATGTAATTATTCCCCTCTTGAAAATTTGCTAACTATACTATATAGCTTAGAGTGCACTTTAGAGCAAATCAAATACAAAATGGGTGCTGTCTGTCAAAAAAGCACCCCGAACATTAGATTCAAATTCTAACATTTGAGGTGCTATCCACGTTAAAGATTATTTCACATCATAACCATAATCCATGGTCACGATGTTATTCATTCTATCCCAATTCTGGTAACTCTCTAGCGCTATGAAGAACACGGGCAACTTCCATCACATTATCCTTTATTCTATAAATTATCCGATAATTATTGAATACCTTCTCTTTAATTAATTCATTATTTAATTCGGGTACAATTCTACCTGAGTATGGGAATAAGGCCATTGTTTCAACAGAATCAATAATTCTAGATACAAATAATCTGGCATTCTCTTCGGAGTCCATGGAGATATAAGAAATGATATCCTCAAAAATCACTAACGGCTAATTTTGACCATCTTATTTCAGCCATTTAGCAAACTTTTCCTTCACTTCATCATGAGAATAATATTCTCCATCGTTAAGTTGGTTCAACCCTTTTTCAATCTTCTCTTTAACAGAAAGTTCCTTAATAATATCCTCTAAAGTTACATCATTAGGTAGGTCTTTAATAATTTTTATAACTTCTTCTTTTGTATTCATTCAACTACCTCCTAACTTTTATTCATAATTATAAACCAAAGCCGTTTCATTATCATTAGTTGACTAAAAGGTTTCATCTTATCTTATAATTAGTTATTAACGATTAATGTTCTAACTTAGGATTAAATATTACACCAGTTAGTGTTATTTTCTTCTCTTGTCTTACACAGGAAAAATCTTTATCGGATTCTTGATTCAGGCCGCGTGCAGGATGCTCCTAAAAAAGATGCAGTTCATCGATTCCTCAATAATCCCAGATACAACTGGCGAAAGTTTCTTACGTTGTTAAGTAGGAATGTGATCGTGACGAAACTTAGAGTGCACTTTAAAGCAAATTAAATCACAAAATAGGGGCGTAAAAAGGTTGCTGTTCTATCAAAAAAAGCAGTACGATACCATTTTAGGAGGTACTAGTTGTGGAGTTATTAAAATGTACATACGGTTACATAAATAACTTTTTAATTGAGGAAAAAATGAAAAATACTGGGTTACCATAATCAATACAGTGGTTTATTACATATTGCTTTCATCTTGTTTACCATCTTCTTTTAGAATAAACTCAATCGTTTCATCATCTTTCTTTTTATGCTCCTCTGTATACTCAGCCCAATGAATATTGCTCCACAAGCAGCGTCAATTATGCTGATCTTGAATAGTTCTTTTGTACAAATTGGGTTTGCACTAGGGTCAGGCCTAGGAGGTGTAGTAGTTAATTTAGCTGATATCCATTCGATTATTTGGGTCTCATTATTATCAGTATGTGTAGCTACAATTATAGGATTATTCTCCTTTAAGCAACCATCTAAAGTATCGAAAGAGAAGCAGCAGCAAGCACCTTTACGGTCGTGATTATATCTTACGTAAACGTTGGAAAGTAAAAATGAACGCTGTTTGATTTAAACCCCTTAAGTTGGACAATAAAAAGTCTAACTTAGGGGGTTTTTTAGTGGTGCTAGACCTGTTATGATAGTAGCTGTTTTAATCATAGCTTCGCATTTTCGTTTATATTTTGTTCTAATTTCTGTTTGGCTTGATAAATATTCATAAAACACCTATTTCTGTTTAAACTTTGCAAGGATTTTAGCTTCGGTTGGATTTTTTGGTCGAATACGTCCTCGATTCAAATTTTGCCGTTTTATTTGAGTGGTTATCCGATTAACAGTTTTTTTATATTGATTGGAATTCCGAAGAACTCTTGATTCAAGGTCTTTTAATGTTAGAGTGTTCATATTTACATCACTCTAACCTTTTTTATACCCTTTCATTAAAGAAAAAACTACTCATATTCAACTATAGTTAACCATTGACCATCTGGACCAATGGTTACATGAGGAACCTTATTTAATTCGAACATTTTATAAATGTCCAAATTCTTCTTGGTTAATTTACTTAATTGTTCTGATAAATCAGTCTCGGAAAAAATCAGATAATCCATTGTAGTGGATCGTAAATAAAATTCGAAAATATATCGTTTTTGACTGTCTTTTACATAACCCAGATAACCCATTTCCCTTGGAAAAACTCGTGGTAACGGAAATTTATTAACTTCAATAAAGTCAATCGAAAGTTCATTTAATAGTTCTTGTTCATATTCAGGAATAATCGCATAGATATAACAATCTTGCTCGTATAAGTTGTTGATTATCCTAATAAACTCCTGTTCATCAATTTTTTCATCGAGTAATATTTCCTTTTTTTCGGAATGCTTCTCATATCCAAATCACCCTTTTTTATAATTATACAATTAGACTCGAAATGTTTCCTTTAACTAAGAACCAGTTAACGCAATAATAAAACAATAAAATAGTAAATGTTTCATCTGTAATTAATATAACGTTATTGCACTATACTGCCCGTTAATTTAAGTGAAGCCCTACACAAATCATACTTTTATAATTACTCTTTAATTTTATTCCAGAAGAAAACACTATCCCAGGGAAAAGTCTAAACTCCCTATAAGATAGTGTTCATTGTCTTTCCTATATCACTCATCCACCGTAACTGTTAGGGTTTGCCTAATCACTTTCGAATCATTTTCAGTATCAACATAATCGCCTGCCAAATTCTGTCCACTTTCTCCATATGCTTCTGTGACAAGCGAACCATTATTACTATGGGATGGATCCATGGTAATAATAATTTCGTATTCAGTTAGATTTTTAATTCGACTGTCTTTTTCTGGATCCTCAATATATAGGACTGCGGAGCCATCCGGATTTATATAGCTATAGCCCTGTATTCCCGATGTAATGTAATTGGGAATGTGGGCCCTTGCTTGGATAAACGTTCCATCTATAATATTACTATTTAGTTTTACTACCACATAATCTTCTTGCTTCTCTATTTCTGGCTCCATCCATACTGCTGCTTCCCCATAATTATCCGGTATATCCCAGCTCGGTTCCGTAATTGCAAATGTCTGTTCACCTTCATCTAGTGTGACTGTTTTCTGGAAAGATGCTTTTTGATAGGTTTCGCCTGAATCCGTATAATTTCGTACAAAGCTTCCACTAAGCTCGTTTAAATAATGATTTTTTATTTCCTCACTCTGATTTGCAGGCTCAAATTTCACCTCAATATGTACTACTCCTTCCACTTTTTCTGGAAGACTCGATTCCAATTCAAATTCCCCGTTTTCTTTAACCAGTGTTTGATCACTTGTTCCAATTAATACTCCATCCTCTGAGTTAATGATAAGGATAAGTCTTGATTCAGGTAATAGATTTGTCGTTCCTTTGACGGAAACACCCTTATTTGCAACATGGATATCCCCTTCAAGCGCTACTTCCAAATCACCCTGGTCTTTTGGAGCTTGATTCACTTCAAAGGAAACTTCCTCCGCACTAGCTGTTGAATCTTCTTCAGTTTTTGATCCTGACTCTTCTTGTGTACTCGCATTGTTTTGATTTTCCGTTTCCCCTTGTTTTTCATCTTCACTGTTACCACATGCAGCTAAAAATAGAATCATTAGTGCTAAAAACATCATTAATAATCGGTTGCGCCTGACCACTAAACTGCCCCCTTAAATTTAGTGACATCCTCTCGGCATTAAAATACCGAGCTTCCAAAGTGGAAACCTCTTAAAAGGAGGCGGAAGCGGTTCACTAGGGTGGGAGCTTGTCTCACGACTGTTCCGTGTTACCCCGCCAAGCTTGTGCTACGTGCAATATTATTTGCAGCATTCAAATCAGCATGACACGTATAATTACATTTTACGCAGTGGAATTTAATACCATTGCGATTTTTCCTTTCTGCATGACCGCAACATCCGCAAATTTGGCCTGTTTGATAAGGGTTAATATCTACAACTGGGATATTGTATTTTGAAGCCTTTTCTTTGATGAACTGTTTTAATTGATAGAAAGACCACGAATGAATGGTTTTATCTGCTCTTTTATGCTACGGCATGTTTTTCGAATGTCATCTAATGCTTCTGTTTTTATAATTGGGTTATCAAATTGCAGGGCGAAATCCACTATACCTTTGGCTAATTTTCGGTTATAATCTTTCATCCATTGTCTTTCCTTTCTACCTATACGTTTTATGACGCGCAGCGCCTTTGCTTTACCTAACGAACGTCGTATGGAACGAAAATGACGTCGCATATAACCGACTTCTTTACCAGAGAAAAATTGTCTTTTACCACTAAGAGGTTCAGAAACGACCGCAATATGTCGCAACCCTAAGTCCACACCAATAGATGTATACTTTCGTCGTTTCATGTTTTCAAAGATGCGTTTATGTTTCTTTCCAAAGTCTAGTTCTGAACTTATTTGTATTGGAATCGCCACATACCAATGTTTCCCTTTACGTAACAATTCCATGGTTCCACGAAATCCTTTCCTTTTTTGCGTTAAAAATGGAAAAAACGTTTGTACATCTTTTGTTTCTACTACTGGTAGTGCCTTTTTCCCCATATTTGAGGTAAAGGCAATGTACCATCTTCCGTTTTTCTCTATGGAATTCCAATTTTGATTATTTATTTTCACACCAAGTGATTTTTTGAAAACTGGAATAGTAGTTGCTCGCCCCTTTTTATAATCAGAAATTGCCTTTTTCGCTCGACGAATAGCCTCATTTCTTATAGCGGATTTAAGGTTGAATGGTACGTTTTTTGAAGAAATTTTTTCTCCATTTTGTAGGCGTTCTACACAATGATTTACGCAATCAGAAAACTCCGTTTGCTCATATATAAATTGTTTATGCTTTTTCTTTGTTGGCTTTTTGAGTTTAACTAAGATAGTTTTCGTAGCCATTTTTTCACCTCCATATGGAATATTTTACCAAACATACGTTCGATTATCAACCTAAAAAGGCTTGCATAATAAAGTTGTTCAAAAAATAAACTTGGCATTCATCCCCTCATTAAAATAAGGGGCGTTCTGCCAAGCTCGTAAAAAAATAGAGTAGAAAATTCTACTCTTAACATTCCATTCATCATTTAGGCCTACTTAGCACAATGCAAGTGGCTCACTAACTCTTGGTTCTGGATAAACGGAATCTATTTTTGCAAGATCCTCTTCCGTAAGCTGAATATCTGCAGCTTTTACGTTATTGATAACATGTTCCGTATTACTAGATTGTGGAATGGCGATGGTCTGCCCATTACGAATACACCATGCTAATAGGAGTTGAAAAACATCTGCGTTATACTTTTTCGCAATATCTAGTAACACTTTTTGTTTCGTTAGATCGGCACCTAAACGATCTCCTCTTGCTACAGGGGCATATGCCATTAACGGTATATTATTTTCCTTCATCATAGGAACTAAATCAAAATCAATTCCACGATCTCCTAAATTATAACGGACTTGATTCGTGGCACAGTGAGGACCATTGGGTTGTTTTAGTAATTTCTTCATATCATTCACATCAAAATTTGAAACTCCCCAAGCTTTGATTTTCCCCTGCATTTTAGCTTTTTCCATTGCTTCTATTGTTTCTTCGATTGGAATACTGCTTTTCCAATGAAGGAGATAAAGATCTAAATAAACTTTTAGGAGAACATGAAGTTTCCATTAGAACCTTACGTAGAAACCAGTTTAACTAACAAAAAAACGAATGTTGCTTTTTCTTAACCGATAGAGATACCAACAGGAGTCATCTAAAAAATAAAAGGCTGTAAACCTTATCAATAGGGTTTATAGCCTTTATTCATATTAATACTTACATTTCTTCATCAAAAATGAAACCTCCGCACAATTTCATTCTTCATCGTTTTTTCCGAAAATAAGATCATCCCAATTAGCGTTAGCAGAGCATATAAGGCAGTTGCAGCACTTGGCCATAACACCGTTGACCAGGAGCTTAGAAAAAGAATGACAGGAAGAAAGCCTAAAATAACCATTGTTGTCATATACCCGATGTACTCTCGCCATTTCATTGGTTTTCTTAGTACAATAATGGTTACAAATAATGTAGCAAGCGAAACGAGAAAAGGAATAACGTAATGGATCGACCATTTTGAACTTCCAGATGCCGCATCCAAGATAAAAAGCATAATAGAAAGTGCGATAACTTGAAAAATGACTTTAGAACCAGTGTGGGCTTTAGAGAGTATGGTATGATTAATCAATAATAACCCATATAGTACGGGACCTAGCACATACAAGAACCATAATTGATTCGGTTTAGTTAATAAATTGATTAATAGGCTTGTACTAATAGCGAAAATAGCAATAAACAAGACGAGCCGCTGAACAAAGCGACGCCGTTGAACTTTGGTTTCATAGGCAGGATAATACGCGTTATGTTCCAATCCCTCAGAAAGTTTGTGTTTACATAACGGACAATATGGTTGTTGTGTATAGATATCGCAATTTGAGCAATAATGTTGCATTGATTTCACCTGCTGTCATTGGAGTATACTTCTATCTCCAAATTAAATGTCTTGGAAAGCTCTCTAAAGAATGTACGGATAATATCCACTTCTTGTATCATTCTTGCAAATGTGATGACAAGTTCATCCCCCACCGCGATCATCCCTGCGTTAATCGGGCTTTTCTTTGTCGGGTAGAGAACCATTTCCATATGAGATATATGTGATTCCATGGAGTCTGGAAGTCGTACTTTCCCCATATTTGTCAAGGTCATCGCTTTAGTGCGCTCACTAAAACTCCTGTAACCATAACGAATGGCATGGTATTTAATTGGGAGCGGAACAAATCTCGCGGTCAGTCTGGTTTGCCATTTCACCCGGTCGTTAATACTTTTCTGCAAGCTTTCCTTTTGTACTTTCTCACGTAATTGCTTCGATGTTTCTTCAATAATTTCTTCCAATGTCGTCTTCTCCGTTACAGACATACCTATATTGACAACACCAAAGAAATTGCGCAGAGTATTGGATGGGAAAAGACTCCGTAAGTTAACTGGGACGGCAATCTTTATTTCCTCTTTATATGCCCGATACCGTAATCTTTCTTTATAGATAGCTGCAATTAAAATGGCCGTGACAAAACCGGTGATGGTTGTTCCGTATTTTTTTGCAAGCTGGTGCACTTTGCTAGCGCTCATTTTTCCATGGACAGTAATAGTTTGATCGATGGAAGTGCCGCGAATCTGATAAGAAGACGTTTCTTTGAATTTCTCCGCTTTTTCATCTGTACCATAGTTTTGATAGCTATCGTCTCTTTCATAATAACTTGGCGGATTATGAATATCGATTAGTGTACTTTCATAAGCCACGTCTTCTCCGAGATAAGATAGATAATAATAAATAAGCGCTTTAATAAATTCCAAAGCACCTGTCCCATCTGTTACAGAATGGAAAAATTCCACAGCAATACGCTTTTTATAATAGGTAACACGTAATAAGAACCCATTTGTTTCTAACGGATCAATTGGTGCACATGGATATTGGCTTTCAAGCTGAACATAAAGCTTTTCATTATTTTCCACAAGAAAATCCCAGAAAACACCTTTACGAAGCTTTACGGCAAACAAAGGGAGGCGTTTGAGAACATCATCCAGCGCAAGTTGAAGTTTAGCTGGGTGTACTGTTTTCTTCATAATGGCAGCAACCCGGAAGACCGAAGAATTGGTTTGCTCCGATACAGCATGAAACAATTTCCCTGCATTATCAAGTTTGTACCATTCATCCATTGTTGAACACCTCAATACCTACTGTTTTTCTTGTACCCTATTTTACATCATATTTGCTCTCGATTCATCGTTCGTCCATTTTACTTATGTTTTTTATGATATTCACGATTTTCTTAGTCGCCCTTTTTGCCTCTGGAATCGGGAAAAGCACAAAGATATGATTCATTTTCGGATATTCAAAATAGTTCATTCTCACTCCTTGTGAGATAGCAATATCTCTGAACTTCCTTGCATCTGGTAAAAAAACTTCATGTGTCCCTATAAATAAAGTAATTTCCCCCAATCCATTTATCTTTCCGTTTATCGGACTAAGTAAATAATTATTTGGGTCAGTGCCACCTGCATACGCCTTCCCCATTTGAATCAAACCATAGATTCCTAACATTGGATCTTTATGCTCCAATTGATAAGCATCTGGATTTTTCATCGTAATATCAAGCCAAGGTGAAAATAAAATGATTTTTTTAGGTTGTGGTAGCCCTTTATCCAAAAGCAATTGTGCTAAGGCCAACGCAAATCCTCCGCCAGCAGAGTCACCCATCAAGATAACATTTTCCTTATCCGAGGTTTCTAAAATCGATTCATACACTGGAAGAACTTTATCAAAAGACTCTTTATACTGATGGTTGGGTGCTTTCGGATAAATGGGAACGTATATCGTAACGTCGGTTCCCTTTGCTAACTTCCAAAGAAAATTCCAATGATATAGCGATGGTTGTTTAATATACCCTCCGCCATGCAAATAGAGGATGGATTTTCCTGAAGTCTTTTTTTCTTCATTAAAGATGTAACACTCCATTCCACCAAAATGCTGTTTTACCATGCTGAACTTTCTCTGAATATATTTTGGTAATACATAGGGTTTCTCGTTTTCCCTTTGTTTTTCTTTAAGAAATTGAGCGTATAGTTTTTCATCGGTAAAGCTATCTTTATTACTGAATCGTTTGAGTAAACGTTCTGCAATCCAGCTTCGAATACTTCTCATAAGTTTCCTCCTGTTCGGGGTAGTACCATTTTTATAAAGTATTCTTACGCGAAAATAAATATCCGTCTGTTGGTTGCTTTATACTCTATACTAGCAGGAATTGTTTAGTTTTGTACAAAAAGGCACACGGACACATCAAAAAAGGGATATTGCTTTTGGGCAATATCCCTTTTTGGTGTCTTCTTTGGTGGTATAAATTCCCCATCAACTTTTCATTATTTTCCCCATGTATATCCTCTAAATGTTCCAAATGATCCAATCCCCAACTTCACATGGATACTAATAATGGTTTCAATCCAGTTTGCAAAAAAACTCCTCATAAGGGTTTTCACCATCACATGGAGCCAACAAATCATCCAATGTTGGCTTTCCCTTTGGTTTTAACTCAAATCCATTTTTCGTATCACGAATTTCCAACTCTGTACCTTTTACAATTCCGTATTTATCCGCCAATCTAAAAGGTATACGAATACTAATGCTGTTGCCCCATTGTTGTGCAGTAACGGTTATATACCCCACTGTCTGTTTGTTTGTCCGCATCATAGCACCTCCAAATAAAATGTAGACTTAAGTTTATAATTTTCAAATGAATCGATACATATCTTTTGATTGGAAAAGAAGAACACTCTGTAATAATTTTAAGATTTGCTGCTTAATCCAGTCCGCAAACCAATGCGAATGTATTATTGTACAATTTTTTAAACAAACTCAATTATCAAAAGGAAATCAAAGTGATATAATAGAATAAAATATTCATGGAGGTGAACATACAACATGAATACAGCTAAAGAACGTTTACTGAAAATTATTGATGAAGCACCTGAAAATGAAGTTAGAAAAATATTAGACTTTGCAGAGCAAATAAAAAATAAGAATGAAATAAGCTTATTTAAGGATTTATCAAAAGCCAGCGAGAGTAGTTTGGACTTCTGGGATAACGATATAGATGATGAGGTTTGGAATAATGTATAAGCAAGGTGACATTGTATTAATACCGGTTCCATTTACTGATTTAACGAGTAGAAAACAACGTCCAGTCTTAATTATTTCAAACGATAGCTACAATAATTTTACAGAAGATATTATTGTAGTTGCTATTACTTCAAAGTTAAAAGACCTTGATTATTCAGTAATAATAGATTCAGCGGACTTAACAGAAGGAATTCTTAAAATAACCTCAAGCATCAGGGCAGATAAAGTGTACACACTCGCAAAGAATATAGTTGTAAAAAAGTTTGGTCAAGTTAAACCTGAAATTTTAGAGGATGTTCGTACAAAAATTAATGTTCTTATAAATAATCTTGAGTAAGGTTTCCATAAGGACCTGGGAACAAGCTGGCTTTTCATTGAAGGAAGTCATTTTTTCCCAAATTCCCTTCTGCTCTTTTTAGTCCTTCTTTATTATAATTCTCTCTCGTAAATGTGACCACACCGACAAATTTTTCATATGGCGGAGGATTTTGAAAAGGACTTTCTTTAATAACTTCAATTAGCTTATCAAATTTTTCATGAAGATTTGCCCCTTTCAGTTTGGGTAAATCTTTTTTTCATCCTTTTTTATCTTTATAGCGTATCCCAATCAATCTCACCCAAGTCCTCTGTCTCTTCATATTCAAAGTGTTTCATTCGATCAAGAACCCCAGTGCTTTGCAAATAAAGTGTTTCCTGTATAGCATCCCAATTTCTTTTACTGACAAGAACAGCACCATCATCATTTTTTGTGCTAGTTATTTCAATCGGTGTATTATCATCATTCACTTGCTTAATCAATTGGTAAAGGTTTTTTCTTGCATTTGTTGGGTTGTACCTTAATACGACAATTCCCCTTTTCTTTTATAATTGATTACACTTCATATTATAGCGTAATGATTGATTTTTTTATAATATCGCCAGTAATGCCATCATATTCATGGTTTATCATCGTTTGTTCCAACTTTTATGCTCCAAAAATACAAAATACATATTATTACAGATGGCGCACCATTCTCTTTTTCAATCACCCTATTACTTTTGGCTAATAACGCATATTGAAACAAGCACCATTCATAACATATAATAATGTCAATTTTTCACAAGGAGGAAATAATGACCGATAACAAACAAAATCCTCAGCAAGAAAAGCGTATTCCTGTTCATCAACATAAACAATCGGATAATCCTGAACCATCCCATTCACAAACGGTTGGTAAGAACGGTCCCACACTGGAGCAAGATAATATTTTGCATGAAACACTTGAAACATTTATTCACGAGAAAATTGTGGAACGACCTGTACATGTGAAAGGATATGGTGCTTTCGGCCATTTCGAAACGTTGAATAGCATGAGTGAATACACAAAACTTCCCTTTCTTCAGCAGGCTGGGCAAACAGTTCCTGTCGCGGTTCGCTTTTCGCTTGGGACGGGCAATAAAGGCACTCCTGATACTTCGCGAAACTTACGTGGATTTTCAACGAAGTTCTATACAGATGCCGGAATTTTCGACCTTATTTGCAACCATATCCCGGTCTTTTTGTTGCGCGATCCTATGCGTTTTCCAGAGAGTATCAAAGCACTATCACCATCACCACGAAACAACTTAATGGACCCAGAACGGCTTTGGAGATTTGTCGCCAACACTCCAGAAACCACTCATTTTATCGTTCGCCTCTTTTCTGACCACGGCACAATCAAAAGCTTTCGGCGAATCCCCGGCCACAGCGTCAGTACGTACGTGTGGCGAAATTCGGAAGGAAAACGCCATTACATTAAATATCTTTGGTTTCCATTTGATGGTGTGGAATATATTACAAGCAAGGAGGCAGAAAGGCTGGCGGCGATCAACCCCGATTACGCCGGCGAAGATCTTTTCCAAACAATCGCGAATGGGAGAACGGTAGAATACGGGCTGTACGTACAAATGATGGATCCAAGGGATGAAGAACAGCTTCCATTCGATCCCCTTGATGACACAAAAGTGTGGGATGCAAAGATGTACCCTTTCCATCCTGTTGGGAAGATGGTGCTCAATCGCAATCCCGAAAACTATATGGAACAAGTGGAGAAGATTGCATTCTCACCTTCAAACTTATTAGATGGAGCGGAATTGTCCGATGATAAGATTATACAAGGCCGGGCGAATGTATATTGGGATTCTCAACGTTATCGTATCGGTCCACAATTTCGCAAGGTTCCAGTGAATGCGCAAAAGCATTGGCGACCAGGCGATTTGCAGACAAGTGGAGAAGGCAGATATGTAGAAGGGAAACTCGTGCGTTCGGATATTGCAAAACAAGATGATTTTTCACAAGCAGGAGATTTCTATCGGTCATTATCGCAAACAGGGAAATCTAACCTTGTCTCGAATCTTGTCACCGCAATGACGGGAATAAGACGGGAACTACAGGTCAAGGTGATCGAGTATCTTACTTTTGCTTCCCGTGACCTCGGCGAACGTGTATTGGATGGATTGCGAGAGTAAATGAATTGCTAAAGCCCATAATCATCAAGATTATGGGCTCTTCCTAAGTTACGGTTTCTAAAGTTTAAGTCTTATAAAATTAAACTATTAAATTTATATATCAGCAATCTCCATTTGGATATCAGTATTCGTACACTATATTTTAGGTGAAATAAATATCCACAAGCTACATCTATTTGATTGCTCTATTCATATAGTAGCAGGAATCGTTTAACTTTGTATAAAGAAGCTTCCATCAGGTTATCAAAGGGGTTGTATGTCAGAGCACCATACCTGCCCAATCTCGATGAAGTTGACTTTGTAAAAAAGCAAGATTTTTTTATGGGATATTTAGGTGGAAAAAGACCTTTAATAGGATCGGAAGTGGCTATCCTTCATGGTAACATCCAAATAAAAGCTTTTGGAACAGCTATTTTGATTGGATTTAGCCAAGTTGCCCAATCAAAGGATGTCACATCATTCCTTCTAAGATGTATAGAAGTTGGCAAAAAGTATATTGCATTATTTAGCGAAAAATTAAAGGAAAGTGATTTGCCTGTACCTTTGACATGGGATGCGGATATAACAAAAAGTACAGCATATACATTTTCTGATCAATTAATGATGTATTATGCAACTGATTTTTTTGCTTTTAGTATTGGGGTCCCATCAGGAAAATGTGGATTTACAACGATAAGGAAATTTCAATATTAAAAAAACCAACTTTTCCGCAAAATTTTAATGCATAATTCCAATTTTGGATACTTTTTTAAAAAAGAGGTATCGGAAAATAGTGTGAAAAAAAGTTCAATCCCTAAACTAAAAAAACAAATAAAAGAGGATAGCACATAACTAGCATGTGTATCCTTTTTGTCCCCAATCGCGCCCTTTTGCAGAACTATGAGGGTTACTCAGAAAACAAGTCACATCCATGAATTATTTCATCAGTGGAAGCCAAAGTTGCTTCATAAATTGTCTTATTATACTTTTTCATATAGGACTGAACAACCTTATATCCTACTGCATAACCGGCACAAAAAGGAAGCCCAACAGGTTGATACCCTTCTTGTGCCGCAATTTCATCGCCAAACATATAACTGCTCACTTCGGCAAACCCTTTTACGTCAAGAGCTTCCCTAATAACATCGGTTGAATACTCTAATTCTTCTTTTTCCATGCTAGTAACCCAAGGTCCTAATTGTTCTGTTCCGTATAATTCTTTCGCAAATGACTCGGCTAAACCTTCTATAACAAGATAATCTCCTACTGTTACGTTACCATGGTCCCAATCAAAATAAGAAAAGCGAATATTGTGATGAAATTCATGAGCAATAACTGCGGGAAGTTTCGGTAAGTTATATTCATTTGGATAGATATTCACAGTAATAAACCCGGGAACACCTCCGAACCCCGTATATCCTTTCTGTAGCTTTAGTTTATCAGGATTTGCAACATACAATCCAAACTTTATTTCATCAGCGTTTACTTTCAAACCCGACTTATTAGCGTTTTCTATACAGTTTTTAATGGTATTATCCGCTACTGTATAAGCGTTATTTTCTTTTAGGATTGATAACCCCTGTTGGATTTGTTTACCGTTGGAAATATCTGCATAACCAAGCATTTTTGTAGCCATTATAACATCATAGCCATTTTCTTGTTTTGCTTTTATAGGAACATTGATTAAATTCCACATTTCCTTAAATGGCTCCATCATTGTATAACGAAAGTAATTTTTTCTTTCTTCCAAATCCGTAATCGCAAGTAATTCTTCGTATTGTTCCACTGTATCGATTACCTTATAAGTCATACCCATTTTAATCACCTTTTTAGCAAATATTTAACATTATAATCTTGAAACAACTTTATATTAGGTCTAAATGAAATAATATATTTTCTATCTCAGCAATTATTTGTGTTAAGTCATTTTTAATTAATCCTAATGAAGGTTGTCGGTCTTTTAAATCTTTAAGTTTATAACCTGTAATCTTCGCGGCAAGTATTTGTGTAATTTTTTCTAAGTCTAATTTGGATAAAACTAACTGGCCGTTGGCATTCTTCCTTGGTTTTAATAAATCCAAATTAGAATAGTAGGTATAGAGCGTTCAGTAAGTCCAGTTCTTTTGCAAACGTCCACCGTTGTAAACAGTGTAATTCACCTCCATATTTCAAGACTAAGGTATTACGCTACGTTAGAGTCAAGTAAAATTATAAGCATCGATGCAACTACAAATAAAAACCGAAGTCAATTAGATAATTAATTAATCATGTCTAACTCTTACCTAATTTAGTTCAAAAATTTCCCTGCCAAAATTCAAATAAAAAACAAAATTCCCTGCCAAATTTTTTTCTTGGTAGGGAACTATATCATTGCAACTAACATACTCTATTCACATTAAGGTTTAGCTCCTGCAAAATACTCTCTCTCCAAAATAGAAAAATAGTATTGATCAACCCATTTATTTTGCCAAAAAAGCTCTTCCTTAAAAATGGCCTCTTTTCTCATACCGATATTTTCCATCAAAACCGCAGAGCGTGTATTATTTGCATTGCACATTCCAAATACTTTATGGGCGCATAGTTTTTCAAAAGCAAATTTCAATAACACTTTCGCCGCTTCGCTCCCGTAACCTTTACCTCCATTTTCAGGAAGTATTGCAAAGCCAATTTCCCAGCTTTTTCTATGTTCACTATCGTTCCATAATTGCGCTAGACCAATAGGTTTTTTATTTTTATCTGTTGCAATCGTAACGATAAAATCATAACTTGTCCGATTTTCCTTTTCTTCAATTTTTTGAATATATTCTTCACGTACAACGTCTTTATCCGATTCTACATACTCCTCAAAGTACCATAAATTTTCATCAGTCTCTATCCTACAAATAAAATCTAAATCATTGGCTGATGCCATTGTTAGCAATAATTTTTCACCAGAAAGCTTCATAATATTCACCCTTTGTTAAACTTGTAATCCTTTTTTGTAAAATATTTTAAATTACCTTTTTAGAACGCTTTATCCCAGAAATTTTGTTATCCAACTACCTTTAAGAAGTAACATCAATCCATAGAGTATTTTTTGGACAAAAAACCTTTTGAATTGGGCTTTTAATCTCTTATTTTAACATACATTAAAATTAATTCTAATTCCTCACGATAATCCAGATACAAAAAAATAATCCCTACCCAAAATAAGATGGTAGAATTTTTGATAGGGAACCATATCATTATCCATTTTTTTGTACGTTTAAGGCTAAGATAAACACTGGCAAATAAGGCGTTCTCTCTTCAAATCAAGTTAGCTAGTTTATTCCCTACCAAAATTCAACGATAAAAAAAATTCCCTACCAAAATTTTTTCTTGGTAGGGTTTTTGGTAGGGAACTATATCATTTTTTATACATTTTCTTCATTTTTGAGTAGGATAAATGCTGTTAAATCAGCGTTCTCTCTTCAAATCAAGTTAGCCTCTTATTCCCACTCAATCGTAGCAGGCGGCTTACTCGTCACATCATAAACCACTCGATTAATATGATCCACTTCATTCACAATACGTGTAGAGATTTTTTCCAAAACGTCCCAAGGGATACGTGCCCAGTCTGAAGTCATTCCATCAATCGATGTAACGGCACGGATACCAATGGTGTAATCATATGTTCTTGCGTCTCCCATTACGCCAACACTTCTAATATTAGGAAGAACGGTGAAGTATTGCCAGATATCACGATCTAGTCCTGCTAAAGCAATTTCTTCACGTAAAATAGCATCTGATTCACGAACCATTTCTAATTTTTCTTCCGTTACTTCTCCTAGAACACGAATGGCAAGTCCTGGACCTGGGAAAGGCTGACGCCATACGATATGATCCGGAATTCCTAATTGAGTTCCAAGTTCACGAACTTCATCTTTGAATAAAGTATTCAATGGTTCAATCAATTCAAATTGCATATCTTCTGGAAGTCCACCAACATTATGGTGTGATTTAATCGTTTGAGCTGTTTCTGTACCACTTTCAATAATGTCTGTATAAAGCGTACCTTGTGCTAAAAAGTCCATATCTTTTAGCTTAGCTGCTTCATCATCAAATACATAAATAAATTCGTTACCGATAATCTTACGTTTCTTCTCAGGATCGTCTACACCTTTAAGTTTAGATAGGAAGCGATCTTTTGCATCGATTTTAATGATATTCATATGGAAATCATCTGCAAATACTTTCATTACATCATCCGCTTCATTTTTACGAAGCAAACCATGGTCAACGAAAATACAAGTTAGTTGATCCCCAATCGCTTTGTGAATAAGCGCAGCAACAACAGAGGAGTCAACCCCACCACTTAGCGCACATAACACTTTTTTATCGCCAACTTTGCTCCTAATGTTCGCCATTTCTTGTTCGATAAAGTTTTCAATCGTCCAGTCCCCAGCACTCTCACATACATGAAATACAAAGTTTCTTAAAACATCATTTCCGTATTCCGAATGTCTTACTTCTGGATGGAACTGCACTCCGTATAATTTTTTATTCGTATTACTCATTGAGGCAATCGGGGTGGAGGAGCTTGTTGCATCCACTTGGAATCCCTCAGGAACAGCAGTTACTTTATCCCCGTGACTCATCCAAACCGTTTGACTAGCTGGAGTGTCTTTGAAAAGAACAGGTTGTCTTTCTAAATCAATAAGTGCTTTTCCATATTCACGGTTCTTCGATCTTTCTACCTTTCCACCATAATGAAGTGCCATCAATTGCATTCCGTAGCAGATGCCTAAAATAGGAATATCTAAATCAAAAATTCCTTCATCTGGACGGAAACTATTTTCCCCATATACACTATGCGGTCCACCAGAAAGAATAATTCCCTTAGGATTTAATTTTTTAATTTCTTCTGCTGTCATTTTATGAGAGTGTAGTTCACTGTATACCCCAAACTCCCTAATTCGACGAGTAATTAATTGATTGTACTGACTACCAAAATCAAGCACCAAAATCATTTCTTCATTTCCCATAAAATTTGCTCCTATCTATTTAAAAAAGTAATCTTAAGCACCAATTCTACAATTATTATTCCACGAAAATAAAAATTAAGTAAAAAAAACTTGAATTTCCCCTTTTCATAGTAAAAAACTAGAAAAAGGCAGAAATCCAAGTTTTCACCAAACCATTTAGATTTTCTGCCTTCATAGTCAGAGTATTTACGGTACTCCGGTAGAAACTTTCGAACCATATTATCGAGGATATACGAAAGGCCAAATACAATTTCTTTTATTCTACTAATCAACGTTTACTAGGTCAACCCATTATGTGATTGATTAAATCTTTCCATAATTTCGTTAGTTCCACAGAATGTTTCTCAGGAAACTCATTTCTATAAAGAAGCTGTTCATAGTAATTCGTTAGTTTACCCATTTCACTTGTTCCGTAATGGTCATCTACCATTCTTGCAAATTCTCTTAACGTCTGATCTGGCGCTTTTATATGACCGTTACGTTGTAAAAGCTTCATAACATGATGGTACGCTTCTTGGAATGTTTCTACGTCTGGGGTTTTATCCATTCTATACGTAACCCGCTTCGTTCGCAACTGATTTCTAAATAGATAAAGAAGCACTATTGCTATAACAACAATCACAATTAGAATAAGCCAACCCCAATTACCTAACCGGTTCATATCATGATTTTCCGGTAAAAGGTTAAGAGCTGTTTCCGCTCCTTCCTCTTCCTGCTCTGCCGTTACTTGCTCCTCTTCTTCTACGGAATCTGCCGACGCGTCTAATGCCTCTTCGTCCGCTTCCGTGTCTACTTGAGATTCTCCTAAGTAAAAATCTGCTGAGTTAGAAAATCCCTGGGTTGGTTCAAATGGCACCCAACCATATTCAGGAAAATATACTTCAACCCAAGAATGTGCATTGGCATTCGTAATTTGGTACTTATCCGGGTCATTGCCAGAGTTGCTTTCTACTAAATCATCACTTGTAAAGCCTTTTACCCATCTTGCAGGTATATCAAGGGTTCTAAGCATCACAACCATCGATGTGGAAAAATTATCACAGTACCCTATTTTTGAATCAAATAAAAATTGATCCACATAATCCTGATTTCCCTGAGGTACTGGAATATCCTCCGTCTTGTATTCATATCCATTTTGGTTAAAATACTGTTCAATCGCCCTGGCTTTGTCATAACGATTCGATTCATTTGCCGTTATTTCTTCTGCTAAATCCACTACTCTATTTGGTAAGGTAGATGGCAATTGTGTATATTTATCCAAAATATCTATAGGGTCTTCTTCTGAACTACTTTTCAATTGATTCATTGCAAAGGCTGGTTTGTCATATTGAATTTGATAAATCAAGCCGGAATTCGTATCATTTGTGGTTTGAACGGCACCAGAATTAGCATCTAATGAAAATACAGTTTGCGCGTCTTTTACGTCTTTAACTTGTTCGATTCCATATGGATACATTAATTTTTCAATCGATTGGTTATGAATTTCCACGGTTCCAGTTAATTTTTCCGTTTGGACTTGATCTGTAAATGTTTCTAAATCTATCTGACCATTTACTTGTTCCACAAACGTTGGATTCTCCGATAACTCCCAGCCTTTTCCTGTATATAAATCCTTTGTTTCGATTCGCCAGTAATGTTGGTCATCGACATAAGCTGTAAAAACAGGGCTTTTATCTGGGACAAATGACCCTCCAAGTCTAGAGTCATCCTCTCCATAACCTACTTTTTTAACCGTGTTACCAAAACTTTCCCCCGCCTCTTCAGCTGCACTAGAAATAAAAGGAACCGGATCCGGCCATTGTGGATCGATTTTCGGCGCAACAAATCCAATCAAAGTAGCAAAGCCGATGATGGCCAAAAGTGGAAGCAACCAAGATTTTACCTTCTTCATCCACTCGAACCCAATCGAAACATGGGCAAATTCCTTTAACAAATTACAAATCGCTAAGGCAATTAAAGAAATAATAAATGCTCGTACAATCGATGTCGTTGCATCATACATGGTAAAAGTATCAAGTACGGTAATATAAATGAAGGTTAATAAAACAAACAGAAAGATTCGCTTCGTTTGGACAAACCAATAATGAAGTAAATAACTCATTAAAGCGATTAAAATAAAAAATAAGAAACTACGAAAAGTCGAAGTCAATGTATCGTAATTTTGAGAAATAAGGGCATCCACATTAAACGAAAACTCCTGAATCAATTGCGCTATCCAAGTGAGACTGAAAAGGGATGATTGATCAAAATATAGCCAATGTATCAGAAAAAGAAGGACAATTCCTTTAACCGGAAATGACAACCACCACTTTATTTGTAGGAACGTGATAAGAAAACAGAAGTAAGCATAGAAGATAAACACACGTATACTTTCCGTATCTGTCATATCATGTAAAGGATATAACCATTCCCAAAATAAAAAACAGCCACAGAGATATAAGAACGGGGTATAGATCATAGTTGATTTACTTTTTAATAAAGCTTTCATCTTATATCCACCTCAATTGGCCTTTTTACTAATTTTTCTTCCGTAATGATTTGGATCCCTATTCCTTCCGTTTTAAATCGTTGTAACGTTAATCGATCAGCCTCAGAAATGAACGTGGATGATTGTATAAAAATGACCACAACCTGTTTCATTCGCTTACTCAATTGTTCCATCGTTTGTTTGAATATATCATCCATATAGGTCGTCATCACAAACACCATATCTCCATGGTTCATACGCGGAATTTGTTCCTTTAATCGTACTCCAAATGACTGCCTTCCAGCTAGTTGGATTGTAGCCAAATGTTCCACCGCTTCATTAGTGGCTTAATAACATCACTAACAATAGTTGTAGAACCAGCAATAAAGAATGAATCTGCGCAAGAAAGAATCGTAGCAATTAATACGATAAACATGATAGCTCCAAACCAAAATGGAATAGAACCGAATATGACATCATAATAAATAAGTTCTGGCTTGTCCGTTACAATGTTCAGACCAGCTTTAGCAAAGACTCCTATAAAGATGATAACCACTCCAGTAAGAAGTACAAAGAAACAAGCTAACCAGTTGGACATGACAGATACTTTAATATTTTTCGCTGCCCATACTCTTTGCCATGTATCTTGCCTTACTAATGTAGCTGCTCCAATGGTCAAAAATGGTATAAGAATCTCTGCCACCCCAGCATTAGTTGGACTTAAAAAATCAGTCATTCCCAGAGAATTAACATTCACGGAGACATTTTCCCATCCACCAGTTAAAAAATAAACACAGACACCCAGGGCAATGATTCCAATGGTTTGAACGGTTCCCTGAATGGCGTCCGTCCAAATAACAGCTGTAAGTCCCCCTAAATAGGTTTTCAACGTGATAAATACACAAGATATTAAAATACCAATCGTCATATCCAAACCAAAAACAAGATTAAATACGGTTGCCATTGCTACAAATTGCATACCAGTAAGAGCACCTAAAGCAGCGATATTCCCAATAAATGCAGGGTATCGCGCTGCATTTCCATATCGATAGGCAGCATAGTCTCCAACAGAAAATAATTGTTGTTCATCTCCAACTTTTCGAACGCGCTTCACAAAAAACAATGTGAAGATTGCTAGTGAAAACGCAAGGGAAATAACTAGCCATATTCGTCCCATACCAAGTAGGTAGGCATCCGTCATAAACCCAAGTAAAGTAGATCCTCCTACAGCTCCACCGACTATTGTTAGAATCATCGGTGTAAGCGGCATCGCACGCCCACCCATATTATAAGATTCATACGTTCTTGCTTTTCTATAAAAATAGTATGAGTACCCAATAATACTGAAAGCGTATACAGTTAATAGTATTATTAATATTGGTTTTGCTGATTCATTAATTAGCATCGTTTATTTCTCCTTTTAATAGGTTTTAAATGATATGCTTCACGATTTAAACATGTTGTTTCTGTCCGTAACTTTCACTTAACTAACATATTGATATAAGCCATAAAAGATATAGCGTTTAAATTCCGTATTCCCTCAACTTTGATCTTAAAGGAATACTTCTTTGCATAACCTAACTCGCACCATCCCAATCGGAAATGATGTGGGTTGTTTGAATTGAGTATGTTTGAAGGCAGTCAAAACACATCAGTGGGGGTTTTCCTTCATCCCCCACTGAATGTTATTTGAACTTATCAAGGCGCTACTGGCTGCCCGCTCCCACTTAGATCTCTTGTTTAAATCGACTTCGTGAAGTATGGTCTTACAGCCAGTTAAGATGTGATAAGTTTATTTCAGTAATTTGAATGCTATATTGATAAATGCCTTTACACCTATTTCCAATGCATCTTCATCGATGGTATAACGCGGGTGGTGAAGCGGATACACCATGCCTTTTTCCTTGTTACCATCACCTACATAAAAGTAGGTCCCTGGAGCTTTCTGTAAAAATACAGAAAAATCTTCACCTGGCATAATCGCTTTTGCTTTTTGTACATTTTCCTCACCAAATACTTCAATGAGTGATTCACGGACTTGACCCGATACTTGTTCATCATTTATTACTGGAAGATACCCTTTTTTGTATTGGAATTCGTAAGTCGCTCCGTGCGCATCTGTAATTCCTTTGATGATTCGCTCCATTACATTTGGAATAGAGCCTAGAAGCTCCGTATTAAAACTTCGAACCGTTCCACCTAATTCAATTGTCTCAGGAATGACATTATAAGCTGCAGTACTATCAACTGCACCGCTATTAATTTTGGTCACTGATAACGCTAGTACATCAAAAGGATCAGTATTTCTTGATACAATGTGCTGCAGATTAGAAACGACTTGGGAAGCAATGGCCAAGCTGTCAATGGTTTCGTGGGGGGAAACGCCATGTCCGCCTTTTCCGATAATTTTAATATCGAAATTATCAACTGCGGATTGCATGGGTCCTGAATCTACAGCCAATGTGCCAGTCTCCATTGTAGGCAAAAGGTGTAAACCGATAACTTTATCAACACCATCCATCACGCCAGCCTCAACCATTTGTATTGCTCCTCCAGGAGGTAGCTCTTCTGCATGTTGGAATAAAAATCGAATCTCCCCATTTATTTGATCCTTTAGACCGGATAAAATTTTAGCCGTACATAACAACATGGCCGTATGCCCGTCATGTCCACAAGCGTGCATGACACCCGGATTTTTAGAAACGAATTCAAATGTATTTTCCTCCTGGATTGGTAAAGCATCCATATCGGCACGGAATGCGATTGTTTCCCCGGGGTGTTCACCGACTAAGCGAGCCATTACACTTGTTGTTGTTGGACGTGTAACCTCAAGGTTCCCAAACGATTGCAGCGTATCATAAACAAACTGGGAAGTCTCCTCTTCATGGAAAGATAATTCGGGATTCTGATGTAAATGACGTCTCCATTTCACCATTTCTCCCTTATTTTGTTCGACAAAGCCTGCTATATCATCTTGTATTGCTGTCATTACCATTTCTCCTTTCCGATATCTTAGTTTCTGATGATGCACCCATTTATCATTGCTCAGCATCTGCAACTATATATGCAATTTTCATGCCAGTATTAAATATCCTAATTACCGGAATAATGGACAAATTCAAACGGAATACAACTTATTTTCACGCGATAAAAGTAAAAGGTGAACCAAAATCAGCTCACTTCCCTCAACACTGATTTATATTTGGTTCATTTTTTATGAATACTTTGTGATAAAATATAATAATGATCCAAAAATGACTCATTAATACAGAAAAACGGTTTAAGGTGGGCTATGATGATAGAAAAAAATATTGAAATTGAACAAATTTATTTTCTTAAAATTCTTAATTCACTCGATGATGCTATTTATATAACTGACAAGACAGGCAAAACCTTGTGGATGAACGAAATAAATAAAAAAATATTCGAAAGTCATAAATCAAGAATGATCGGAAAAAGTGTGGCAGAACTAGAAAATGAGGGAGTATTTAATCCTTCTATCATAAAAAAAGTGATTGAAACAGGAAAAACCATTACAAAAGTACAAACACTGGTAAACGGAGAAAAATATATGACCACGGGCCATCTTATTTTGAGTGACGATGGAGATATCGAATATGTGGTCGCGCATGGCAGGAATATGAATAAAATTGCCTCCAGTGCTCCCCAGCTTGAACTCGGAGAAATTAATGCTCTTCTCCAACGCTATATTCAAGAATTCAGGAAATTAAATAAGGATAAACTGCTTAATAAAAATGGAACTACATTTGTTGGACAAAGCCAGTCATTTGTAAGACTTTCCGAAATAATTGAGACCGTTGCAAGTGTAGATACAACCGTTTTAATAACTGGAGAAACCGGCGTCGGAAAAAATATTGTCGCCCAACAAATTCATAACTTAAGCGAAAGGCATGATAAACCTTTTATCCATGTTAATTGTGCATCCATACCTGAAACCCTTATCGAATCTGAGCTTTTTGGCTATAGTAAAGGGGCTTTTACAGGGGCAAATACCGGTGGAAAGGTTGGTTTGATACAATTGGCCGAATCCGGCACTCTATTTCTTGATGAAATCGGTGAACTTCCGCTTCATTTGCAATCTAAACTTCTTCAATTACTACAAAATAAAACATATAAGCCGATTGGCGCTTTACAAACAAAAAATGCAAACATTCGGATTATCGCAGCGACGAATCGTCATTTAGAAACGATGATAGACGAAGGTACGTTTCGTAGGGATCTATTTTATCGTCTTAATGTTTTACCAATTACGATATTACCTCTACGCGAACGTAAAGAAGATATTTTTCCGCTTCTGCAGTTTTATTTAAATACGTTTAATACACGACATAAAAAAAATCGTTTTTTCACGATGGAAGCAATTGAAATACTTCAAAATTATACATGGCCAGGAAATATTAGGGAATTGGAAAACTTTGTGGAGCAACTTGTCGTTATGGTCAAACAAGATGAAATTTCTTTATCTGATCTTCCGGAACGATTCCACAAAGCAGAAACGGAAAATAAAGATCTACATTTACAGTTGCAAGGCGATACCTTACCTGAAATTTTGGATAATGTAGAAAGAGATATTATCAAGGAAGCATATAAACAGCACAAGTCCACAAGGAAAACAGCGCAATTTTTGGGGATTCCCCAATCTACTTTTATGAGAAGACTCAAAAAATATGGTATTGATACCAAAACTAATTGATATAGAATAAAATCTAGTAGCTGTTCAATTGACTGCTCCTGAACGAAATAATGATATAATCAATCCTGTAGCATTCGACATAGGAATTTTCCAGAACGAAGAAAGAAATTTATTTATTTTATACAGGGAATGATTATATGAAAAAAACGATCCTTATCCTCTTGGCAATAGCTGTTATCACCATATTTTTTGTTTTAAATCATACGAATGCAAAACAGGAAAACGCTAATTTTATATACGTAGCTTTAAATGGTAATGATCAAAATAACGGTACGAAATCAAAACCATTTCGCACACTGAAAAAAGCTGCTTCAGAAGCAAAAGCGGGATCCACCGTATTCATTCGAAAAGGTACTTATAACGAAAATCTCGTCGTTAAACATAGTGGGACAAAATCGAAGCCAATTACTTTCAAACCCTATAAAAACGAAAAGGTTATCCTTAGCGGAGAGGGTATGAAGGATGTTGAAGGGGATACATCCTTGGTTATGATAAACAATAAAAACTATATTACCATTAGTGGATTAACAATACAGGATTTAACAACCGATTTAGCAAATGAAACAGTAATGGGTATTCATGTAACAGGATCTAGCAGTCATATTACACTAGAAAATAACCACGTGCAGCGCATTAAAACCCATGCAGATGACGGGAATGGTCATGGGATTGCAATATACGGAACTCGCCCAATGAAAGACATACATATTGCAAATAACACTGTGGAAAACTTAAAACTTGGTTCAAGTGAATCTATTGTACTTAATGGAAATATTAACGATTTTAAGGTGGAAAATAATCTCGTTCGCCGAAACAATAATATACCTTAATTATTCATAAAAAATCCTTGAGCGCCTAAAAATGCATATCTACCAAGGAATCCAGCTAATTTAGTCATGC